>NZ_LR134327.1:1669395-2003274 GCF_900636915.1 Aggregatibacter aphrophilus ATCC 33389 | reverse complement strand
CCTTCTTGGAATTGCAGACGAATTGGCGAACCGATAATTTTCAAGCTACGACGGAAATGGTTGGATAAATAACGCTTGTAGGAATCCGGCAGTTTATCCACTTGGTTGCCGTGAATCACAATAATCGGCGGGTTGTAACCGCCCGGGTGGGCATATTTCAATTTCACCCGACGACCGCCAATCATCGGCGGTTGATGCTCATCCACCGCAATTTGCAGAATGCGGGTAAGCATGGATGTGGTCATTTTCTGCGTGGCGCATTCATAGGCTTCTTTGACAGATTCAAATAAATTGCCGACACCGCTGCCATGCAAGGCTGAAATAAAATGCACACGGGCGAAATCAATAAAATCCAAACGGCGATCAAGTTCCGATTTCACGCGATCTTTCACCTCTTGATTCAAACCGTCCCATTTATTCACCACGATAACCAAGGAACGGCCGGCATTTAAGATAAAGCCAAGCAGTGATAAATCTTGGTCGGAAATGTTTTCCCGTGCATCAATGGTGAGCAATACCACATTAGCGTCTTGAATGGCTTGTAGCGTTTTGATGACGGAGAATTTTTCCACCGCCAAATGCACCTTACCGCGTTTACGCACACCGGCAGTGTCGATTAAGGTGTATTGTTGGCCGTCACGTTCCATCGGAATATAAATACTGTCGCGGGTGGTGCCCGGCATATCGTAAACCACCACGCGATCTTCGCCTAAAATGCGATTAGTCAGCGTGGATTTGCCCACGTTCGGACGTCCTACAATGGCAATTTTGATATTTTCACTGTCCGGTGTTTGTTCCTGCGCCAATTCTTCATCTAAAAGCGCGGTGTCTTCTTCATTTGAAAAATCGAAATCCTCATCCCATTCATCGTGTTGAGCCATTTCAGAAACATCATCATTTTCTACCGCACTTTCTTCCTCTTTTTCCGCCATTTTTTCCGCTAACGGACTTAATACTTGTTCCATCAGGTTGGCGATACCGCGTCCTTGAGAAGCCGCAATTTGGGCGATTTCACCTAAGCCTAATTGATAAAACTCGGCACAGTGGGAGTCAGCGTCAATGCCGTCCACTTTATTGGCGACTACCACAGTAGTTTTATTTTGGCGTTGGCGTAAATAGTTGGCGATACCAATATCCGCTGACGTTAAGCCGGCGCGGGCATCTACTAAAAATAACACAATGTCCGCTTCTTCAATGGCAAGTAATGATTGCTCCGCCATTTTTTCTTCTACGCCTTCTTCCGTGCCATCGATACCGCCGGTGTCAATAACAATAAAGTCATAACCTGCGAGGTGGGCATGGCCGTATTTTCGGTCACGGGTTAGGCCGGGGAAGTCGGCGACTAACGCGTCACGGGTGCGGGTCAGACGATTGAATAAGGTGGATTTGCCCACGTTCGGACGGCCAACCAGTGCAACAACAGGAGTTGTCATAAAAACCTCTTATAAATGAAATGTGCCATGGAAACGTCGAAATCGGCACCGGAAAAATGGCTCGCATTATAGCGGATTTTACCCGCAATGAGAAATGACAAGGCGTTGCTTGAGGTAATTAAATGATGAAAAAACTACTTTAAAAAATTCATATTGTTATTATATTAAACAGAACAAAATTTACTCAAATTATGATGAGTTCATTAGTTGTTGCTTGTGAGTGAGGAACGACAACAACAATAAACCGAATGACAAACATTAACATTTAAAAGGATAACTATGGCAAAACAAACCTATTATGAGGTATTGGGCGTTGAAAAAAACGCCGACCTCGACAGCATTAAAAAAGCGTATCGAAAATTGGTGCGTAAATATCACCCTGATGTGAGCAAAGATCCTGATGCAGTGCAGAAAACCGCGGAGGTGAATGAAGCCTATGAAACCTTAAAAGATCCGCAAAAACGGGCAGAATATGACGAAATGTTGGCAAACCCGTTTGGTCGGGCGCAAGCTCAGGGTAACCCATTTGAAGGTGCTTACGGCAATGCCAACGGTTTCCGCCACTATGAGTTCCATTCTGGTGACGGCGAGCCGTTCGGACAAGAAGATTTTCATTTTGAAGATCTGTTTTCTGCCTTCGGGCGTGGTGGACAGCAACAATCCCGTACTCGCCAAACAGGGCCAATGAAAGGTGAAGATCAGTACGCAGAACTCAGTATTGACATTGCCGCCGCTTATGATGGCACGGAGCGTTCTTTGAGTTTAAATGTGCCAACCATTGACGATTATGGAAGAATTATCCAACAAAATAAAACCTTAAATGTGAAAATTCCAAAAGGTATTACCGAAGGACAGCAAATCCGTTTGGCGCGCCAAGGTTTACCCGGTATTAACGGCGGCGAAAACGGCGATTTGTATTTGAAAATTCGTTTCCATGAACGCCCTGATCTTTATGTAAAAAATAAAAAAGACGTTTGTCAAACTATCGATGTGTTTCCGTGGCAGGCAGCATTAGGTGGTAAGATTCAGGTTACTACCCTTGGCGGACGCCTACAAATTAACTTACCGGCAAACAGCCAAAACGGTAAAAGCATCCGCTTGAAAGGTAAAGGCATTCCGGCCAAAGAGGCAGGCGACTTATATTTAAATATTCGTATTGTAGTGCCGACCATCGAGAATGATGCCGACCGTGTTGCATGGGAGCAATTAGCGGCACACTTTACTGCCAAACAGGTATAAGACAGAATAAGGAATTGAAATGATGAATCAAGATATTGATATTAAATTGAGCTTTAATGAAATGTTGAAAGTGTGCTCTGCTGATCGCCAGTGGCTACTGGAATTGATAGAAGAAGGCGTGATTTCTGTGGATGGGCGGCCCGAGCAGGCGGTTTTCAGCGGTTTCCAAATGGCTCGTGTGCGCCGCGCTCACCGCTTAAGCCATGACTTTGATGCCAGCATCCCCGCTTTAAGCCTCATTATGCGTCTGTTAGACGAAGTAGAAGAACTTCGTAAACAAACTCGCCCGATTTCATTACTGGATGAGCGTTAAAAAAACATTGGAAAAAATTACTTACAAATCACAGAGGTGACTTGTTCGCCCCTTTGGGGCCGTTAGTAAAGCCAGCGTTCGAAATTCAATGGATTTTGTGACCGCACTTGAAAAAAGTGCGGTGCTTTTTGGGGACGTTTTTCTGAATAGTCTCTTCGGCAGTGAGGTTCGACCAATGGATTAAGAGCCTAATGTATTATTTTTAAGCGCCTACTTGTCAGTGATCGTTCGATAGAGGGAGAAAAAAAGGAAGTCGATCGACTTCCTTTTGGATTTTATTCGGATTATTTCTGACGCATAGCCGGGAACAAAATCACATCACGGATGGATGGGGCATTGGCATAAAGCATGGCTAAGCGGTCGATACCCAAGCCTTCGCCGGCCGTTGGTGGAAGACCGTGTTCAAGGGCCACAACGAAATCTTCGTCTTTAAACATCGCTTCGTCATCACCGGCTTCTTTGGCAGCTACTTGGGCGTCAAAACGTTCATTTTGATCTTCGGCATCGTTTAATTCGGAGAAACCGTTACCGATTTCACGTCCGCCGATGAAGAGTTCAAAGCGATCTGTCACTTCCGGGTTTTCATCGTTACGACGGGCGAGCGGTGAAATTTCAGCAGGGTGAGCCATTAAAAAAGTCGGCTGAATTAAGTGATGTTCTGCCACTTCTTCAAAGATGGCGTTCACAATGCTGCCTAAACCCCAGGATTTTTGCACCTCAATGCCTAAACGTTCTGCGGTGGCTTTGGCGCGGTCGAAATCGTATAAATCTTCTTTCACAATGCCTTTTTCGGCGCCGTATTTGATGATGGCGTTGTGTAAGGTGATACGTTCGAACGGTTTGCCGAAATCAAATTCTAAGTCGCCATATTTCACGATGGTGGTGCCTAAAATATCAATCGCCAATTTGCGCAATAATTCTTCGGTGTTGTCCATTAAATCATGGTAATCGGCGTAGGCTTGGTAGTATTCCAGCATGGTGAATTCGGGATTGTGACGTACGGAAACGCCTTCGTTGCGGAAATTGCGGTTCAATTCGAATACGCGTTCAAAGCCGCCTACCACTAAACGTTTTAAGTAAAGTTCCGGTGCGATACGCAAATACATATCCACGTCTAAGGCATTGTGATGTGTGACAAACGGACGAGCCGCTGCACCACCCGGAATCACTTGCAACATTGGGGTTTCCACTTCCATGAAGCCTTTGGAAAGGAAATATTCACGAATGCCGGCGACGACTTTAGAACGAATGATGAAAGTGCGGCGGGATTCTTCGTTAGAAATTAAATCCAAATAACGTTGACGATAACGCACTTCTTGGTCGGTTAAACCGTGGAATTTGTCCGGCAGCGGGCGAAGGGCTTTGGTTAATAACTGAACTTTGGTGGCTTTCACGGTGAGTTCGTCGGTTTTGGTTTTGAATAGCGAACCTTTAATACCGACAATGTCACCCAAATCCCAGTGACCTACATCATCTTTATACACGCCTTCAGGCAAGTTATCGCGCGCCACATAAAGCTGAATTTTGCCGCTCATATCTTGAATGGTGATAAAGGTGGCTTTACCCATGGCGCGACGAGTCATGATACGTCCGGCAACGGTAACTTCAATGTGTTTTTCTTTTAATGCTTCGCCCTCTTCGGCATCATATTTATCGTGCAAATCCTGTGCAAGCGAATCGCGACGGAATCGGTTCGGGAAGGCATTGCCTTTGGCGCGCAAGGCCGCGAGTTTTTCACGGCGTACTAACATTTCACCGTTGAGATCTAACTCTTTTACTTCTTGTTCTGACATTTTATTTACCTTTAATTTTCAATTTTAAAAAACGTTTTTAAAAACGACCGCACTTTTACAATCCGGCTTTGAGACTGGCTTCAATAAACCGATCCAAGTCGCCGTCTAACACTGCTTGCGTATTGCGATTTTCTACGCCGGTGCGCAAATCTTTAATACGGGAATCATCCAACACATAAGAACGAATTTGGCTGCCCCAGCCGATGTCGGATTTATTGTCTTCCATGGCTTGTTTGTCGGCATTTTTCTTTTGCAATTCCAATTCGTACAACTTCGCTTTAAGTTGTTTCATTGCCTGATCTTTGTTCTTGTGTTGGGAGCGGTCGTTCTGACATTGCACCACGATACCGCTTGGCATGTGGGTGATTCGCACCGCACTTTCGGTTTTGTTCACGTGCTGACCGCCCGCACCGGAGGCGCGATAAACGTCAATACGCAAATCGGCAGGATTGATTTCGATATCAATATCGTCGTCAATTTCAGGATAGACGAAAGCTGCGCTGAATGAGGTATGGCGACGGTTATTGGAGTCAAACGGGCTTTTGCGCACCAAACGGTGAATGCCGGTTTCCGTGCGTAGCCAGCCGAATGCGTATTCGCCGCTAACACGAATGGTAGCAGATTTAACACCGGCCACATCGCCATCGGAGACTTCCATTAATTCGGTTTTGAATCCTTTGCTTTCTGCCCAACGCAAATACATACGAAGTAACATTTCTGTCCAGTCTTGCGCTTCGGTACCGCCGGAGCCTGCTTGCAAATCTACATAACAATCGCAGGCATCGTGTTCGCCGCTGAACATACGGCGGAATTCCAGTTTGGCGAGTTGTTGTTCCAGTTCGTCTAATTCGGCAACGGCTTCGTTGAAGGTGGCTTCGTCTTCCGCTTCCACGGCAAGTTCCAACAAACCGTCTACATCTTCCAAGCCTTGCTCTAAATTTTTAATGGTGTTAACTACCTGTTCTAAAGAAACGCGCTCTTTGCCGAGTGCCTGCGCCTTGTCTGCGTCATTCCATACATCAGGCTGTTCTAACTCGGCGTTAACTTCTTCTAAACGCTCCGTTTTAGCGTCGAAGTCAAAGATACCCCCGAAGCACAGAAGTGCGGTCGGTTAAATCGGTGATTTTATTTTTGATAGGATTAATTTCAAGCATGATAATGAATGTCGTAAAAAGGTAAATTAAGTGCGGGATTATAAGGGATTTTGCGGGAATTGGGTAGAGTGAACGAAACTCCAACTGTGAAATTCTGTGAATTTTGCATAACGCGTCAATTACTTTTATAATTTACGCTCAATTTCACTTATTTAGGAACAACAGAAATGAAAAAAATTATTACTACGCTTTCTCTTTTGGCTATATCTATGAGTGTAACGGCAAATGATGCTGCACTGAAAAGTAAATTGGAAAAGCTAGGTGTGAAAGATATTGATATTCAAACTTCACCGATTAAAGGCTTGAAAACTGTCGTAAGCGACCAAGGCATTTTTTACGCAAGTGAAGACGGCGAATATTTATTACAAGGAAAAATCTACAAATTAACCGATAAAGGCATTAGCAACGTCACTAATAAAGTGTTGCTGGATAAATTAAATGCGCTGAAAAACGAAATGATTGTATATCCGGCAAAAAATGAAAAACATGTCGTCACCGTGTTCATGGATATTACCTGCCACTACTGCCATTTGTTACATCAACAAGTGAAAGAATATAACGACTTAGGCATTACCGTACGTTATTTGGCGTTCCCGCGTGCAGGTATGGAGAGTCAAACGGCAGGGCAAATGGAAGCGATTTTTACCGCAAAAGACCCGACATTCGCTTTAAACGAAGCGGAAAAAGGCTATCTTCCAAAAGAATTGAAGACCCCGAATGTGGTGAGAAAACATTATTTGCTTGGCGCTCAATTTGGTGTAAACGGAACGCCGACTATCATTACCAGTGAAGGCGAAGTTATTGGTGGTTATCTAAAACCTGCTGATTTACTTGCGGCATTAGAAGGATAATACAGATCAGCTGTGCAAAAACAAATCTTACGCCGTGAAGTGCCGGCAGGTAATAAACTCTGTGACGATCCGCTCTTGGATCGTCTCTATCGTTCGCGGCACATTAAAAACGCTTGTCAATTAGACCGCACTTTAGCCGCCATTCACAACCCGAATCTGATGTCCGGTTTGGATGATGCTGTGGCGCTTTTGCTGGAAGCCTACGAAAAACAGCAAAAAATCGTTATCGTCGGCGATTTCGATGCGGACGGAGCGACAAGCACAGCATTGGCAGTGTTGGCGTTGCGTCAGCTTGGTTTTGTCAACGTCGCTTATTTGGTACCGAATCGCTTCGAGCAAGGTTACGGTTTAAGTGTTGCAGTGGCGCAAGAGGCATTGGCGCTGGATGTTGAACTGCTTATCACGGTGGATAATGGTGTATCTTCTCATGAGGGCGTGGCGTTTCTAAAAGAACAGGGTGTGAATGTTATCGTTACCGACCATCATTTGCCGCCGGAAAGCTTGCCGAGTGCCGATGCCATCATCAATCCGAATCTTGCCCATTGCGGTTTTCCGTCGAAAAGTCTCGCCGGTGTGGGCGTGGCGTTTTATCTTATGCTTGCTTTGCGGGCGAAATTTCGTGAATTGAGCATGTTTGACGCCAAAAATCAGCCGAATTTCACCGAACTGCTGGATTTGGTGGCGTTAGGTACGGTGTCTGATGTAGTGCCGTTGGATCAAAACAATCGCATTCTGGTGTATCAGGGCTTGGCGCGTATTAAAGCGCAGCGTTGCCGTTTTGGTATTCGAGCTTTGGCAGAAGTGGCAAAACGGGATTTAACGGGATTTTCCGCATCGGATTTGGGTTTTTCTATTGCACCGCGATTAAATGCGGCGGGACGTTTGGATAATATGTCCGTAGGCGTTGAACTATTGCTGGCGGAAAACATGGAAAACGCCCGTGCCTTGGCGTTAGAATTAGACGGCTTAAATCAAGCGCGCAAAGAAATCGAGCAGGGCATGAAGCTGGAAGCTTTAAAAATATGCCAAAATCTCACCGCACTTGAAAACCAATTGCCACATTCCATAGTGCTGTATCAGGCGGATTGGCATCAAGGTGTATTGGGCATTGTGGCATCGCGTATTAAAGACCAATTTCACCGCCCAGCGATTGCCTTTGCACAGGAGCAGGATGGCATTTTAAAAGGTTCTGCACGCTCTATTCCAGGCTTGCATATTCGTGATGCGCTGGAACGAGTCTATTCGCAATATCCTGATTTAATTTTAAAATTTGGTGGTCATGCCATGGCAGCAGGTTTAAGTATTCCTGAACCCTATTTGGCGGATTTTCAACGTATTTTTAATCAAACTGTTAGCGAGTTGTTGGCGCAAGATCAGCTACAAGGTACGATTTGGACGGACGGTGAATTAAGTACGGATTTGTTAAATCTCGCTACGGCGGAGACTTTACAGCAGGGCGGTCCTTGGGGACAGGCGTTTCCTGAACCGATGTTTGACGGTGAGTTTAAGATTTTGCAACAACGGTTAGTAGGTGAAAAACACTTAAAAATGATGGTGGAGCCCAAACTGGGCGGACCATTATTAGATGCTATCACCTTTAATGTAGATACGCGGTATTATCCTGATTTATCAATAAAAAACGCGAAACTGGTGTATAAATTAGATATCAATGAGTTTCGTGGCAATCGAGGTGTCCAGTTACTAGTGGATTATATTGAGCCTTTAGGAAATTAGCACAAACCATGTTACGGGTCGGGTCATTCATCATATTGTTATGTATTGGTCATGTTGCCTTCGCGCAACATGAAGAGGCATTTTCTACCGATTCCCCGAGACAATTATTGGACGACGAAACCATTCAATTTGAAGACGGCAAAGACTATTTTTCTTATGTGGAGCCTGTTTCATTTCCACCGCGTAGTGATCACAAAATTCTCATTGAGTTTTTCTTTGATTATGACTGCCGTGTATGTTCTTCTGCACAAGATGTGTTAGATCTCTATGAGCAAATTAATCGCGATAAAGTCGCGCTGGTAGAACATCCCGTCGCTACTGCCAAAGCCCGCTTTTCAGCGAATGTATTTTATACCCTACAACATTTAGATGCTGAAAATGTTTCATCCGCTTTGATGTTCGAAACATCGGAAAAAACTAATTATATTCGATTGTCACAAATGGATAATTTACTGCCTTGGTTGGAAAATCAAGGTGTTGAGCGCAGTAAATTCTTACGGACCTATCATTCCGAAAAAGTAAAACGTGACGTAGATTATGCTATTCATTTAACGGAAGATTATGGTGTGTTTACTTTCCCTTATGTGGTGATTAACGGCAAATATGTATTGACCGCCAGCACCTTGTATAACGATGATTATGCCCTTGCGGTGTTGGATTATTTAATCAATAAAAAAGAGTAGTTAAGGAAACAAATGAAAATCGGTATTGTGGGCGCCATGGCGCAGGAAGTGGATATTTTAGTGGGTTTAATGACCGATAAAAATGTCACAAAATTGGCGGCATGCACTATATATGAAGGCAATATTCAAGGTAAACAAGTCGCCTTGTTGCAATCCGGTATCGGCAAAGTTGCCGCTGCCATGGGGACGACAGCCTTATTGCAATTAACCAAACCAGATATTGTAATTAATACCGGTTCTGCCGGTGGCGTGGCTGAAGGATTAAGTGTCGGAGATGTCATTGTTTCCACTGAAACGCAATATCACGATGCTGATGTTACTGCTTTCGGTTATGCCAAAGGACAACTTCCTGCATGCCCTGTCACTTTTGTTTCCGATGCAGCATTGGTCGAATTGGCGGAACAAACAGCCCAACAGTTAGGGCGGCATGTAAAACGCGGTTTAATTTGTTCCGGCGATAGCTTTATTCAAGGCGGTGAACGTTTAGCACAAATCAAACGGGATTTCCCGAATGTTATTGCTGTGGAAATGGAGGCGGCTGCAATCGCGCAAGTTTGCCACGCTTTTAACGTGCCTTTCGTGGTCGTGCGCGCCATTTCCGATGCGGGTGACGACAAAGCCAATATGTCTTTTGAAGAATTTCTTCCGCTCGCTGCCAAACAATCCTCCGCCATGGTTGTTGCCATGTTGGCGAAATTGAATTAAATATTTTCTCTCTCCGCGTGCAGTATTAGCGCACGCGGAATCTATTTTCTTCTTCATCTATCTTCCTCATTTTTCGTATATTTCTTTAAAAAACACTTGACTCTAAAGTCGCTTCAGATTTTATCATTGGACAAAATTCAACGATAAAAGGAGAGATCAAATGAAATTTCTAAAAACAAGTGTAATTTGTACCGCACTTTTTGCTGCATCTATTGCCAATGCCCACAACGTGTGGCTAGAACCTGTCAAAGAGGCTAATTCTGCTGGGCAATATGTCGTGAAATTCGGTCATGAACAGACCGAAACTTACCCCGAATACAAATTGAAAGCCGTTAAGTTGCTAGATAATCAAGGTAACGTTTCTAACGCAACATATCAATTTAAAGAAGGTGAAGCCTATCTCAATGCCGATAAAGCATCACAAGTGTTTATCCGTTTTGATAACGGCGTTTGGTCAAAATTGCCAAGCGGCAAATATGTAGAAAAAACTAAACAACAAGAACCAACCGCAGTATCTTCTGTGAATCCGGTGAAATTCGGTAAAGCCGTATTACACTGGGACGAGCAAGCAACGAAAACACATGGCATGGAATATGAACTGGTGCCACAAGCGCAACCAAAAGCCGGAAAACCGTTGCCGATTTTAGTATTGCACAACGGCAAGCCGGTGAAAGATATTAAAGTGGGATTGGGTGAAGACGCGCCGTTTAACTTAACTGACGACAAAGGTATTGCTGAATTTACTCCGCAGGCAGGTTACAACAAAGTTTGGGCGGAATTTGAAGAAAAGGTGAAAACCAATCCGGATTACGATCGCCGCTCTGTAGAATATATGCTGACCTTTGATGCTCAGTAGGCGACAATGAAAAAAACGTTGCGTATTCTGACTGCACTTTTCCCCTTGTTATTGTCTGCCCCTCATGCCTTGGCGCACGCACTTTATGTGTTTGCCCAGTATGATGGGCAGGCCGTAACAGGGAAATCCTACTATTCCGATATGACCCCCGCCGCCGAAACCTATGTGGAAGTGGTGCGCCATGGGGAAAATCAGCCGTTGTTGACGGGGAAAACCGACAATAACGGTTATTTTTACCTTCCGTTAAAAGTAGAACCGAATATCGCTTTAAAAGTGGTGGTAGAAGGGGAAGAAGGTCATCGTGCAACGGTGGTGGCGGATCGCATCACCGCGAAGCCAAGCACGGCAACTCAAACGAGCGATGAAAGTCTGCTGTTACTGCGTGGCGATATTGCACAGTTGCGCGATAAAATTTATCTGCACGATATTTTAGGGGGCATCGGTTACATTGTGGGCATTGCGGGTATTGTCGCTTGGTTAAAAGCCCGCAAATTAAGAAAAGGACATCAATAATGCATTTATCGGAAGGTGTATTGCATACACCGGTGTTATTGGCAGGCGTTGCTTTAGCTGTGATTGGTGTCACTGTTGGATTGCGCCGTTTGGATAGCGAACGTTTGCCTTTGACCGCATTGTTTGCTGCGTCTTTTTTTGTCGCGAGTACTATCCATGTGCCCGTAGGCATCGGTAGCGTTCATTTGATTTTAAATGGCATGGCAGGGTTGTTTCTTGGTTGGGCGGTATTCCCGGCCTTTCTAATTGCCTTGTTGTTACAGGTGCTGTTTTTTTCCTTCGGTGGCTTTACCGTATTGGGCGTAAACTTGTGTGTGATGGCGTTGCCTGCAGTGGCGGCGCATTACTTATTACGCAGTTATTTGCAGCCTGACATGGGGCTCATGGCGAAACTGTTCACCGGTGTGGGTGCCGGCGTAATTGGCGTAGGCGGCGCGGGGGCGTTAGCCTCTCTTGTCTTGTCGTTGGATGGTGGCAAACATTATCAGGATTTAATCGCCTTGTTGTTGCTGTCTCATCTGCCTGTATTTGTGTTGGATAGCATTATCAGCTACGGCGTGATTTCCCTACTCGGTAAAATGTATCCCGCTGCGTTACAACCTGTTGTTGCCTCACCGAAAACCATTGGCTACAACGAACGGTGTGAGCAATGATCTCCGCTTTTCAGCGTTTTTTTACACCGCACTTTTTTGCACCTCACTTGCGCCTGATTTACCTATTCCTTTGGGGGTTGGTGATCAGCGCCTTGTCGAAGCCCTCCTTGTTGCTATGGTTAAACGGAATCACCTTAATCTTATTGGTGATCTTGATTTATCGTAGTAGCGATCCTTATTTTCCTTATCTAAAACGCTGGCTGGTATTCAACATTTTTACTTTATTGCTTTGGGTGGCATTGAGTTGGCGTATTGGCGCTGATGGTGTTGAACTTAACCCGTCAGGCATCGATACGGCGCTGTTAATCAGTTTACGCATGAACCTGTTGTTGTTTTCGTTATGGTTGTTGCTGTGGAAAATGAACGATGCGATGTTGGTACAAGCCATCGGGAAATTGCCTTTGCCACCCAAATTAATTTGGCTTTTTGTACTCACGGTGCGTTATATTGCTTTGTTAAGTGAATTACGGCAGAAAATGGATTTGGCGATGCGTGCACGGGGTTATCATGCGGGATGTAATCGACGCACTTTATATGTCACTGCGCAACGGGTGGCTCTCTTATTGGTTCATGCTTTACTCAAAGCCGAAACAGCGCAAATTGCCCTTAAATGTCGTGGGTTTCGTTTCGGCGAAAAAACAAAATTAAGCGGGAAAAAATGACGGTTTTACAAGTCAATGGATTGCAAATTAAACGGGGTGAACGACGGATTATTGATAATCTGTCTTTTCAAATTGAAGCAGAACAACGTTTTTTCGTGCAGGGAGAAATCGGTACAGGGAAAACCACCTTATTGTTTGCTTTGTTAGGCTTTGTCCCTGTTACTCGCGGTGAGATTCGTCTATTCGGGCAGTTGTGTCGGGAAGAAAAAGATTTTGCGCCTTTTCGTGGCACGGTGGGGTTTTGTTTTCAGCATGCCGATGACCAACTGTTCGGACCAACAGTGCTGGACGATGTAGCATTTGGTCCTTTAAATCAAGGCTTGCCGCGTCAGCAGGCGTACGCTATTGCTTTGCAGCAACTGGAACGCTTTGGTATCGCCCACTTGCAGAACCGAACCGTGCATACGCTGTCCGGTGGCGAAAAAAATTTCACCGCTTTAGCGGGCGTATTGGCGATGCAGCCGAAAATGTTATTGTTAGATGAGCCGACTAACGGGTTGGATAGCAAAAATACCGAAAAACTGACCGCACTTTTGCGCGACTTGTCGTTGCCTATGTTGGTGGCGTCTCATCATCGGGGCTTTACCGCGCAATTGGCGGACGATATTCTGACTTTATGATCTCAATCAAAACCCCACATTGATGTTGTGCTATCCTTAGCATGTTCTTATTTTATAGCGATAAATCAGGGGGATATTATGTGTACGACTTGTGGTTGTGGTCATCCGGAACAGGTCAGAATTGGTGAAGTAGGACATTCTCATCATGATCATGACGGCACAAAAAGTGCGGTCAAAAATCCAAACTTTTCTCATTTCAAATTTCATGCGGCGGAATCTGCTTCCGACGCAACTGAAACGCAAAAACGCCTGTTAAAAGTAGAGCAGGATGTCTTAGGTAAGAACAATCAAATCGCGGCGCACAACCGCTTTCTTTTCCAGCAACAACATATTCTTGCATTGAATTTGGTGTCTAGCCCGGGTTCCGGCAAAACTACTTTACTCACCACCACGTTAAACGCGCTGAAAAATGACCGCACTTGTTATGTCATTGAAGGCGATCAACAAACGGAAAATGATGCAGATCGTATTCGCGCCACCGGTGTGGCGGCGATTCAAGTAAATACCGGCAAAGGGTGCCATTTAGATGCGCAAATGATCAATGATGCCCTGTTCAAACTTGAACCGAAACAAAACAGTCTGCTGTTTATTGAAAACGTAGGCAATCTGGTTTGCCCGTCAGAATTTGATTTAGGTGAAAAAGCCAAAGTAGTGATTTTGTCTGTCACCGAAGGCGAGGATAAACCGCTGAAGTACCCACACATGTTTGCCGCTTCTAAGTTAATGATTTTAAATAAAGTCGATCTATTGCCATACCTTAATTTTGACGTGGAAAAATGTATCGCTTATGCCAAACAGGTGAGTCCGCAAATTGAAGTGATTCAACTTTCTGCCACCACAGGCGAGGGCTTAGAAGAGTGGTTGGCGTGGTTACAGGCGCAATAAACAATGAAACAGTAAGGAGACTGTTATGCAGTTCATTGATGAATTTCGCGATCCGAAATTAGCCAAAAGTTTGGTGGAACACCTCGAACATCTGATGGCGCAACTTCCACAATATACCCCGGAAAATCCGTTATATCTCATGGAAGTCTGTGGTGGACACACCCATACCATTTTTAAATTTGGCTTAGATCGTTTGTTGCCGAAAAGCATTGAATTTATCCATGGTCCCGGTTGCCCCGTGTGTGTGTTGCCGATGGGACGCATTGATGTGTGCATTGAAATTGCGCAAAAGCCTGGCGTGATTTTCTGCACCTTTGGTGATGCCATGCGCGTGAAAGGGCGCCGTGGTTCCTTGTTGGAAGCCAAAGCGAAAGGCGCCGATGTACGCATCGTGTATTCACCGTTGGATGCGATGAATATCACAGTGAACAATCCTGACAAAAAAGTGGTGTTCTTTTCTCTTGGTTTTGAAACCACCATGCCGAGTGCCGCGGTGACTTTGCAGCAGGCGAATAAATTAAATATTCAAAATTTCTGGGTGGTCTGCCAAAACATTACCATCATTCCAACGCTACATAGTTTGCTTTCACAAGATTATGTAAAAATTGACGGCTTCCTTGCCCCGGGGCATGTGAGCATGGTGATCGGTACTTCGCCTTATCAATCCATTGTGGATAAATACCACAAACCTTTCGTCATCACGGGCTTTGAGCCGTTAGACATTTTGCAAGCCATCGTGATGTTGGTGCAGCAATTTGTGGACGGACGTTGCGAAATTGAAAATCAATATAAACGTATCGTGCATTCCGAAGGTAACTTGCTGGCGCAACAAGCCATGCGCGAAGTGTTCCAACTGAAAAAATCCAGCGAATGGCGTGGCTTAGGTGAAATTGAAGAGTCGGGTGTAGAA
This sequence comes from Aggregatibacter aphrophilus ATCC 33389, assembly GCF_900636915.1. NCBI lineage: Bacteria > Pseudomonadati > Pseudomonadota > Gammaproteobacteria > Pasteurellales > Pasteurellaceae > Aggregatibacter > Aggregatibacter aphrophilus. The sequence goes on along the minus strand of NZ_LR134327.1, from coordinate 1,988,270 downwards.
CTGACCGATGCTTATAAACGCTTTGATGCGGAAGTGTATTTCCACAGCCAACCGCAACAAGTGGCGGATGACCCGAATTCTCGTTGTGGCGACGTGCTCACCGGCAAATGCAAGCCTTCAGATTGCCCGTTATTTGGCACGCAATGTAACCCGGACAATGCCTATGGCGCTTTGATGGTGTCCTCGGAAGGGGCGTGTGCCGCCTATTATCAATATCGGAGAGAATAATGACAGATTTCATCACCATGGCACACGGCAACGGTGGCGGTGCCATGCAAAAGCTCATTCAGGATTATTTCGTTGAAGCCTTTGATAATCCCATTCTTGCGCAAGGGGAAGACCAAGCCCGCTTGCCATTAGCTGAGCTCATGGCACAAGGGGAGCAGCTTTCTTTTAGTACCGACAGTTTCGTTATCGATCCGATTTTCTTTCCCGGTGGCAATATCGGCAAACTCGCTGTGTGTGGCACATTAAACGATGTGGCAGTGTGTGGTGCCGTGCCGAAATATCTCTCTTGCGGTTTTATTTTAGAAGAAGGCTTGCCGCTAGCCGAACTCAAAGAAATCATTCAAGCCATGGCAAAAACCTGCCACGCTGCCGGTGTGCAAGTGGTGACGGGCGATACCAAAGTGGTGCAAAAAGGCGCGGTGGATAAAATCTTCATTAACACCAGTGGCATTGGTGTTATTCCGCAAGGCATTGATTGGGGTATGCACCGTATTGAAGCGGGTGACAAGATTATCGTCAGTGGCACTATCGGCGAACATGGCGCGACCATTCTCAACTTGCGTGAAAGCCTGGGGATTCAAACGGATCTCAAAAGCGACTGCGCGGTTCTTTCGCCACTCATCGATTTATTGCGAACGATTGAGGGCGTAAAAGCCGTACGCGATGCCACTCGTGGTGGCGTAAATGCGGTATTACACGAATTTGCCGCCGCCCAACAATTAGGCATGCAAATCAACGAAGACGATTTACCCATCCGCCCTGAGGTGCGCGGAATTTGCGAATTGCTTGGGCTGGAAGCTTTAAACTTTGCCAACGAAGGCAAATTGGTGATCATTGCCTCTCCTGAAAAAACACCCGAAATTCTGACCGCACTTCATTCCCACAAATTAGGTAAAAATGCTGCCGTGATTGGCGAAGTGACGACGGATAAAAAAGTAAGATTATTAGGCAGTTTCGGTCAGTCAAGGTTGTTGGATTTGCCGATGAATGAGCCGTTGCCGAGGATTTGTTAGGGATCTTACTTTCTTTGCTTGCACAAAAGAAAGTAAGCAAAGAAAAGTGTACCCCTGCTTTACCGCGATTCCTCGCTCACTTGTAATTTTCTTAACGAAAATTTTCGAACTCGCTACGCTCAAACAGACGAAAATTTCCTAAAAATTGCAAATCGCTCGGGCGGTTCAGATGGGGCCCATTTTATTTGAGCGTTATTAGTTAAAAGTGCGGTGATATTTTGGATTGTTTTTTGCGGTGAAAAACGTTTGGGATTTCAACCGCACTTTTTCGCTTTAAATTCCCCAAAGGGGAATGACTATGCTTAACCTAGGGTAACTTGTTACCCTAGGCAAAAAATGGCCAAGGCGTCCACGCTTAGATCAAAAGAGGAGCTATAAAACATGAATCCGTCCAAAGTTCAACGAGACAAATTGCACCAACTAACGGATTTGCCGAATGTAGGAAAGTCCGTTGCGGAGGATTTGCGGAAACTGGGGATTAACACACCGCAGGATTTGTTAGGGCGTGACGCCTATGCCATGTATTACAAGCTCTGTGAATTAACCAGTATGCAGCATGATCCTTGTATGATAGACGTCTTTTTATCTTTAACTGATTTTATCCAAGGAAACGATCCAAAGCCTTGGTGGGTATTTACCGCACAGCGTAAGGCTTATTTATCGCAATTAAACAGACAATAACGGCATTTGTTTTGATGCGATTATCTTTTACTGACGCGCGTCCTGTGTTTTTGTTTTGCACGCGTCGGGAGACGCGCGCTATCGAGGGCTATTAGGGACTATGAGGTAGTTTTACTACATCACCGATTTGGATATTTACCCCCGCCTAAAAATCACGGCCAAATCATTCGGGCTAAATCGCCATCCGTCTAGGTCACCATCAGCCAATGCGTTATAGCACCATTCGGAACAAAAATATTTTGACCGTTTTTGTTTGATGCCAATAACCACACCGATAGCTCCCCACCAGTCGTATTTCATGCCTTTTGTTTGGTTGAAATAATTCAGGATTTGATTTGGATCTCTGTTACGTAATTCAATTAAGTCCCACTTACCGCTCATCATGTCGATTTCTTTACAGCGCACACCGCCATCTTGTACAGACGACGAAAAGCACTGGTATATTGTCTCCTGTTTATGGTGGTCGCCACCGGTGGGTTTAATTTTCTCAATAACAAGCTCACAATGAGAATATTTGCCCTTTGTAAGAAAGCGTGTTATTGCGTCAGTCGCCGCTTTTAGAGGTTCTTTTCGAAAAGAACGTTTGTGTTTGTATAACGCCAAATACACTTTATCAGTCATATTGTAATCCTCCATTAGGTTATCCATTTGTTTGCTAGTATCGCGATAAATTGTCTGCATTTGCTCAAGCGTTAAATTTTTGTGCCGAAACTTATATTTCCCTCTCTGCCGGCATGTGGCCATAAGTGCTATTTATAATCAATGTTATCAAAATACCTCTAAAAAACCACCGCACTTTACGCATTTTTTCTTGCATAATCTGCCGCTCCCCGATAGCGCACGCTTCCCAGCGTGTGCTGTAACACATTGATATTAGGGAACGCGTTAGGAAATATGCGTTATCTCTAGCGCTGAAAATCAATCTATCAGATCTAACTTTTCCTTGGTATATTCCAGCATTTTTTCTGCTGTTTCTTTGTCATAGGAGAAACCGGTTTTGTGAGCGAAGGACTGGGCTTCTTGGTGGAAGAATATTTGGGTAGCCAACAGGGATTGAGTGAGATTCTCTTGGTTGGGGAAGTCAAACAGCGCTGCGAGAGCCTTCTCTTTTTCAGCAGGCAAATACTGAAAGAGGTATTTGTAATTTTTGCCGACATCTACCAGTCCCTTATCTGCTGCTACCTGCCAGGCTAAAAGTTTGAACAATTCTTTCTGACAAATCTCATAGAGATGATCCGCTGCATAGATTAATTGATGGCGGCGAATGCCTTTGACCACATAGGCTGATACCCACCAAAATTCATTGCAGGATTTTTCAAAATCAGTCGCAGTCGCTGGTGCTGTCCAATAGCGTCGGGGAGCAGATGCATGGGCCTGAAAGAGCCCGTGTGGGTCGGTCAGCACTGTGAAATCCGCTTCGCTATCCAGCCACTCTTTAATATGTTCCTTGGGACAGAGAGTCAGATCAATCCGATTGCCATCTTCAAAGAGCATAAGAAAGAGCTGGCGATGTTCTAGGGAAACATGCTGCTCAATCATCCGTTTACCAAACCGGTCTAGCCAAGCGAGGTCGGCTACGAGGCCATCCAAATTTTCTACGAGGTAGACTACATCATAGTCTTGGAACTCATCCTTTAGTGCCTTGGGAGTGGCCCGCGAACCGGACAAGGCGACGGTGTCAACTTGCAAGACCTTGGCGGTCTGTAAAATCACATCAAGTATTTCAGTTTCAGTTCTCATGTAACCCCTCCGATGGCGCGACCTTCCGACGTGTACCTTATTTTTTGTTTTCAGTACGCGTCAGGAGGTATGCACTATCAAAATGATAAAACATCACTAAACCTCACCGCACTTTACGCATTTTTTCTTGCATAATCTGCCGCTTCGGCAATAAGTTCTTCGCTTGGTCTTTTACCGGTGTAGAGTTCGAATTGCTCAACAGCTTGTAACACAATCACTTCGGCGCCGGAGATGGTTTGTTTACCTAAGGCTTGGGCGGTTTTGATTAATGGGGTGTCGGCAGGTTGAGCGACCACATCAAATGCGGTTTTCGCTTGACGGATCATGGCTTCTGGGAAGGCGAGATCGAATGCCTCTTTGCTACCTTTCATGCCGATTGGTGTAACGTTAATGAGAATGTCTGCAGTTTGGTTGTCGAGGGAAGATATGTAATCGTAGCCATAAAGTGCGGCTAAATATTTGCCTGTTTTTTCGTTACGGGCGAAGACGTTGAGTTTTTCAAAGCCTGAATGCTTAAACGCCGCCACGACCGCTTTTGCCATGCCGCCGCTGCCGTGCACGATCACGCGGTCGTTCTTATTTAATTGGTATTTCTCGATAAGCTTAACAATGGCAATGTAGTCGGTGTTGTAGGCGCGTAAAACACCGTTGTCATTGACGATAGTATTGACCGATTCAATGGCTTGCGCGGAGGGTGAGATCTCGTCTAAAAACGGCATGCAACTTTCTTTGAACGGCATAGACACGGCACTTCCACGAATGCCTAAGGCACGAATGCCTTTTACGGCGTGTTCGATGTCATCGGTGGTGAAGGCTTTGTAAATGAAATTCAAGCCAAGTTTTTGATAAAGATAATTGTGAAATGTGGTGCCGAAGTTGCCGGGACGACCGGAGAGGGACATACAGAGTTGGGTATCTTTGTTAAGCATAGGAAGCCTCCCGTTTATAGATAAAGAAATGATGTGATGAGTATAGCAGATAGCTGGTAAAACGTTTGGAAAACCGACCGCACTTTTACGAATTATGATCCCATTGATGCTTCTATAGATGGCGCGCGTCTCCTGACGCGTGCCCTTTACTGGCTTACTTCGGCACGCGTCAGCTATGCGGTTTCTATCTCATTGAATTGAAAACTTGCGATGACTGCCTGTCCTAAACTTAGTCCCCCATCTCCCATCGGGAACTGGTGCGCACTCAACACCTGAAATTCTGCTAAATTTTCTTTAACCAATCGCCGTAGTAATTGGTTGTGCCAAACGCCGCCGGATAACACGATAGTGTTGCAATGATGTTGATTGGCTTGTTGGCGGGCGAGACAGGAAAGACCTTGAGCGAAGGCATAGTGAAAGATGAATGCTTTGTCGGCCGGGGAGGCATTAAGGGCGATCCAGGCTTGCCAGAAGGTGGCGAGATCCAACTTGTTGTCTGCGTTAATCGGCATGAGTGTCGGCAACTTTATATCTTGTTGATGTTGCTCGCTGAGATCCGATTGAGTGGCCAAGACTTCCAATTGGCAGGCAGCTTCACCTTCCCAACTCAGTTGTGGTGGGGTGATACCTAAAGAGAACGCCACAGCGTCAAATAAGCGTCCGGCGGAGGAAATTCGTGGGCTATTGAGGTTGCGCTCAATGGCTTTGGCGAGAAGTTGCCAGTCGTAGTCAGCGCAAGTTTGGGCGGCGATTTCCTGCCAGTTTGGTACGAATTGATGTAAATGAGCTAGCCAATTACGCCAAGGTTGTTTGGCGGCAAGATCGCCACCGGGTAGAGCGACGGCAGGCAAGCCGCCTAAATAGCGATAATGTTTTTCATCTACCAGCAGGCATTCTCCCCCCCAAAGTTGCCCGTTTTCGCCCATGCCGATACCGTCTAACGCAAGCCCGATAACCTGTTCATGGCAGTGCTGTTCTGCCATCACACTGACAATGTGGGCGTGGTGGTGTAGCACTTCCACATAAGGAATCTGATAGTGTTCTGCCAACCGTTTACCAACTTCATGCGTGAAATAACCCGCGTGCGCGTCAATGGCGATAAGCTCCGGCTTGAATTGATAAATTTGACAAAATAGCGCGATATTCGCTTCTAATTGAGACCGCACTTTTTCGTTCGATGTGTCACCGATGTGTTGGCTGACGATGGCTTTATTTTGGCGTAATAAACAGAAAGTGTTTTTTAAGTCGGAGCCTAGCACTAGTACATTGCGCGGGCTGTGGTGATCCAACAGGGTTTCGTCAGGTACATAGCCTCGGGCGCGGCGTAGTGTTTCTACTCCGTCAAATGCTAGTCGTACGAGGGAATCGTCGGCACGTTGTAAAATATCGCGGTTGTGGCAGAGGAAATAATCCGCCAAATCACTTAAATTTTCGACCGCACTTTGATTGTCCAATACTGGCGGTTGGCCGCTTGGGTTAGCAGATGTCATTACCAAGGTGCGATCGGCTTCTTTGAGTAATAAATGTTGTAACGGATTGCTCGGCAACATAACGCCGATTTCGTTGAGTTTCGGTGCAATTTGCTCGGCTAATGGTGGCGCTTTGTGTTTTGGCAATAATACGATAGGTGCGGCAGTGCTTGTAAGCTGCTCAATTTCCTGCTCGGTTAAATCTGTCAGCACATTTAAATTCGGTACCATGACGGCCAAAGGCTTACTTGGACGGCGTTTTCGATCGCGTAATAATTGTACGACTACCGGATTGGCTGCGTCACAAGCTAAATGGAACCCGCCGATGCCTTTGATAGCGATGATATGGCCTTCGTGCAGCAAAAGTGCAGCTGTTTTTATGGCTGTTTTTTTGTCAATGAGACGGCCTTTTTTGTCTATTAGCCAAATGTGTGGGCCGCAGACGGCACAGGCGTTGGGTTGGGCGTGAAAGCGCCGGTCGGCCGGATTTTTGTATTCTTCTGCACAATCAGGACACAACGGAAAATCGGCCATAGATGTATTTTTGCGGTCGTAGGGAATGGCTTTAATAATGGTAAAGCGCGGTCCGCAGTGGGTGCAGTTGGTAAAAGGGTAGTGGTAGCGACGGTTAGTTGGGTCAAATAAATCTGCCAGGCAGGCAGGACAGGTTGCCGCATCGGGAACAATTTGGGTATCCATTGCGTTATTCTCACTTTCGCGGATTTCAAAGCCTTCAAAGTGCGGTGGATTTTCCCAGTGTTTTTCGTGTTGTTGAATATCGGTAATTAGTGCAAGAGGAGGTAGTTTATGTTGCAGATCGTGTAGAAATTGTTGCAACTGTTGTGCTGTCGGTTCTAATAGCCGAATTAATACGCCTTGTCCATCATTGTTAACATCGCCGCGAAGGGCATATTGTTTTGCTAACAGCCAAACAAAAGGTCGGAAACCGACCCCTTGTACCTTGCCTTTTATGCGTAATTCAATCCCTTTCATATTGCTTTCCGAGAATTTTGCTGAGTCATTATCTTTTAGTAGTTTAATTTAACAGTACGTTTTGATTTTCTGTAAACGTTACAAAATTGTCATATTATTAACAGCTTATTCATTTTCACAAGTGATATTTTACTGCGTTTATCTGCTTGTAATTACTGTATTTTATAAAAAATGAAAAAATCATGATCTCCGTCAAACAATAATCCTTTTGAGGTATAAATTATTTTGGGGCGGGAGTATCCTTATGAAAAGGGTGGTTATTTGACTAACTCTTTTTTATAGGGGGAAAATATGAATCGTTTTGTTATCGGTGATCCGAAAGATTGCATTGGATGCAACACCTGTATGGCCGCTTGTAGCGAAGTGCATAAAGCCTTCGGATTACAATCTTTTCCACGATTACAAGTTATGCGTAATGACGATGTAACCGTGCCAATTCTCTGCCGTCATTGTGATGATTCACCATGTGCTACTGTATGTCCGGTACATGCTATCACGCATATTAATGACACCATTCAACTTAATGAAAGTCTTTGTATCGGTTGTAAACTTTGTGGTATTGCTTGCCCATTCGGCGCGATTACCCAACATGGTTCCTCACCGATAGACGCACCTACGTATTACGAGGGATTCTCCTTCACTGATGCGGTAACACGGGATATTCGCACCGCACCGGATAATACGGATTTACACAATATGCTGGCATGGCAACCCGGAGTGAAAGCCATTGCAGTGAAATGCGATCTTTGCTATTTCCGTGAAGATGGTCCGGCTTGTGTGCAAACCTGTCCGACCAAAACGTTATTTATTATCAGTGATGAGAGTATCAAACAGGCTAACCAAAGAAAACGTGAAATGGCGATGGTCTCTTCGCCGGCCATTCCAAGATAGTTAGTTTGTTTAACTCGTTAATCAATGGAGTGAAATTATGAGTTTACCAATTAATTTACTCATCACGACCCTGTTGATTTATGTCGTCGGTGCGTTTATTTCGCTTGCGGTTAGACGAAATGAACAACTTTCAATCAATATATCCGGCGTGACCGGTGTACTTGCTGGAGTGTTAGGTATTGTTGCCTGCATCCCCGTTCTGATCAGCAGCGACACAGTCGTTGATGTCTTCCAAACCCCATTTGAATTTGCCCCGTTCTCAATCCGCATTGACGGATTAGCCGCGTTTATGGTGTGCGTGATTTCTTTGTTAGTGATTGTGACCGCACTTTATTCTTTCTCTTATGTAAAAGAATACAAAGGCAAAGGCGCAGGTTCCATGGGCTTCTTTATGAATTTATTTATCGCTTCAATGGTCGCTTTAGTCACCAACGATAATGCCTTCTACTTCCTTGTATTCTTTGAAATGATGTCATTGGCATCCTATTTCTTAGTGCTTACCGAACAAGATGATAACGCCGTAAATGCAGGCTTGCTGTATTTCTTTATTGCACATGCCGGTTCGGTGTTGATTATGATCGCCTTCTTCATTTTCTACTGCTATGTGGGTAGCTTTGAATTTAGTGCATTCCGTCAAACCAACTTGCCGGTGCCGCTTGCCTTTACCGCCTTTATTTTGGCATTTTTGGGATTTGGCGCAAAAGCAGGGATGATTCCGTTGCACAGTTGGTTGCCGAAAGCTCACCCGGCTGCGCCTTCTCATGCGTCTGCCATGATGTCCGGCGTGATGGTGAAAATTGGTATCTTCGGGATCATTAAAGTAGGCGTTGATCTTCTCGGTTCTACCAATGTTTGGTATGGCGTCATCGTGCTTGGTTTCGGTGCGGTGTCTTCTGTACTCGGCGTGCTTTATGCGTTGGCAGAACATGACATCAAAAAATTGTTGGCTTACCACACTGTAGAAAATATCGGCATCATTATGATGGGTGTTGGCGTGGGTATGATTGGTATCGCGACACACCATCCTGTGTTGGCTACCGTGGGTTTGCTTGGTGGGTTATACCATTTGCTTAACCATGCCGTGTTCAAAGGCTTATTATTCTTGGGCGCGGGCTCTATGATGTATCGTTTGCATACCAAAGACATGGACTTAATGGGTGGCTTAGGCAAACTTATGCCTTACACTGCGTTCTGTTTCTTAATCGGTACCATGGCGATTTCCGCATTGCCACCGTTTAACGGTTTCGTCAGTGAATGGTTTACTTATCAATCCTTATTCACATTAAGCCAAAGTGATGATTTCGTATTAAAACTTGCCGGTCCGATTGCCATCATTATGTTAGCGTTGACCGGTGCGTTGGCGGCACTTTGTTTCGTGAAAGTGTATGGTATCAGCTTCGGTGGTGCACCGCGTAGTGAAAAAGCCGCTAATGCCCGTGAAGTACCAAAACCAATGGTTATTGCCATGGCTGTGTTGGCATTATGTTGTGTGTTGTTAGGTGTTGGCGCTTCTGTAGTGACCCCAATTATAGCGAAAATTTCCACCGCACTTGCTAATACTGAACCGTTAACGTTGGCGCAAAACGGCGTGGTGGTAGCGCAAGCTGAACCGCATACAGTGCTTTCAACACCAATGGTCACTATTATGCTGTTGGCGTTCTTCTTCTTGCCGTTTATCTATTATGCCTTCACCAAAAATCAACGTTTGTCCGATCGTGCGAAAGGCAATCCATGGGCTTGTGGTTATGCTTATGAGCAAGATATGGCAGCCTCTGCGGGCAGTTTCACCCGCCCGTTACGCACGATTTTTAAACCGCTTTATACCTTGCGCGAAGTGTTGGATCCTGCGCCTTTAGGTGATAAAGGCATCCAAGCGGTGATCAAAGGAGCGACCAAAACCGAACCGTTCTGGGAAGAAAAGGTGACCATGCCGATCGCCCATTTTATTCCTTGGTTAGGGACAAAACTTCAATGGCTGCAACAGGGCGATTTCCGCGTGTATTGCGTGTATTTCGTGATTGCCTTGGTGGCAGTACTGCTTTCCATTGCGTTGATGTAGGAGGTTGAAAATGATTACGTTACCTTCAGAAATTGCAACATCTGCCGGAATGTTTGTATTTGCCATTGTGCAAGCCTTGATTCTACTTGCCCTTGCACCGTTATTTTCCGGCATTTCACGCATGATCCGCGCCCGTATTCAGTCCCGTCGTGGTCCGGGCGTGTTGCAGGATTATCGCGACATCGCGAAATTAATGAAACGCCAAAATATTTGGCCGGACAACGCGGGCTGGGTCTCCAAAGTCATGCCTTACGTGTTAATCAGCACTGTCATGGTGGTGGCTATGAGTTTACCGTTGTTTACCCGCGTGGCGCCATTTGGTGCAGGCAGTGATTTAATCACGGTAATTTATTTATTCGCCTTGTTCCGTTTCTTCTTTTCCATTGCCGGTTTAGATTCTAACAGTAGCTTTTCAAGTTTAGGTGCCAGCCGTGAAGTGACATTGGGCGTGTTGGTGGAACCAATTTTAATGTTGGCATTCCTTGTGATTGCGTTAATTGCGGGTTCAACCAATTTAGCCGTTATCGGTAATGCACTTTCGGAAAACAGCTGGCAATACCCAGTCGCTACAGTGATTGCTATCGCCGCCGCGTTCTTCGCCGTGTTTATTGAAATGGGTAAAATTCCATTTGATTTGGCAGAGGCAGAACAAGAATTACAAGAAGGTCCGTTGACCGAATATTCTGGCCCGGGACTCGCCTTATTAAAAGTCGGCTTAAGCTTAAAATCTATGGTAGTTGCTTCCATTTTTGTGAGCGTATTGCTTCCATTCGGTATCCCTACTGAGATGAGCTTAAGTGCGGTTGTTTTGGGTGGCGTTTTATTCTTCGTAAAATTGTTGGTGGTGTTCGTGTTGGCTTGTGTCTTTGAAAACACGCTTTCCCGTACCCGCTTTATGTTAACAGGACGTTTAACCGTGGTCGGCTTCGGCATTTCTGTGTTGGCGTTTGTGTTTTACTTCACAGGGTTGTAAGGAGGACAAATATGGAACGTTTAGCTCTGATTACAATCATTTTACCTTTCGTCGGCGCGTTTATTGTCGGTTTGAACAAAAAACACTTTGCTCAAATTGCCACTGTATTTGCTGCACTTGCTACGTTGGGAACAATGTTAGTCGCTGGGCAATGGTTTGCTGATGGGCATCAAAGTGTCACTTATGACATTGTGGCTTTTGATAAAACCGCCATCTTCGGCATTACTCTTGATGCGGTAAGTACCTTAATCGCCTTTGCCGTCGTGGCCCTAGGGTTCTTAATCTGCTTATATTCTTGCGGTTATTTAACCGATAAAAACCGTGAACATCCACATAACGGGTTGCCACGTTTTTACGCATTCTTATTAATCTTTATTGGTGCTATGGCCGGCTTGGTGTATTCCTCCACTTTGGCAGGACAATTGTTGTTCTTCGAAATTACTGGGGGATGTTCTTGGGCGTTAATCAGTTATTACCAAACACCAAAAGCTCAAGCGGCAGCAATGAAGGCCTTGATTATCACTCACGTGGGGGCAATCGGGTTATATATTGCGGCAGCCTATCTGTTCAGTCAATCCGGTACGTTCTCCATTACTGCGTTAGAACATTTGGATCCGAGTGCGAAAACTATCGTGTTATTTGGTGTGATGTTTGCAGCATGGGGTAAATCAGCGCAATTGCCAATGCAAATTTGGTTGCCGAACGCCATGGAAGCGCCGACACCGGTGAGTGCGTATTTGCATGCTGCGTCTATGGTGAAAGTTGGGGTCTATATCTTCGCTCGTTCTGTTATGTCCGCCGGTGATATTCCACATATTGTGGGTGAGGTGGGCATCATCATGGCGATGATTACCTTAATTTACGGTTTCTTGATGTACTTGCCACAAACAGATTTAAAACGTTTATTGGCGTATTCAACCATTACCCAACTTTCTTATATTTTCATTGGGATTTCTCTGGCTGCACTGGGTTCTAAACTTGCCTTTGTTGCAGCGATTAGCTACATCTTCAACCATGCTTTCGCGAAGAGTTTGTTCTTCTTGGTAGCCGGTTCGTTAAGTTATGCCACCGGAACCCGTTCTATGCCGTTGTTGCAAGGCATTATGCGCACTATGCCAGTGGTTGGTGCAGGATTCGGTGTTGCGGCTTTGGCTATTGCTGGGGTTCCACCGTTTAACGGATTCTTCAGTAAATATCCGTTATTCGCTGCCGGGTTTGAATTAGGCCATGAATATGGCTGGATCACTTGGTTGATGGTGCTTGCTTTAATTGAATCTACCGCGACATTCGTGTGGTTGTTGTATAAATTCGGACAATGTGTCATCGGTAAACCGTCAGAAGCAGTAGCCAAAGCACAACCAATAACACTTTCAATGAGCGTTGTATTGGTAGTTCTCATGGTGATGTCCGTCTGCTCTAGTTTTATTGCCGCATATTGGCTGGGTTTGGCCGGTTAGGTTAAGGAGGAATCTATGTTAATGATAAATGGTCTTGCGTGTTTACTCATTATTACCTCTCTTTGCGTAATTATGGTGCGAACCGCCAAAAAAGCTGCGTTATTTTATAGCTTGCAATCTTTGGTATTGGTATTGCTGTTTGTATATCTTGCCTATGAAATGCAAGCCCATGAACTTTATATGTGGTCAATCAGTGCATTTATTACCAAAGTGATTTTAGTGCCGATGATTTTAGTCTATGCCATGAAAAAAATTGACGAAAATCAAACACCTGTCGGAATTAATGTCGCTTGGTTGATCCCGATCACAGCAGTGATAGTGACATTGTGCTATTTTGTAGTCATCCCAATCGATTTGCCGTTGGTTGCACATCTTAAACCGGCGCTGTCCGTGTCATTAAGTCACTTCTTGTTAGGTTTGGTGTGCATCGTCAGCCAACGCAATATCGTGAAACAAGTGTTCGGTTATTGTCTGATGGAAAACGGTTCTCATCTCACATTAGCCTTATTGGCAAACAAAGCACCTGAGTTAGTGGAAATCGGAATTGCCACAGATGCTATCTTTGCCGTCATCATAATGGTGGTGTTGGTGAACAAAATTTACCGTACATTCCATTCATTAGATGCCAAACAACTTATGAGTTTGAAGGGGTAACGCTATGTATGAACAATGGATAATCGCGTTATTAATCGCACCTTTAGCAATATCACTTGCCAGTTTTGCCTGCAGCGTGACAAAAACGCGTACAATTTGTACCGCACTTCATGTTACAGGGCTCATCTTAATGTTTGCTTTCTCATTGCAGGTTATCACCGGTGTGCTTACACAAGGTGAAATCAGCAGTTTGGGAAACTGGATTCATGTTGACAGTTTGTCAGCTATCTTCTTAGCCTTAATCAGCGTTGTCGGCGGTCTGGCCGGTGTTTATTCTATCGCTTATATCAATCGTGAATTTAACGAAGGCCACATTGATCTTAAGACCTATTGTAATTACTACGGATTTCTACATCTTTTCTTCTTTACGATGATTTTATCCGTAACAACCAATAACTTAATTTTAATGTGGGCAGGTATTGAAGCGACTACCTTAAGTTCCGCTTTCTTGGTGGGAACCTATAAGCAAAAGACTTCGCTTGAGGCAGCTTGGAAGTACATTATTATTTGTTCTGTTGGGGTGGCCTTTGGATTGTTTGGCACGATTTTAACTTTCTCTAACGGTACCAACCTCTTGGCGGATCCTAGCCAAGCCATTTTCTGGACAGCAGTCAATCAACAGGCTTCTGACTTACACCACGGTTTGATGTATCTTGCCTTTGCGTTTATTTTGGTTGGTTTCGGCACCAAGTGCGGTCTGTTTCCGATGCATACTTGGTTGCCTGACGCTCACAGTGAAGCGCCAAGCCCAGTCAGTGCGGTACTTTCCGCTGTGTTATTGAATTGTGCCATGTTGGTGGTATTGCGTTATTACATTTTGGTTTCTAAAGCCGTGGGTAGCGATTACCCGCAAACCCTCATGTTAGTGTTTGGCTTGCTTTCCACCGGTGTCGCATCGTTCTTTATCATCATGCAACATGATATTAAACGTAAATTGGCGTATCACAGTATTGAAAACATGGGCTTAATTAGCTTTGCCTTTGGCTTAGGTGGTCCTGTTGGCGCCTTTGCAGGATTACTGCATACCATCACTCACAGTTTGGCAAAAGCCTTATTGTTCTGTGCTTCCGGTAACATTTTATTGAAATACCGTAGCCGTGATATTCATGAAGTGAGCGGTTTATGGCGCACCATGCCGTTTACTGCCGTGTTATTCGCCGGTGGTGCGTTAGCACTGGGCGGTATGCCACCATTTGGTATGTTTACCAGTGAATTTGCCATTGCGGTTGCCGGTATTTATGCCGGTAAAACATGGTTAATCGTTTTGTGTTTAATCTTCTTAACTATCGCGTTGGCAGGGTTAACCACCATGTTATTGAAAACGGTACTAGGCAAACCGAAAGAAGGCATTGAAGTCGGTGAGTTGAATAAATCCTCGGTTGTCATTTTGGCAACGTATTTGTTACTTCTTTTATTCATGGGGATTTATATTTCTGAACCGATTTTACAGCTTTTGACAAATGCGGTGGGCATTGTGTTAGGACAACCTAATGTGTCTTTTGGTGATATGTTAGTTTTACCTTGGCAAAGTTTAGCGCAATGATCGACAAGAGGGGGAATATATGGAATTAACGAAAAATACATCGGTCGATCCAGCCAAAATGATTGGCAAAAATTATATTGAAGCAATTAATGCGAAATTTCCAAATACAATTTTGGACGAGGAGTGGTCAACACCGAATCAGGTCACACTAACCATTAAAACCAATATGTTGCCCGATGTGGTGGAATATCTTTATTACCAACATTATGGCTGGTTACCTTTGGTGTTTGGGAATGATGAGCGTTCGATTCATGGCAATTATGCGGTGTACTATGTACTTTCTATGGAAGGGGAAGTGAAAACCTTTGTCACCATTAAAGCCTTAGTCGATCCTGTGACCTTGGAGTTTCCGTCCGTTACACCGAAAGTCAAAGCGGCTGTCTGGGGTGAGCGCGAATTGTTCGATATGTACGGCTTAAAAGCGGTCGGCTTGCCTGATCAACGCCGTTTGGTATTGCCGGACGATTGGCCGGATGATCTTTACCCGTTACGTAAGGATTCTATGGATTATCGCTTACGTCCTGATCCGACAACCGCGACAGAAACATACGAGTTTATTAACGAAAAAGGCGAAGCACGCATTGTGCCAATAGGGCCGTTACATATCACCTCTGACGAACCGGGACACTTCCGTTTGTTTGTGGATGGGGAAGATATTATTGACGCGGATTACCGCTTGTTCTATGTCCATCGTGGTATGGAAAAATTGGCGGAAACCCGTATGGATTACGACCAAGTGAACTTCCTTGCTGACCGTGTGTGCGGGATTTGCGGTTTTACTCATAGTGTAGCCTATGCCAATTCCGTAGAAAGTGCTTTGGGTATTCAAATTCCGCAACGTGCTCAGTGGATTCGTGCCATTTTGTTGGAAGTAGAACGGTTGCACAGTCACTTATTGAACTTGGGGCTTTCCAGCCACTTTACCGGCTTTGATACCGGCTTTATGCAATTCTTCCGTGTGCGTGAAAAATCCATGACCTTGGCAGAAGTACTCACCGGTGCCCGCAAAACGTACGGTATTAACCTCATCGGCGGTGTGCGTCGTGACATGTTGAAACATCAACGTGAGCAATGTATCAAGCTGATTGGAGAAATGCGCGAAGAAGTTAAAACCTTGTCGGATATTTTGTTGAATACGCCAAACATGGAACAACGCACTGTTGGCGTGGGTATTTTGGCAAAAGATATTGCCCGCGATTTCAGCCCGGTTGGCCCGATGGTTCGTGGTTCCGGCTTTGCCCGTGACGTGCGTAAAGTGCATCCGTTCTCAGGCTATGGTGATGTTCCTTTCAATATGTTCACCGAGGCCAACGGCGACGTGTTATCCCGCGTGAAAGTGCGGATTAACGAAGTGTTTGAGTCCATGAATATTATTGATTATATGGTGGATAATTTGCCTGGTGGCCCTATTTTAAAAGAAGGTTTTAATTATACGCCGGGACGTTTTGCCCTCGGTATTACCGAAGCACCGCGTGGCGAAGATATTCACTGGTCAATGCTAGGAGATAACCAAAAACTTTTCCGTTGGCGTTGTCGTGCAGCGACTTATGCTAACTGGCCAACCTTGCGTTATATGTTACGTGGTAATACAGTGTCTGACGCACCGCTTATTATCGGTAGCCTTGACCCTTGCTATTCCTGTACCGACCGCGTTACTGTGGTGGATGTACGAAAACGTAAGGCACAAACCGTAGATTACAAAGAAATTGAACGCTACGGTATTGAGCGTAAAAATTCACCATTGAAATAAGCGAGGTGGAAAATGTTTAAGTTACTTAAAACCGTGTTTAAAACTGGTGATGCGACAACGAAATATCCGTTTAAACCTTACGAAGTCGATGAGGATTTTAGAGGCAAACCGGATCTCAATTCCGATCAATGTATAGTATGTGCCGCCTGTACGATGACGTGTCCGGCTAATGCGTTGACCATGCGAACCGATCCAGTCACAGGCGAACGTACATGGTCGTTGTTCCTCGGCCGTTGTATTTTCTGCGGACGTTGCGAAGAGGTTTGTCCAACAAAGGCTATTCGGTTGACGCAAGATTTTGAATTATCGGTGGCTAATAAACAGGATCTTTTCCAAGAAACCACTTTTGCTACAGTGACTTGTCAGGAATGTGGCAAACCGTTTATTTCTTATAAAGAGCTGAATTACACCATTGATTTATTTAAACAAAGTTTGGGCGACCCAGAATTAGTCAAACAAAAATTGACGGTGCTGCATACTTGCCCGGTTTGCAAACGGCAACACAGTTTGGAAAAAACCGCAAACATGGAATCCAATATGCGGATGAAACTTATCGATTTTAAAGAGCCGGTTCGTCTGAATTTCAAACAAATGATCGAACAGCGGGAAGAAAGTGCGGTTGGTTTTTCTAACGTTTTAGCAGGAGGCGAAAAACGATGAATACACAAATTCCAATGCCGGTAAACGGTATTTCAACGCCATTCAGTATTGATGAAAATATCGCCAAAATGAAACAAGCCCTGTTGAAGAATATTCAACGTTCGGCGTATGTATATCGTGTGGACTGTGGCGGTTGTAACGGTTGTGAAATTGAAATTTTTAGTACTATCACACCGGTTTTTGATGCAGAACGTTTCGGGATCAAGGTGGTGGCGTCACCGCGCCATGCGGATATTTTATTGTTCACCGGCTCAGTTACCCGAGCCATGCGAACTCCGGCTATGCGTGCTTACCAAGCCGCACCGGATCCGAAAATTTGTATTGCCTACGGCGCTTGCGGTTGTGGTGGCGGAATTTTCCATGATCTTTACTGTGTCTGGGGTGGCTCCGATCAAATCGTTCCAGTTGACGTGTATATTCCGGGCTGTCCTCCAACACCTGCAGCCACCATTTATGGTTTTGCCATGGCACTCGGTTTGCTCGATCAAAAACTCAAAGGTAAACAAGAAAAAGCCGACCCGAATGCCGAAGCCAAATTGCGTTTCCCAACGATTCCGTTGGATTTGCGCATTAGTCTTGAGCGCGAAGCTCGTCGTCTTGCTGGTTATCGTCAAGGTGGTAATATCGCCAATCAATTTATGGCGATGATGTCGGAAGATGATAAGGTGCCATTTGGTGTGCGTTTAGGCGAATATCTAGAACGTGAAGCAGATCCACGTTTAAGCGAAATCATCAATCGCTTGCATGCGATTAGTTTGCCGTTTTCGGGATGATTTCACGTTATAGAAGCAGTAGCGCACGTCTCTGATGTGTTGCTGATAGTTAAATCAAGGCACGCGTCGGGAGACGCGCGCCATCCTTTAGTTATCCTAGATTGTGTATAATTTAGCCCCTTGGGAGCTAAATATGGTCTTCTCTCAGCGTTTCTTAACGGGGAATGAGTATGCTTAACCGATGGTAATTTATTGCCCATGGTTAACGGTTATAAGGATATACCATGACAACCAAAGTCTTTTTTTATTTATTAAATGAGCGTTTCGTGGAAAACGATGAGCAAGTGCCGGAGCAAGCGCAGCAAGTGATGTATTACTCTTTGGCGATTGGTCACCATGTGGGCGTGATTGATTGCTTTAAAAAATTGTTAGTTTGCGACTACGATGACTATCAACGTTTTGTCGAAAGTTTTCCGGAAGGGGAGGCACGGCGCAAATTTTCCGGTCTAATGAAATTCGGCGAAATTGTCATTGACTCTAGTCATGTGAATCTGCTTGCCAAAGCTATTGACGAAAATAAAGGAAATTTCACTGCTCAACATCAACAATGGGCTGATATTTTAATGGATACGTTAGCCTCCATTCAGCGTGAGCCGGTGATGTATATTATGGTGAAACGTCGTGACGAATAATGTGATTTTAACTGTTGGCAACAGCATGATGGGAGATGACGGCGCAGGGCCTTATCTCTATCAATTATTGAACGAAAATCCATTGCCAAATTGGACCGCACTTGACGGCGGTTCCGCGCCGGAGAATGTTGCTCACATTGTGCGTGAACTCAATCCTAAACTCTTACTTATTTTCGATGCCGCAGACATGGAATTGGCGCCGGGTAAAATACGCATCATCGAAAAAGATGCCATCGCCGAGATGTTTTTCATGAGTACGCATAATATGCCACTCAATTTCCTCATTGAACAGCTGGAACAAGACATTGAAAAAATCGTCTTTGTTGGTCTTCAACCTGATCTCGTTTCTTTTGGTTTTCCGATGACTGACACCGTAAAAGACTCAGCCCAATTTATGTATGATTTTTTGAAAGACGGACGGGATTTGGCGGAGATTCCGGTGTTGTAAAGAAGTGCGGTGGATTTTCTGAACGTTTTTAAAAATACGACGAAAATGGACCGCACTTTTTGTAGAAAAGAGAGCGGTTAACTTAAAAGCAGGATATTCACTATTCCTCTTTCCCCTTCTTCAACACATGATCCACTATCCACTGATTAAATAGTCCGCTATTCAGTGCCAATTGGCCATCCATTTGTTTGGTAACTAATTCTTTATTCATGAGTTTCTTAATGTTTGTTTGCACCGTACTGGTGGAAATAGCTGAGCTTAATCCTAGATTGTTAGCAATTTGTCGACGAATTTCTTGTTTGTATAAACTTGATTCGCCACGCTGTATGCAAAGTAGGATTTGTTGTTCCAAGGAAGTTAAATGTTGCCACTCTTTGCTATAGTCCGAGCGTTCATGAATTAGGCTTAAACGAGATTCAGCAGCTTCTTCAAGAGGCAGGCTTGGGTCTATGATCATATCTTGTGTAATAGCCCGTAGATATAGCGGAGTGAATTGAAGTTTTTCAAATAAGTTAAAAAACATAGCCTTATCAATTTTATTTCCTGTTCGGTTTTGATAAATATCGGCTAAATAGTCAGTAAATTTTCGATCTAACATCGGAAATTTTATGGTGTGGGAAAAATGAAAAAAAGGCGCTTTGATGTCGTCAAAAATTTCCCGTAAACCGTTGGTGGAAGAACCGGTGAAGATGACTTTTACCTTGGTTTTATTGGTATCAAGACCTGTTCGTAAAGAACGAATCAGTCCTTCAGTTTTAGGAATGCGTGCCAGCTCCTGTACTTCATCAAGCAGCATTAAAGTGGGTTTGTTATCTTTGGCGATTTCATCAATGAGAACATTTATGGGAAATTCCGGCATATCGGTTTCATTTTTTTCAATGCCAACACCAAAGACGTTTATGCTTTTGATTTCTTTTAATGCGGAAGTGGGGCTGATTTCACTTAAGAATTTTATGAGTGCCTGACGAAATTCGCTTTGAATGGACTCTCTGTGTTCATTCATAAAACTGAAATAGAACACATTAAAATTATGTTCTTTGGCCGATTTGGTGACGTCATTAAGCAGAAATTGCGTTTTTCCCATACGACGAGGCGCAAACAGGGTAAAGGCTGAGCTGATGCCTTCTTCAAGATTACGAACCAACAAATCAGCCAATTCGGTTCTTGGATAATAAAGTGGATCGGATTTTACTTTCATTATATTGCCTCATTATGTTTTATTATGCTTAATTTCCATAATTATGTTTTTAATGCATAATTTTACATAGTTATTATGAGAAAACAATATCCGTATAATCCTTAAAAGAATTTACTGAAAACCTGTTCTATATCAATAAAACCATAGTTTTTGTGAGCCTATAAGTAGATTTTAGGGGTAGTATATACCTAAAAATAATTATTCTAAATTTGAATCTCTAACCTCGTGTTGTATCTCAAATAAGGACATTACTATGGCTATTAAAAAAGTGATTACTGTATGTCCGTATTGTGCCTCAGGTTGTAAAATCCATCTTTTGGTGGAGAACAACAAAATCGTGGGAGCTGAGGGTGCAAACGGCAAAACAAACGAAGGGGAGTTATGCCTGAAAGGATATTATGGCTGGGACTTTGTGCATGACACAAAAATCCTGACTCCTCGCCTGACTCAACCGATGATCCGCTACAAACGTGGCGAACCGTTCACTCCGGTGAGCTGGGAAGAAGCAATTTCTTACACCGCTAACCGCCTTAGAGAAATCAAAGAAAAGTACGGCAACGAATCTATTATGGTAACGGGTTCTTCCCGTGGACCAGGCAACGAAGTAAACTTCGTGATGCAAAAATTCGCCCGTGCGGTATTAGGAAATAACAACATTGACTGTTGTGCGCGCGTATGACACGGCCCTTCTGTAACAGGTCTGCTCAAATCGGTCGGTAACGGCGCAATGTCTAACTCAATCGTTGAGATTGAAGATACCAAATGCGTATTCATTTTTGGCTATAATGCCTCCACTTCACACCCTATTGTGGCGCGTCGGATTAACCACGCCAAAGCAAAAGGGGCGAAAATCATTGTTTGTGACCCTCGTAAAATCGAAACTGCCCGTATTGCGGATATTTATGCGCCGCTTGCTAACGGGTCTAACGTAGCATTTTTGAATGCTATGATGAATGTGATTTTGGAAGAAGGGTTGCAAGATCAAAAATTCATTGACGAAAACACCGAAAACTTCGATGCGTTCTATGAAACTGTGAAAGCCTACACACCAGAATCCACTCAACATATTACCGGTATTGAACCAGAAATGTTGCGTGAAATTGCCCGCACTTATGCGAAAGCGGAAACCGCCACTATCTTGTGGGGCATGGGAGTATGCCAATTCCGCCAAGGGGTGGAAACCGTGCGCGCATTGGCAAGCTTGGCAATGCTCACCGGCAATCTCGGTAAACCAAATGTTGGGGTGAATCCAGTACGTGGTCAAAACAACGTACAAGGCGCTTGCGACATGGGTGCGTTATTCAACACATTGCCTGGTTATCAAAGTTTTGCGAACCCTGAAATTAACGCGAAATTTGCGAAAGCTTGGGGCGTGCCGTCTATCCCAACCAAGCCGGGCGTGCCGTTAAGTGAAGTGCCGGAAGCTATCATGGAGGATAAAATCAAGGCATTCTATATTATGGGCGAAGATACATTACAAACTGAGCCTGATATTAATGCCGTTAAAAAAGCCTTTGAGAAAGTAGAATTCTTAATTGTGCAAGATATCTTCATGACACAAACTGCCGCTGAAGCTGATGTGCTCTTACCGGCAACTTCTTGTGCGGAGCATGAAGGCGTGTATAGTGCTGCCGACCGTGGTTTCCAACGTTTTTATAAAGCCGTTGAACCGGTAGGTGATGTCAAGGACGACTGGGAAATCATAAGCCTTATCGCGCAAGCAATGGGATATCCAATGCACTACAACAACACCAAAGAAATTTGGGATGAGTTGCGTGAGCTTTGTCCGATTTACAAAGGGGCGACTTACGAAAAAATGGAAGGCTTGGGTTATATTCAATGGCCGTGTACTGATGAAGGTCCTGAAGATCAAGGTACGCAATATTTGTATAAAGGCCAAATCTTCGACCGTCCAAACGGTAAAGCCGAATTCTTTGCCTGTGACTGGGAACCGCCTATGGAAGATCTTTCCGAAGAATTCCCATTGGTGCTTTCTACCGTACGCGAAGTGGGTCACTATTCCTGCCGTTCAATGACCGGTAACTGCCGAGCACTTGCCGCGCTTGCCGATGAGCCGGGATTCGTACAAATGAACGATCAAGATGCCAAAGAATTAGGCATTAAAAACAATGACCTGGTTTGGATTGCCTCATCACGCGGTAAAGTTATTTGCCGTGCCGATGTCAGTACCCGTACCAACAAAGGTGCTTGTTATATGACCTATCAATGGTGGATTGGTAAATGTAACGAATTAACTGCCGAACATTTGAACCCGGGTTCTAGAACGCCGGAATACAAATACAGCGCGGTTCGCATTGAAAAAATTGACGACCAAGCTTGGGCAGAACGCTATGTGGTAACGGAATATACCAAACTCAAAAACCGCTTGAAACAAACCGCATTAGTGGCTTAGGGTTTGTATAAATTTAGCTAAAATAATGACCGCACTTTTAAGAATGAAAGTGCGGTCGTTTTTTCGAGTGTTTTTTGAATGGCTTTTTTGATGAAGTCAAGACGCACCATAGGTTACATATGGTGCACTACCAATTGTTTCCCTTGATAATCCAACACTTCTGCCTCTAAATTAAATACCGTTTTTAAATTCTCCTTGGTAATCATCTCTTCCGGCGTGCCGATCATGGCAATTTCACCGTTTTTCATAGCGACAATGGTGTCGGCATAGGCGGCAGCCATATTGATGTCATGTACTACCATTACCGTTGTCAGTGCCAGTTCATCGGTAAGTTGGCGTAGCAAGCGCATGAGCTCGCGGGCATGGAACATATCGAGGTTATTTAATGGTTCATCAAGTAGTACATGATCGGTTTTTTGACAGAAGGTCATGGCAATCAAGACGCGTTGACGTTGACCGCCGGAAAGTTCGCTAAGAAAACGATTAGCTAAGGGGGCTAATTCAAAACGTTGTAAGGCATCGCGGATAATGGCATTGTCTTCTTCCGTCGGGCACCCCTGATGGTGCGGATAACGGCCGAAAATCAACAAATCTTTTACCGTAATGCGACTATGAATCACGTTATCTTGGGTCAGAATTGCCAGGTTTTGGGCAATTGTGCGTGATGGCGTGGTGGCAATATCCATATCATTTAGCCAAATTTGCCCTTGTTGAATCGGATTTAAGCGGGCAACTAAAGAGAGTAGCGTGGATTTACCGGCACCATTAGCGCCGATCAATGCGGTAATGCCACCGTTTGGGATGGTGAGATTAATATTATTTAAAATCGTCGCCTGATTAATTTTATAGGTTATATTTTCAATTTTTATCACAAGAAATTCCTTTATTTTGCCCGTCTTAACATCAAATAGATAAACACCAATCCACCGACAAATTCGATAACTACGCTAAGCACACCCTGCATCTTCATTACCTGTTCGAACACGGCTTGACCGCTTACTAATGTGATGGCCGACACCATAAACGTCATTGGGATGCGAATGTTGTGATGCATGGTTGGGCTGATGGCATTGATGATGGCACATACCAATAAGCCTAAAAACAGAATCGGTCCCACAAGTGCGGTGGAAATTGACACTAAAAATGCGCAGCAAATGAGTAATTGGCGGCTGAATTGATGATATTCCAAGCCTAATCCGATAGCGCGTTCACGCCCCAGTAGTAGTACATCTAATTTAAAACGTTGTTGCCAAATCCACAGGGCGCTGACCAATGTAATGATAGTACCAATCCATAATAAGGTTGGGTTCACCGTGTTAAAACTGGCAAAGGAAGATCCTTGTGCAACGGCGAATTCATTCGGATCGATCATGCGCTGTAGCAGGTTATTTACACTGCGGAAAAGCACACCGAAAATAATCCCCACCAAAATCATACGGGCGAGATCGCTGTTGTTTTTGCTGAGTGTACGGAATAACAGGAGTGCGCCAAGTAGCATAAGCAAGGTTTCAAAGGCAAATTTGCCGGCCACATTGAGTTGTGTAAATCCAATCCCGCCGAAGAGAAACACTAAAATGCTTTGCACCAATAAATATAAGGAGTCAAAGCCTAAAATGCTGGGTGTCAGAATCGGGTTATTGGTTAAGGTTTGGAATAGCAATGTAGATATGCCAATGGTGTAGGCCATCATCAGCAATAACAACAGTTTCTTTCCACGAAACGGCAAAATGAAATCCCAGTTACCATTGGCGTGATAGGTCATAAAAAAGACGCAAGCAAACGTGAGTAGGGCACCGAGTAATAACATGACGCGATTATTTTGCATTGGCTTTCCCCTTAAATAACAAATAGAGGAAAATCAATGTGCCGACAATGCCGAAAATGGTCGAAATCGGTACTTCATAAGGTGCGTTAATGACTCGACCTATAATGTCGCAAATCAAGACCAAATTGGCGCCGAGCAACACAACCGAAGGCAGATTTTGGCGTAATCGGTCACCGGCTAAGCGGGAAATAATATTTGGTACAACCAGGCCGATAAAGGGAATTTGCCCGACGGTGACTACGACTACCGCGGTAATCATCGCCACTACAATTAACGCAAACCACGTCATTTGACGATAATTAATCCCTAAGCCGGTACTGATATTTTTCCCCAGTCCGGTAATGCTCAGACGATCGGCCATAATATAAACCACCACAGCAAGGGCGGCGGTAAGCCATAATAATTCATAACGTCCTGCCAAAATGCCGGAAAAATCGCCGGAAAACCAAATGGACAAGGTTTGTAAGCTGTCTGTTTCGTAGGCAAGAAAGGTGGTCATCGCCTCAATAATATTGCCGAACACAATCCCCACCAACGGCACCATGAGACGTTGATGTGGCGGCAATGGCTGTAACAATAAGGTAAAAATGCCCATGCCAATGAGTGCGGAGACGGTGGCGACGGACATTTTGAGAAGCAAGGCGGCGCTTGGAAATAACAGGCTGGTTAATAAAATCCCCAATGCCGCGCTTTGAGTGGCGCCGATCATGCCCGGCTCAATAAAGCGATTTTTTAAGACAATTTGTAATACCATGCCAGCCACGCCAAGAGTCGCCCCCACTAAAATCACGGCGAAGGTACGAGGCAATCGACTGACTAACAGGACTTGCATTTGTTCCGGTTGAGAAAAAAATTGAGACCAATGGAAATCGGCTACGCCCACGGTAATACTTAATGCGGCGAGTAATACAAGAATTAAAAAATTAATCCGATTTAACGTGAAAATTCCAGACATGATGTTTTTTTAAGTAATAAAAACGTTCTCTCCGCTTGGCATGAAGGCGATACAACGGAGAGAACGATAAGCATGATTATTTTTTCTCGAAAGCGGTTTTAATCGCGTTTAAGTCCGTTTTTAATTGTTCCGCACCGCCCGGCGCTAAGTAGGAAGCGCTACTGAGATAAACGACATTACCGTTTTTCCAGGCTTTAGTGCGACGAACCAATTCATTATCCAACACTTCTTTGGCGGTTTTACCTTCTTCGCCAATAGCAGAAATGCGATCTAACACAAACAACCAGTCAGGATTGGTTTTTTCAATAAACTCAAAGCTTGCCGGTTGGCCATGACCGGTACCTTTAATGCTCGGATCCGCCATTGGTACGCCAAGTTCATCATGAATAAAACTTAAACGATAACCGCTACCGAATGCGGAAATTTTGCCACCGTTGACTAAAATAATTAAACCGTTGCCTTTGTCTTTCACGGCAGCTTTAGTGTCTTTTAATAAGGTTTCCAATTCACCTTTTAACTTATCTGCAGCCGCTTGTTTATCAAATAAACGGCCGAAACTGTCAATGCGTTGAATGCCGCTTTCCACCAATTTATTGCCGTTATCGGTTAAATCGATCGTTTTTGCAATAGCGCTGACATCATCAAATTTTTTCGCCGTGCGGGTGCCGACAATAATTAAATCAGGTTTAAGTTCATTTAAGGCTTCAAGGTTTGGCTCAAAAATGGTACCGACATTTTTTGCCGAATCTAAGGTTGGTTTTAGATACGGAAGGAGTTTTGCCACATCCGCTGCGCCATCGACTTTCACACCCAAGGCTTGCAAGGTATCAAGGCTTCCCGTATCAAATACTGCGATTTTGGCTGGCGGTGCTGCTAATGTCACTTCTCCTCGTGCCGTTGGAATCGTAATTTCTTTTGCGCAAGTAGAGACAGCGATGGTGATGCAACTTAATGCTAATAATGTTTTTTTCAACATTCTAAAACCTCTTTATTTGAAATTGAAAATTATTCTCATGCATTCTATCTCAATTTAGTAAAAGGTAAATGTAAATGTTGGAAAAAATCGTTATTTCTCAATGCGGAGAAGAAGATGGAAAGATAAAAGTGCGGTTAAAAAAACGGACATTTTTCTGACTGCACTTTTCCTTTCAAAGCCCCTTTAATTTCCTTACAATAACGTCAACTTTTAACCCATTTTCCCTAATGAAGGAGTTTATTATGATGAATAGAAGACGTTTTATTCAAATCGGTGCAACCAGCGTGTTGGCGCTCAGTTGCCATCGCATGGCGTTCGCGAAAAGCGATAACCAAGTCGATTTACGCATTATCGGTACCACCGATATTCACAGTTTTTTGACGGATTTTGACTATTACAAAGATGCGCCGACAGAGAAATTCGGATTTACTCGTGCAGCAAGTTTGATTCGTCAAGCTCGTGCAGAAGTGAAAAACAGTGTGTTGGTGGATAACGGCGATTTGATTCAAGGCAACCCGATTGCTGATTATCAAGCGGCAGTGGGCTATAAAGAAGGTAAGCCAAACCCAGCGGTGGATTGCTTGAATGCCATGCATTATGAAGTAGGCACATTGGGTAACCACGAGTTTAACTACGGTTTGGATTATTTAGCCGATGCCATCAAACAGGCGAAGTTCCCGATTGTGAACGCCAACGTGGTGAAAGCGGGCAGTGAGGAGCCTTATTACACGCCTTATGTGATTCAGGAAAAAACAGTGGTGGACAATAAAGGCAAGTCACATAAGCTAAAAATCGGTTATATCGGTTTTGTACCACCGCAAATTATGGTGTGGGATAAAGCCAATTTAACGGGCAAAGTGGAAACCCGCGACATCGTAAAAAGTGCGCAAAAGTATGTACCGGAAATGAAGAAAAAAGGCGCGGATATTATCGTTGCATTAGCGCATACCGGCCCATCTGACGAGCCGTATCATGAGGGCGCAGAAAACTCCGCGTTCTATCTTGCGGATGTGCCGCACATTGACGCGGTGATTTTCGGTCACTCCCACCGTTTGTTCCCGAATAAAGAATTTGCCAAATCACCAAATGCGGATATTGCCAAAGGCACCGTAAAAGGCGTGCCGGAAAGTATGGCGGGCTATTGGGCGAACAATATCAGTGTCGTAGATTTAGTGTTGAGCGAGCATAACGGCAAATGGATTGTCACTGACGGCAAAGCGGTATTGCGTCCGATTTATGATGCGGAAAACAAAAAGGCGTTGGCAGAAAATGATCCGGAAATGACCGCACTTTTAAAAGAAACCCATGAAGCGACCCGTAAATTCGTATCACAGCCGATTGGTAAAGCCACCGACAATATGTATAGCTATTTGGCATTGGTGCAAGACGACCCGACCATTCAAATTGTTAACCAAGCGCAAAAAGCCTATGTGGAAAAAGTTGCCCCAAGCGTACCTGCCATGGCGGGCTTGCCAATTTTAAGTGCGGGCGCACCATTTAAAGCGGGCGGACGTAAAAACGATCCGACAGGCTACACTGAAGTGAACAAAGGCGAGTTAACGTTCCGCAATGCAGCGGATTTATACTTGTATCCGAATACCTTGGTGGTCGTGAAAGTCAGCGGTGAACAATTGAAAGAATGGTTGGAATGCAGCGCGGGGATGTTTAAGCAAATCGATCCTGCCAGCGACAAACCACAATCTTTATTGGATTGGGAAGGCTTCCGCACCTATAACTTTGATGTGATTGATGGCGTAAATTATGAATATGATTTAACTCAACCGCCACGTTATGACGGCGAGTGTAAGTTAATCAATCCGGATGCTCACCGCGTGGTGAATTTGACTTATCAAGGCAAACTGGTGGATCCGAAAGCAGAATTCTTAATCGCCACCAATAACTACCGTGCTTATGGTAATAAATTCCCGGGCACCGGCGACAAGCACATTGTTTACGCTGCGCCGGATGAAAACCGTCAAGTGTTGGCGGATTACATCAAAGCCACCAGTGAAAAAGACAGTGCAGTGAACCCAAGTGCCGACAAAAACTGGCGCTTCGTGCCAATCAAAGGCAACGATAAATTAGATGTCCGCTTTGAAACTTCACCAAGTGAGCAAACGGCGCAATTTATCAAAGAAAACGCCCAATACCCAATGAAACAGGTGGGCACTGATGAAGTGGGATTTGCGGTATATCAAATTGATTTATCGGGCAAATAAATTTTTAATAACAAACCACACGTTTTTGTGTGGTTTGTTATTTTGTTTATTCTTACGGGTTAATTAGTAAAATAAGTTTTTAATTTTTGATTTTACATGTTTTTTTATTTACCTCTTGAGAGATAGTTACATGTCAGAAAAACAAAAGAATTCATTACAAGATATTCTGCAAATACCTCAAATTCCAAATGTAGCGTATCCTCTGAAAGCTAAGAACGGCGCAAGTATCTTGCAACAATATTTTAATCACCTTGTCGGTGATGAAAGCGCCCGTTTTCTGTTTAATAACAGCGGACTTTGGCACCAAGGTATTCATTTGCGGGCTTCAAAGTTTCCGAGTAGCGAATTTGAGAATGATAAAATCTGTGTTATTGCCGATGGTAAACTGATTGCCTATAAAGTGGATAGTGAATATAAAGAAGATGGCAAAGCCGAAGTGCCCATGAAAAGTGCGGTATATTCTACGGGCTATTTTCTATTGAAACATGAAGTGACATATCCGAAAGACAATGTGCTGACTTTCTACTCTCTTTATCGGCATACGGCAAAAATGGATGATTATCAGTCATCGGGGGAAGAGATTTTGGCATTAACCAAATCAGCAGATAAATTTCCGGTGGCAATCAGAGAAGATAATAAGGTGATTGCCCGGTTGCCGAATGGATTGGCGTTATTGGTCAGAAAATATCAGAGCAACAAAACTAAGTTTGATGAAGTGACTTGGTATAAGGATGTTAATGGTGTTGAACATAAACCGAAAGCAGGTAAACATTGGAAAGTGTTTAGCGGCTCTTATGAAACCATGATGAGCCAACCGATAAGTGGCATTCCATTCTTGACCCGCCACAATATTGAAACTCTGGTTGACAGTGAAGTAAAACTGGCTGAACCGATAGAGATTAAAGCGGGAGAAGAACTGGGTTTAATGGGCGAATATAACCAAATGGGCGAAAGTGGCGAAAAGCTGTTACACCTTGAAGTATTCACATATGACAACATTGAGCAATTTAAAGCCAAAGCACAAGCCGCTTACAAGCAAGACCGAGACAAGAAAGGCATCAAAGACAACTTTTTATATGTAGCAAGAGGAAGTCAGCTTTACACCCTGCTCAATGACGAAGCGGTAGATCTGGAGACAACGGAAGTCGAAATCATGGTGCCACTGTCCGATGTAGAAAAGAAAACCGTGAAGAAGAAAACGGCTAAAACGGGCAAAGATTACTACAATGTACAATCGTATCTTTATCAACAGGTACAAAGTAATAAAGACGGCGGCATTTATGTGGATAGCAGTCATCTAACCCATGGATTATTATTCCCCGGTGTAAATGTGTTTACTCAAGCAGGCAATGGACTTTGCATCTTCAAACACGCGTTAGATCAGAATATCGACCCAAAAAGTGATTTGACGATTGAGCAGAAAAATGAATTAGACCCGATGTTCAAATCCATTATGGACGAATTGGACTTAGATGTGGATAAAAACACACCGGCGGTATTTGAGGCGGGGAAACTCAAGGATTTATTATTAAATCCGATACAACAAAGAAGACTGACGGGCATTGTTGCCAAGCATGAAAGTGAATGGAAGAAAACAAAATTAGCCGATTTTAAACAAGTCTGTGATGTTTATCGAAATCATGGCAAGGAAGACAGCGCCGCTCGAATTGAGAAACGGGTGGCAGATTTGTCGATAAAATTGGAGGTGGATGGGTTTAATACGGATAAGCAGGCGTATTATTTTCATCCGTTAGGGGTGGTTGGGTGGTTGGCAGCTACCGCGGGTGAGTTTGATTGGTTTGAAACGCCGTTGGTTCAGTTGATAGTTTCAAAAGAATCTAAAGGTTCTTTTAATGCCTACAATATAACTGGTTGGGATGAAAAAGGCAGAAATAGAGTTTATGAAAGTCATTTTGAACCTACAGCGCAGTATTATTTAGAAAAAATGACAATTGCAGAGATTAGGAAAGCACAAACAACAGAGATAGGACCAAATAGAAAACATATGTTAGCAGTTGGTATATTTCAAATGACACCGCCTACATTGAATCTATTTTTAAGATGGTTAAACGGATATAGATCTATTAATAAGGATACTCAATTATTTAATAAAGAATTTCAACAATTAATGCCACTATATTTTTGGGAAAGCAAGAGATCTGATATTTCAGAATATTTTAAAAATCGTAAAACTGTTAAACAAGCAGCATATGCTGTAGCCCAAGAATGGGCATCAGCCGCTGTTCCTGCAGGAGAGCCACTAGTTAAGAAGAAAGGGGATAAAGAAGCAAGAAAATCTGACGGTACAATGAGTTATTATGATTCAGATGGACTAAATAAGGCACATTATTCAGCAGATAAAACTATGTCAGCATTAGAAGAAACAAAAAAAATGATAGAAGATGCTGGCGGTTATGAAAAAGTAAGAGAAATTATTCTATTAAAGCTATCTAATTAGGAGGTAGTATGAAAAATTATATTTATTTATTGTCAGTTTTTGTTTATATCCCTTATGCATATTCAGAGTCATGCTTAGGTGAGAAATATAATGAGGTAATAACTGAATATTTATCAATAATGAATGAGTCGTATTCAAGGGTAAAAAATATTTCAGACTGTCAAGTTAATTCTAGTTTAAATAATTTAGTTTGCTCTAATGATAAATTAAAAAATGAAATGCATTTATTATCAATAGGAGAAATTTATGCCTATGAAAATGCAACGCATACTCCGGTAGCTGACTATTCAACCTATAATAATGATTTTAAAGATTGGTTAAATAATTTAGTAAAGTCGGAAAAAAACAAAGATATTGCTCTGCGTAAGCTATGTTATGTCATAAAGACTAAACTTTCTGATGACTTTGGCAGTGACTTTTCTTATACACCTGATATTTATGAGGTAATATCCAGTAAAGCGAATTCAAATGGTGTGGTTGTTTATAATTTGAGTTCTATAATTTATCTAGGAAAATCTTGCGATGCGGTTGTGTCAGGTTATAAAGATATTAAGAGTATATGGTATAACGATGGTGATCAATTTGTGATAGCTCAATCTGATAAAAATGGAAAATTTGAAGAAAAGTATCGATTTAATCATGATGATAAGGTTGCCAAATTGAATTGTGAAAAACCAAAGAATTAGTCTCTTTAGATTACATTTAAAAGTGCGGTTGATTTTTCAGTATTTATAAAATAAATTGAAAAAAGATCGTACTTTTTTATTGGTTTAATGAACTGAAAATGCTTTTAAACATAAACGCATCTATCTAAATAAACCTATAGAGATTAAAACGGGTGAAGAACAGGACTTAATGGGTGAAGATAACTAACCAGTTGAAACATTAAGAAACTTTTACACTTTGAAGTATTTACTTATATAATATTGAACAATCTAAAATCGAAACAGAAGTGGTGTGCAAACAGAATAAAGCAGGGCGTTGATATAAAGATAAGTTTGTTATCGTGTTAAATAACTCTAAATATAGAGTTATTTATGATAAAAAATTTTTGGTCATTAGTAATGAAGCTATCTCGATAATTTAATATGAAATCTGATTATGCTTTGAGTTTATAAATAAAGCTAGATTAAATTATTAAAATAAATTTATCTATATAGTATATTCTTTAAATTATAACATGTTATCAGTAAATCAAATAAAAACTATATAATTAAATATATTGTTAATATTGGAGTTGGTTAATAAGGTTTATCTTTTCCCTATACAAGCCTCTTTCTACTTGTTAGACTTAACGCAGTAATTACCTATATTCTAAGGAGAAATTATGTATTTTTTAGATGACTTGCCTGTTGCCGCTATTATCTTTGTGGTTTTAGCCGTTGTTGTTCTTTATTCTACATTAAAGACTGTGCCTCAAGGGTATAACTGGACCATTGAGCGTTTTGGTCGCTACACCCGCACCTTAATGCCCGGGTTGAATTTTGTGGTTCCGTTTGTTGATCGTGTTGGTCGTAAAATTAACATGATGGAACAGGTTCTTGACATCCCTTCACAAGAAGTCATTTCAAAAGACAATGCTAATGTGTCTATTGATGCCGTGTGTTTCGTACAAGTGATTGATGCACGAAATGCGGCTTATGAAGTAAATCATTTAGAACAAGCGATTATCAATTTAACGATGACCAATATACGTACGGTTTTAGGCTCAATGGAATTGGATGAGATGCTATCACAACGTGATTCTATCAATAGCCGTTTGTTATCTATTGTGGATGAAGCGACGAATCCTTGGGGAATTAAAGTAACCCGTATTGAGATTCGTGATGTGCGTCCTCCGCATGAGTTGATTGCTGCGATGAATGCGCAAATGAAAGCTGAACGTAATAAGCGTGCCGATATTTTGGAAGCGGAAGGGGTCCGTCAGGCGGAAATTTTGCGGGCGGAAGGTGAGAAACAATCCCGTATCTTAAAAGCGGAAGGTGAGCGACAAGAAGCCTTTTTGCAAGCAGAAGCACGTGAGCGTGCGGCTGAAGCTGAGGCGAAAGCAACGCAAATGGTATCTGATGCGATTGCCAATGGTGACACGAAAGCCATTAATTATTTTATCGCACAGAAATACACGGAAGCCCTAAAAGAAATTGGTGGTGCAGATAACAGCAAAGTGGTTCTAATGCCGTTAGAAGCAGGTAATTTGATGGGATCTATTGCGGGTATTGCAGAACTACTCAAAGGCGATAAAAAAACTAATTAATTGAAGATGCAGAGGTAAATATGGAATGGTTTGTTAATTGGGGCATTTGGCACTGGCTTATTTTAGGGTTTGTTTTGCTCATTGCCGAAATTGCAATGCCGGGAGTGTTCTTGCTATGGTGGGGACTTGCGGCAATTGTTGTTGCGGGAATAATGAAACTGTTTCCAGCTTTACCTCTTTCAGCTCTAGTAGTAATTTACGCCATTATTGCCATCATTTTGAGCGTAATTTGGTGGCGTTATCAGCATAGTAAAGATCAAGCAGACCAATCCCAAAGCGTATTAAACCAACGGGATCATGCGATGATTGGTGCGCGAGGAAAGGTGTTAGAAATGGCCGAAAATGGCATTGGTCGTGGTGCTTTTGGCGATACTACTTGGCGTATTAAAGGGCACGGCTTATCGGTGAATGACCTTATTGAAGTGACTGGTGTTAACAGTATTACATTGAATGTTATCAAAATTAAGGAATAGTATGAAACATTTGATTATTTCTGCGCATCCGAATCCTCAGAGTTTTAACCGAGCTTTAGTTGAGGAAGTTATAAAAGCCACTCGACAAGTGGGGGCGGAAACGGTTGTTCGTGATCTTTATACTTTAGATTTCAATCCGGTGTTGTCTTGGAGTGAGCTAAATGCCACGATGGAAGGCATTGTTCCTGCTGAGATTAAATTTGAACAAAAACTAATTGCGGAAGCAGAGTTAATTACGTTCATTTATCCTCTTTGGTGGATGGGATTTCCAGCAATATTAAAAGGTTATTTAGACCGTGTTTTAAGTTACGGCTTTGCCTACCAAAATGAAAATGGTGTTTCCGTTGGTTTGCTTGGAAACAAAAAGATGCAACATTTTATTACCATGGGAAATGGTATTGAAAAATATCAACAACTTGGCTTTGATAAAGCCTTGCAATCCTGTTTGGTTGATGGGTTGTTTAATTTTTGTGGAATAACAGACATCCAACATGAGGTTTTTGGAAATATTCATTTATTAGATGAGGCGGGGTATCAGTCAGTTTTAACCTCCGTCTTTGAAAAAACATTGGAAAATCTGACCGCACTTTTGCCTTCTGAGAGTGAAAATTAATGCAAGAAAAAATCCAATTAAATCATTTTTCTTTAATTAGCCGATTGTTTGGTAATTTGTTTTATCGACAACCTACTGATAACTTACTTTCCGGTGTATTGACTTGGTTAAAACAAAGCCAATTGTCTGAAGTGTGGCCATTAAGCGAAGATGTAGAAAGTAACAAAGCCTTAGCAGCATTACAAATGCCAATTGATTTAGAAGTATTGGCTCAAGAATATCAAAAGTTATTTGGTGAGAAAGGCACAGTAGCAACTCAAATTTCTGCTTACGATATTTCAGTGGATAATTTTGATAATTTCCGTCAAGTCCGCAATTTACCGCCAAGCGATAACATTGATCATTTTGCCATGTTGCTTTTAACAGCATCATGGTTGGAAGATAATGCCGATTCGTTGTCTGCACAGCAGGAACTGTTTGAACACTTTTTATTGCCTTGCGCAGCGAAGTTCTTAAACAAAGTGGAACAGTCAGCTGGATTACCGTTCTATCGCTCTTTGGCTTATCTTACGCGAGAAATTTTATCTGCTATGGCTGATGAATTGGATGCTGTAGAGTGTATAATACATTGAGTTAAAAATAAAAGGTGAGTTTTAAGCTCACCTTTTTTATTTTATTCCTATATGTTGTACAGATCTGTTTTTTCATCAGGCTGTGTTTTAAAACGACGATGTAACCACATATATTGTTCAACCCCTTTCATAATTTCCGTTTCAATTACTTGATTCATTCGGGTAGCAATCTCGGTTTCATCGTGCAAATCAGAAAAATCTACCGGTGGCGAGATGATAACCGTATAGCCTGAATTATCTGCATTTCTGAGTGGCGAGAAGGGAATAACTTTGCTGTTTGGTGAGGATTTTAATAAATAATAGCTTCCTGTTGTGGTTGCAGCGTAAGGCACGGCAAAAAACGGCACGAATACAGCGTTTTTTCTGCCGTAATCATGGTCGGGTGCGTACCAAATAATATCGCCATGACGAATAGCTTTAATCATGCCGCGTAAATCTTTGCGATCTAGCATATCTTTGTTGGAACGCAATCTGCCTTGAGTTTGAATCCAATCAAATAATGGGTTGTCGTTTGGCCTGTAAACGCCAATACCCGGCTGGTGAATACCGACGATACGAGCCCCTAATTCAAGGGTTAAAAAGTGCACTCCAACGAAAATAATGCCATCTTTCAGATTGTCTTTTAAATATTCCAATCCTTCGATTTTTGACCATTTCTTTATTCGTTGATCCGACCAAAACCATGCCATACCGGTTTCAATGATCGCCATACCGGTGGAACGTAAATTAGCCTGTAAAATCGCTTCAATTTGTTGCGAGGAGTAATCGGGAAAGCAAAGTGCTAAGTTACGTCTGGCAATTTTTGCCCGTCGTTTGCCTACACCTGTTTTCGCGAATAACCAGCCCAACCCATTGCCGATTTTGAGCAATACGGAATAAGGTAAGAGCAAAATTAAGCGAAAAATACCAAGAGCAAACCAAAAGCCCCAATGTTTTGGGTGGAGAAATTCAATTTTAAAAGTAGGAAGAGCGGATTTTGACATAAGGCGTTAACATAAGTCATTAGTAGGTACTTCAATTAGGTTTAGTTTAACGGAATTTTTAGGAAATAGCATTTCCCCTGTGGTAATATTAGCGAAATTTTTTGTTCCTTATTTAAGAGAAAAATCAAATGGCTCAATATTCTGCACAATTTAATCATGCAAAAGTTTTGGTTCTTGGCGATGTCATGTTGGATCGCTATTGGTTTGGTGCGACGAATCGTATTTCGCCGGAAGCCCCGGTGCCTGTGGTACGTGTACAACAACATGAAGAACGTGCAGGCGGTGCGGCAAACGTGGCAATGAATATTGCTTCCTTAAATGTGCCTGTAACATTACTGGGCTTAACCGGTCAGGATGAAGCGGGTGCGGCGTTAACGGCCTTGTTACAAAAACAAAAAATCGATTGTGATTTTGTTCAATTAACCACTCATCCGACTATTACGAAATTACGTATTTTGTCTCGCCATCAACAATTATTACGTCTTGATTTTGAAGAAGATTTCCAAAATGTGATCAGTGAATCCTTGTTGGGAAAATTAGAAAGTGCGGTCAAAAATTACGGTGCTTTGATTCTTTCCGATTATGGCAAAGGTACTTTAAATGAAGTGCAAAAAATGATTCAAATTGCCCGCAATGCCAATGTTCCTGTGTTAATCGATCCGAAAGGTACGGATTTTGAGCGCTATCGTGGCGCGACATTATTAACGCCGAATATGTCTGAATTTGAAGCGGTTGTTGGTAAATGCCATTCTGAGCAAGACGTCATTGATAAAGGTTTAAAATTAATTTCCGAGATAAATTTAACCGCACTTTTAGTAACTCGTTCGGAAAAAGGTATGACGTTATTACGTCCGAATCAGCCGGTTTATCACTTACCAACAGAAGCGAAAGAAGTGTTTGATGTGACCGGTGCAGGCGACACGGTAATCAGCGTGCTTGCGATCGCCTTGGCAGATGGTCGTAGTTTTGAAGAAGCCTGTTATCTCTCAAATGTGGCTGCCGGCATTGTGGTGGGCAAATTGGGTACATCCACGGTTTCTACCGTCGAATTAGAAAATGCGATTCATGGGCGAACCACCACCGGTTTCGGCATAATGACAGAAAGTGAACTTAAGGACGCGGTTAAATTAGCGAAAGATCGTGGAGAGAAAATCGTGATGACTAATGGGTGCTTTGATATTTTGCATCCTGGTCATGTGTCTTACTTGGAAAATGCACGCAAGTTGGGTGATCGTTTAATTGTTGCAGTGAATACGGACAATTCTGTAAAACGCTTAAAAGGTGAAGAGCGTCCAATTAATCATCTGAACTCAAGAATGGCTGTCCTTGCAGGGCTTTCTTCTGTAGATTGGCTGGTTGCGTTTGATGAAGACACGCCGCAACGCTTAATTGGTGAAGTATTGCCTGATTTGTTGGTGAAAGGTGGCGACTATAAACCGGAAGAGATTGCCGGTAGTAAAGAAGTTTGGGCAAATGGCGGCGATGTGAAAGTGCTTAACTTTGAAAACGGTTTTTCTACATCAAATGTGATTAAGAAAATTAAACACTTGGAAAAATAATGACCATATAGAAAGTAAAAAGAAAGCGTAGAAAGTGAGATTTCCACGCTTTTTTGTTTTTATAAATTATTTAAAATCTGTTCAATATGTTTTAAACCGTTCAGGCGTGTTGTGCTTAAGCGTTGTGCAATGCCAAGTTGGGTGAAATAGGCAGTTAGATCAAAATGGCGTAATTGTTTAGCACTTTTGTTTTCAATGTGTTGCAACAAAATCCATAATAAACCGTTCATAATCCGCGCTTCACTGTAGGCCTGAAAGTGAAAAGTGCGGTCGTTTTTTTCGGTGAATTTAAACCATACCTGCACCTCGCAACCCGGAATGATTTCCATCTGGGCTAATTCATTTTCATTTGGTATGGGGAGATTCTTGCCTGCCTGAATAATCAAATGGTAGCGTTCTTCCCATGTTATGGCGTTGAGTAATTGTTGTTCAATATTCATCTTAATAATTCTAAGCTTTTATCTAAAGCATTAAAAAATGCTTCAACGTCTGAGGCGATATTATAGGGTGCAAAAGATAAGCGCAGGATAGCGGCCTGTCCTAATCTTGCTAAATAAGGCTGTGCACAATGTTCACCAACGCGTAAAGCGATATTTTGTTCGGCTAATAGCGTGGCTAAATCGAAGGCGTTAATATCCTCAAATACAAAGCTGACGACCGAACTTGGTTGTGGTGAGTTAAATAATTTGCATTGTTGATAAGAGGATAAACGTTGACGGGTCATTTCTGCCAAGCGTACGGCGTTTTCTTCCATTTCGCCAATATCCCATTGGCTTAACCATTCTAGCACGGCGTTAAAGCCAATCACGGCAGCAATATTCGGCGTGCCGGCTTCCAACCGATAAGGCAGTTCGGCAAAGGTGATTTGTCGTTTGCTGACTTTGCTAATCATCTTGCCGCCGTACTGCAAGGGCTGTAATAAATTTAACGCTTCCAATTTTCCGCTTAACACGCCAAGCCCGGTCGGACCGTAAATTTTATGGGCGGAAAAGGCAATAAAATCGGCATCCAATTCTGTTAAATTAATTTTGATGTGGCTAATGGCTTGTGCCGCATCCACTAAAACAAGAGAGGAACTTTGTGCACGAATAAACTCAATCAATTGTTTGACAGATTGCTGTGTGCCGGTGACATTAGACGCAAAATTTAGCGCTACCAATTTCGTGCGTGGTGTGAGTTTTTTCAATAACGCATCGGCGTCAATCAGCCAATTATCCAATATCGGCAACACATGAATAATGGCGCCGGTTTTTTTAGCCACTTGGTGCCACGTGACGAAATTAGCGTGATGATCTGCTTCACTGATAATGATTTCATCACCGGCATTTAAATACGGCAATAAACCATTTGCTACGGTATTAATAGCTTGGGTCGTGCCTGATGTCCAAATCACTGCCTGTTTGCTTTCGGCATGAATTAACTGCTTAACCCGGCTACGTGCCTGTTCATAAAGTGCGGTCTGTTTTTCGTCATATTGACTGCGATGCACCGAGCCGGCTGATTGATAAAAATCCACCGCTGCCTGGATTAAGCACTGCGGCTTGAGGGTTGTCGCGGCGTTATCAAGATAGACCACTGCATCTGCGTGAGTGAAATAGGGAAAATATTGACGAAATGTTTGGGGATCAAAATGCATTTTTTACCTTCTTTGTTGACGCCATAAGTGGGGTTCGACAGGGGAACGATCGCGCCACAAACCTCGTCGATTTTCTCTTGCCGTTTGTTCAGCCTGTAAATAGGCAACATCGTGCAAATATTGTCGATAAGCCCATGCCATGCCTTGTTGTACCATAATTAAATTGATGTTTTGCCCCTGCTTATCATACACCGTTGCCAAGGTGCGCTGATAGCGATCGTAACCTTGAATATTTAATGAAACATTGCGTTTGTGGATAAGCGAGCCAAGCATTTGACGGGATTTTTTACCGAAGGGTTGTGTTTTTTCCGGTGCATCGATTTCGGCTAACCGCACTTTAATGGTTTTACGATTGGCAGTTAAACAAGTGAAAGTGTCTCCGTCGCTAATACCCACCACACGGCAATCTGTTGTTCGTGCTTGAAGGGCGGGAGCCAAGAGCAATAAGATAAGGCAGAGAAGTCGTTGCAACATAACATATAAAACCGCCAAAAGTGCGGTCATTTTTCTCGGTAAATTTTAGAAAAACATAAAATTTAGTGACAAAAAAAGCTGCTTTTTACAGCAGTTTTAGGCGTCTTGAAGCTTATCATTGGTACCTTAGGGTAAGAAGGTTGCCGTTGCTTCAACGGGTTGCATTATATCAACCTCAATAATTTGTTCCAAATTGCGTATAAAAAATATTTTATGGCTTATTTTAAACTATTTTTTGTTTTTTGTGACATTCATCAAAAAAGATCTGATTTTTGTGTTTTCTTGCGTTGTTTTGCGTTAAAGGATCTGAATGATTTGATCTCAACAGCACCAATATTAGCAAAGGTTTAAAGTGATAATGCAATTTAGGTTGAAATCGCTATATTTGATGCGAGGGCGTGGCAACCTTCACCATTGATTTAGCCTACGGCGACCCGATGTTGATGCCGGAAACCCCACTGGAACTTTCAGGCTTTAAATCGGAAATCGACGCGGCAAATTGGCTTATCACCAGAGTGACCCACACCATTGCTGGCAATGGTTATGTGTCACAAGTGGAGTGTGAATTGAAGGTTGAGGATAATGGGGGAGAGGTGAGGAAGGATAAAAAATAAAGCGGTCAGATGACCGCTATTTTTAGATGTTAAATAAAATTATTGATTTTTTAGCCAAGAATTATAATTATCTTCAATATCTTGATATAAAGAGTTCTTTAATTGATTTAATTGTTGGTTTAATTCTTTATAATTAGAATGACTGTTTTCAAAAATATCTATTGGTTTAGAGCGTAGTTCTGTTAATGATTCATTAGAAATAAACTGACAATTTTCTTTGAAAATTTTTTCTAACTGATTGGCTTTAAACTCAATTATGGTTACTCTAGTAGTTATAAAATTGTCTATATCCTCTATTGATGTTGAGCGTTTCTCTGCTAATTCTAATAACTCACGAAATAAGGCATCAATAAGATTTGTAATATGATCTTTGTTTTTTATAATTTCACTACGTTGAAAACTACGAGTGTTCAAATATGAAGATATAGACCAACCTACAGCAGTTATTACAGATGATGATATAATTGCAAAATGCTCGTCTATACTGGTGTTTTGAGTACAGATCCGAATAAAATAAATAGTGACTAAAATTACAAATGAAATCAATAAGAATGACTTAATCTTCATTAATTTGCCCCTTATCTAGGGCCGCTTTCTTTATACGTTCCCAAGATAAATCAACAATAGATTGTACATCTTTGTGTTCAATATCCAAATAATCTTCCAACTGCTTATAGGTGAACCCATCATCTCGAATTAAACCACCAAAAGCCTCATCTAAAAAAGAACGCCCATAACGGTTATATCCAGTTAATATAACTCTTAACTTATTCCTTTTTGATATACAATCAGTTAGACGAGGTGCAAGCAGTTTTTCTCTAAAAACCAACCCAGTATCATTCTCTTCCCCTTTCATCACTTTTTCAGGTGATCTACCATAGGGTTTTTTAGAGAAGTCTTTGATAACATTTATTTCATTTATGGTCATATTTAAACCTTTATATTCCATTGTATCAATGTACCATTAATTGGTATAGGTAAATCAACTAATTCTGGAAGAGTGTCATCATTAAGATATTTCATTAGTCCTCCGCAGCTAAACACCCACAGAGTACCATTTTCGTGAGATGATACAAGTTTTTTTATACTTTTGCTGCCTTGCCCGTGTTTTTCTTCATCTTTACCGGTCATTCGAGTTATGTCATCGGTCATAGCTAGATGAATAGCTGTAGATTCTGATGTTGATATTGCTTCAATAGAAGGGATAGATATATTTTGAGATAATCCAAACTTATCAATTAACTCTGTTAAAACTTGTTTAGCTTCATCACTTTCCCAATCTATACTATCAAAAAGCTTGTTTCCCTTACAAAATGTTTTTGGTATTCCAGAACCTTGGTCATAAAGTACTAAGTATAATTCATTCTCAAATAAATCACACATTAGCCACCATGGACGGTGACAAGCGTCATGTTCTGGGTAAGCATGCAAAGTAACATTATTTATTGCTTCATAAATAGCATCACTTAAAATATGTTCTTGCTCAGGGGTTAATTTATTTTTATAAATTTGATATTGTATGAAATCAATTATCTCATCTCTAAATTTCCCTCCAACTCCACTAATGATCGGCATTCCTTCTTGCCCACGTTCAAGGTTATTTTTAGACTTTCTGTGTTTTAGCAAATAAGCGAATCCAGATTTTTTTAACAAAAGCTGCAAATCACCATAAAAAGGCGAAAATAAAAAATGGATTTTAACATGACTGCTCGCAAGTATGGTTTCTAATTTAGAATAAAGTAACACCATGGCAGCAGCTTTTATATCAATGCAAGAAAAAAAGCTAATAGTTACTTCAGTAAGATTATTTTTTATAATTAAATCTAAAGAATTTATAAAGGCTAGAGATTCGTTCCTGTATTCATTGTTATATATAGTAAAAATCCTAGGGCATCTAAAAATATTTTTTCTTTTTTTCATAGAACCTCAAAAATAAATAAAAGTAGCGGGTTAATTTATAAACTTTTAATTTATTACTTTGCTAAATTTTAGGTTTATTTCTTCCATTACCCACAAATACTCTCACACGGTACACCGTCTCTATCCCTATC
This sequence comes from Aggregatibacter aphrophilus ATCC 33389, assembly GCF_900636915.1. NCBI lineage: Bacteria > Pseudomonadati > Pseudomonadota > Gammaproteobacteria > Pasteurellales > Pasteurellaceae > Aggregatibacter > Aggregatibacter aphrophilus. The sequence goes on along the minus strand of NZ_LR134327.1, from coordinate 1,946,104 downwards.
CAGTTTCTGCATGCCGCATTCTCTCAAATGAAATTTGGCATCGGCACAACTATCCATATCTTTGCAGGTGCGTTTGCCATCGTCACAGCTAAACTGTTCTGCGTCGGCTTTTTTGCCTTTGGCAAGGGTGGGGGCGTAAATCAAACAAAGTGCGATTAAAATTAAGAGTAGTTTTTTCATTATCAGCTCCCCATAACATTACTAAGCCACTGTTCCTCAGTGATCACCTTTACCTTATGCCCCTGTTTTTGATATTCTTTTGCCTTTTCAATTTTTCGACCGAAACTTTGATAAATCCAATCGCGAGAATTGAGAGTGCCAACAATTAAATAATCTAAATCAGTTCGCCAATCTTTTATTGGAAGGCTACCAAGTTCATGTGCTTTTTCTTCACATTTTGCACGTGAGCCATAAACAAATTTTCCGGTAAAGCAAAGCACCTTATTAGCAAAATCAATATCAGACACATCATCAAAAAATGATTTTCCCATAGATAACCCGTCAACTACGCCATTTTCAGGATCGCTACCGGTAAAATCAGTGAGCATATATTTTAATTGGAGACGTTCTTCTTCCGTGATAATGCCATCGGCAAGAATATCTGTGACTAGGCGATATAGTTCACTACCCGGATAGTTATTTTTTAACAAGCCATTTTGGCTTAGCCACCAGTTCAGATAGCGAATTTCATCATCGTTTAGTTTATTGTCGGAAATCATCCCTTTACACAAACCGGACAATAAGTGCATATCGGATTCTTTTGAGTAAAGGTCAATGTTTGGAAGGTCTAGAATGTCGCGTTGAATGAGAAGTAGTGTGGATTTGAGTTCTTTTAATTCATCTTTTGTCACTTTACCATCAAAACGAATATCGATAATGTGATCGCGGATTTGTTGAAAAATGACATTGTCCTGTAGAGATTTGGCTTCAAGTAGCCAAGTATCAAGATAAAGCAATTCTTGTTCGGTAATCTCACCATCACAGGTAATACCATCAATAATACTGATTAAGTTTGCAAACAATTTATTGCGATTCCGCACATAATTGTAGCTATACAATTCGTCTTTCATGGTTAGTTCCAAAGTTAAAAAATTATAAATATTTCGGTTTTAATTCCACCGCTTTAATAAACTTCCAAATAATCTTTGCGGTGTCGAATAAGTCTTCTGTTATTTCAAACGGACGATAAGGCGGGTTGTCGCTTAATACCATAATCCCCCCAGCCAGTAGGCCTTGCAAACGCTTAGTGCGTGTTTCACAGTTTAAGTTGAATGAATAAGCGCCCTCGCCAATATATTATTTCACGTTGGTATTGGTGAACACGATATCGCTTTCTGTAATGGTGGAGTATCCGTTATCGGTGGTCATTTTGCCTAAAATACGTTGTTTATACAATTTATCTTGAAGTTGAGTTGCTAAATTAGACATGTGAATCTCCTGTTTGTGAAGATACAACTTTAGTTATATAAAAACAAGCAGATAATCGTTGCAAAAGACTTAACCAAGATATCGATGTCTTCTATAGCTAACCTGATTTTTTGGGGAGATATTTTTGGTACAAAATTGGTACAAATTCACTCCATTTATGTTCTAAACATATAATAAATGAACGGTGAATATATACAGTGATTTTGCAAGAATAGAATTTTAGATTTGTTATAACTTATTAATTTTTTAATTATTTTTAAAATGAAAAAGCCGCTTCGGAAAGCGGCTTGATGTAGTATGAAACTTATCATTGGTGCCTAGGGTCGGACTCGAACCGACACGTTTATTCAACGGCGGATTTTGAATCCGCTGCGTCTACCAATTTCGCCACCCAGGCAACACTGATAAGTTTCATGTGAAAACGGGCGGTATTATAAGGATTTATATTGCAGTTGCAAGTAAAAACTTTGTAATTTTGTTTAACTGTATAAAATTCAACACGTTTGATGGTTTTTTATCTATGAAATTTTTACTGCATTTACCCCTTGCGCCGTCTTCATAACATCATCAATTTTGAATAAAAAATTCCCCTACTAACTAAATGGGAGTAGAATTATTTTGAGGTTTAAACAAAAGTTGAGTTTTTTATTATGTATCGGAAAGTTTTTGACTTAGTCAGGTCGCTGTTTTTGTTGTATCTCATGTTGTATTTCGGAGAATTGATCGCGCATTACGTCCCTATTGGCATTCCATCGAGTATTTGGGGATTATTGCTGCTGTTTACCTGCTTAATGTTACGTATCGTCAAAGTGGAGTGGGTGATGTTTTCCTCCCGTCTTTTAATTCGTTACATGGCGTTATTATTTGTGCCGGTCAGTGTGGGAATTGTCAAATATTCCGGCTTGCTCATGGATCAAATGAAAGAATTATTAGTGCCGAATATTGTCAGTACTTGCGTGACCTTGGTTGTTATCGGCATACTGTCTGACTATCTGTTTTCCCTCAAATCCTTTACTCATCTTAAACATAAAATCATGAAAAAACGGGCGAAGGAGGAATAATGTCTTATCTTATTTATGCTTATACCATTTTGACCATCCTTGCCTTTGCCTTCGCGGTAACCATTAATAAACGCTGGAAATCGGTAGTGCTAAATAGCTTTGTGTTGACGGTGATTATTTTAGTGGTGGTGCTGCTTGCATTTCATGTACCTTATGACACCTATATGGCCGGTAATGCGCCGCTCAATAATTTATTGGGGGTGAGTATTGTTGCATTGGCGGTGCCGTTATATGAACAAATTCGTCAAATTGGTCGTCATTGGCAAATCATTTTGATTACCACCGTGTCTGCTTCCCTTTTATCTATGATTAGCGGCACAGTATTGGCATTACTTCTGGGTGCGAAACCGGATATTGTGGCCACCATTTTGCCGAAATCTATTACTACGCCGATTGCTATGGCCGTGTCTGAAAATTTAGGCGGGATCCCTTCTGTTGCTGCGGTTGGCGTAGTGGTTGCCGGTTTGCAAGGTTCGATTTTTGGGTATCTGCTCTTAAAAAAAATCGGCTTGAAAAATCAAGAAGCTATCGGCTTATCCGTCGGGGCGATTTCTCATGCCTTAGGTACGGTGAGTTGCATGGAAAATAATGCAAAAGCCGGTAGTTACAGTTCCATTTCCTTAGTATTGTGCGGTATCATTAGCTCAGTTTTGGCACCTCTTGTCTTCAAATTGATCTACGCAATGGTATAAAGTACATCATGAAACAATCCATCGATCCGCGTTGGCAACAACGTTTTGTCGCCGATCAACCTCGGGAAAAAGATCATCGTCCGCCGTTTCGTCGCGATCGCGGACGTATTTTACATTCTGCCGCCTTCCGTTGCTTACAGGCAAAAACTCAAATTCATGCCGTAGGCGAAAATGATTTTTATCGCACCCGCTTAACTCATTCTTTGGAAGTGGCGCAAATCGGCAGCAGCCTTGTGGCACAACTAAAATTTGCCGAAGCCTTTGCCACCTTAGCGCAGCAACTTTCTACCGATACAAGTGAGTTGAAACAACAACTTAGCCCTTTATTACCGACCAATGATTTAATCGAAAGTTTGTGTTTTGCGCACGACATCGGCCACCCGCCTTTCGGCCACGGTGGTGAAGTGGCGCTTAATTATATGATGCGCAACAACGGTGGTTTTGAAGGCAATGCGCAGACCTTTCGTTTGCTCACCAAACTTGAACCTTACACCTTAAATGCCGGTATGAATTTAACCCGTCGTACCATTCTCGGCATAGTGAAATACCCGACCATTTTGGACGAGTCCTCCGCTCAATATGCTCAGCTAGCCGAAAGCCAACATAGCGATCCCCGTTATGTCAAAATTGCCGACTGGCGGCCGGGGAAAGGATTATTCCGTGACGATCTTCACATGTTTAACTGGTTGCTCGAGCCGCTTTCTGAAAGTGATCGTGCGTTATTCGGTTCACTCCAAAAAGTGCGGTCAAATCCGCAAGAGATTTTAAAGACCCGTTTTAAATCCCTCGACTGTAGCATTATGGAACTGGCGGATGACATCGCTTATGGCGTGCATGATTTGGAGGACGCCATCGTCGTCGGCGTGGTCAATGTTCAACAATGGCAAGAGGCCTTGGATGAACTGAAAAACGGCCAATCGGATTGGATGCGACAACATATCGAGGGCATCAGCAAAAACCTATTTTCCGATCAACATTACTTACGCAAAAACGCTATCGGGGCGTTGGTAAATTATTTCATCACCAATGCGCGTTGGAAAATTCAACCTGAGTTTAGCGATCCGCTATTACGTTATAACGCCGAATTGCCCTCGGAAGTGGTGGGCGTGTTAAAAGTATTTAAAAAATTTGTGCAGAAATACGTGATCAATAATGTGGAAACGCAACGCGTGGAATACAAAGGTCAGCGCATTTTGACGGAAATGTTCCAAATTTTTGAATCAGATCCGCAACGCTTGCTTCCAACCAACACCGCCAATCGCTGGCGAAATGCGGAAGAAAACGGTAAAAAACGCGTGATTTGCGATTACATTGCCGGAATGTCTGACGCTTACGCGCTGAAAGCCTATCAGCAACTTTAAAGTGCGGTCGTTATTTATCATAAATGTGAAATGGCGGTTGCTGAGCTTGTCGAAGCATAAGTCATTTCATTACTATTTTTTTTCATTTTTAAAGGATTTTTTGTGGCACTTATCAGCTTAACCAACGGATATCTTTCTTTCAGCGACGCCCCTTTATTGGATCATGCGGAGTTACATATCGAACCTAACGAACGCGTCTGTTTAGTCGGGCGCAACGGCGCAGGCAAATCTACGTTGCTTAAAATCATTGCCGGCGATGTCATCATGGATGACGGCAAAGTACAGTATGAAAAAGACTTGGTCGTGTCCCGTTTAGAGCAGGATCCGCCACGCCATGCGGAAGGCAACGTGTTTGATTATGTGGCGGAAGGCATTGAGCATTTGGCGGATTTATTGAAGGAATACCATCATATTTCCGTGCAGCTAGAGCAGCATTACAGCGATCAGACGTTAAATCAGCTTGCCCAAATTCAAGCGAAATTGGAATACGCTAACGGTTGGCAATTTGAAAATAAGATTAATGAAGTATTACAAAAACTGGAATTAAATCCGGAAACTAAACTTGCCGATTTGTCCGGTGGTTGGTTGCGCAAAGCCGCTTTGGCGCGTGCCTTGGTGTGTAATCCGGATGTGCTGTTGTTGGATGAGCCGACTAACCACTTGGACGTAGATGCCATCGAATGGTTGGAAAATTTCCTGATGGAATTTGGTGGCAGCATTGTGTTTATTTCCCACGACCGTTCTTTCATTCGCAAAATGGCGACCCGCATTGTGGATTTGGATCGCGGCAAATTGGTTTCTTATCCTGGTAACTACGATTTATATCTCACCACTAAAGAAGAAAACTTACGGGTAGAAGCCTTGCAAAATGAGCTATTTGATAAACGCTTGGCACAAGAAGAAGTATGGATTCGCCAAGGCATCAAAGCCCGTCGCACCCGTAACGAAGGACGCGTACGCGCGTTAAAAGCCATGCGCGAAGAACGTCGCCAACGTCGTGACGTGATGGGCACCGCAAAATTGCAATTAGACACCTCCAGCCGTTCCGGCAAAATCGTGTTTGAAATGGAAAACGTCAGTTACGACATTGACGGCAAACAATTACTTAAAGATTTTAGCACCACTATTTTACGCGGCGACAAAATCGCTTTAGTTGGTCCGAATGGTTGTGGCAAAACCACTTTTATCAAATTGCTACTCGGCGAAATTCAACCCACAAGCGGCTCCATTCGTTGTGGTACCAAATTGGAGATTGCCTATTTTGATCAATATCGCGCTGATCTCGATCCGGAAAAATCCGTGATGGATAACGTTGCCGACGGTAAGCAGGACGTGGAAGTCAACGGCATCAAGCGCCATGTGTTGGGCTATTTGCAAGATTTCTTGTTCCCACCGAAACGCGCCATGACGCCGGTGAAAGCCCTTTCCGGTGGTGAACGCAATCGTCTGTTATTAGCAAAATTATTATTAAAACCGAATAATTTATTGATTCTCGACGAACCAACCAACGACTTGGACGTAGAAACCTTGGAGCTCTTGGAAGAAATCCTCACCGACTACCAAGGCACATTGCTCATCGTCAGCCACGATCGTCAATTCATCGACAACACCGCGACGGAATGCTACATCTTTGAAGGCGATGGTGTGTTGAATAAATATGTTGGTGGCTTCTTCGATGCCAAGCAGCAACAAGCCAATTATTTTGCTCAAAGAGCCGAACAGGATGCGGTAAAACAGAAAAAAGTTGAGCCAAAAAAAGAAGAAAGTGCGGTGGAAAATAAAGCTGTTTCTAATAAACCAAAATCCGTCAAACTTTCTTACAAAGAACAGCGCGAACTGGAACAGCTCCCGCAACAGCTGGAAGATTTAGAAGAAAAAATCACTGCACTTCAAACCGAAATTGGTGACCCGAATTTCTTCCAACAATCCCACGACGTGACTGATGCCAAACTGAAAGCCTTGGCTGACGCCGAAGCCGAACTGGAAACGGCGTTTATGCGTTGGGAAGAATTGGAAGAAAAGAAAAATTTAGTGGAAGGGAAGTAGATAATAACTTTCTATTTATTCGATATATTGATTTTTTATTTTGTCGAATTAAACAATTTATATATCAGACTAGAAAGATAATGAATTAAAACGCTATAATGACTAGCGTAAGCAAACAATAAATAACCTAAGGAATGAAATGACTATAGAAATACTTGCTGTTAAAGATCGTTTTAATGTTGCAAGCGGAATTACTCGTCCTTATCTATGTGAAGCCAGTAATGGTAAGACCTATGTTGTCAAAACCAAATTATCTTTAACTCCTAAACATATTATTGCTGAATATGTGGCGGCTTGCCTTGCAAAAACATTAGGTTTACCAATACCAAGTTTTGAAATTGTATATATTCCTGATTTTATAGCGAAAAGTGTTCGCCCTGAATGGCGCGACGGTATAAGTGAAGGGGTTGCTTTTGCCATAGAATATATTGAGTATGCATCCGTAGTGAAATTCTAACAAGCCTATCAATATTGTAGCTTACCCTTGCAAAAAGAGATTTATCTTTTTGATTTATGGATAAATAATTCAGATAGAACTCTATCTGATAAAGATACTGGTAACGTAAATTTACTTTTTAGTCGCTCTCTTAAAAAATTATTTCTAATTGACCACAACCTTGCTTTTGATTCAAATTTGTCAGATACTCAGTTTACTCATCATATTTTCTCTAGGGTAAATAGATCTAAGACAAATGCAAATTGGTCTTTTGATTTAGTAGATCGTCCTTACCTACAAGATAAATTTAGCGAAGCGATTCAATGTATTGATGAAGTATTTAGTGAAATTCCTGAAGAATGGCAGCCTTCCGATGATTATGACAGCTACTTGGAATCAATCAGAAATATACTCAATCGCATATTAACAAATGAATTTTGGAAAAACATAGTATGAAAACGCCAATTCTATACAGTTTTGTCAGATTTCTTCCTTTCTTTGAAAGTGGGGAGTTTGTGAATATTGGCTTATTGATGTGTGAGCCAAATAGAAAAAAACTAACTTATCGGTTGGTAAAAAGAAATGATCCTCGTGTAAATCATTTTTTTCGTAACAGCAAAATTTTTTATGATGTCCAACCAATCATTGATGAGCAATTGAAGTATATTGTCGACAGAATATCTGTTGATACATTCAATACAAACGAAGAGATAATTAATTTTTTTCATAGTTATACAGAACAAAGAGATGGATTGTTTCAGTTCAGTAATGCAGCTGTCGCTTTAGTAGATAATCCTATGATGAAATTTGATGAAATTTATGAAAGATTTATTAGAAGTGCTTGCGTTCCGTCAGAGAACCAAGAAAACAGAATGATTAAGCACTATAGAGAAATGTTTAAAAATGATCAGGTTTTATCTCTTTATAAATCTCATCTAGTACAAGGGGGGACGGCTAAGTTTACCTTGCCTTTAGCGATTAAAGATGGGAATACTCCCTATATTTTGAAAGGTATTAAACCATTGGCTTTTGATCAATCAGAAAGCGCTAGCATGATTGAACATTGTGATAGTTGGGTTGCTAAAATTAACCGTGCCTCTGATGAAGGGCTTATATCAAAAGATAAGGTTCTCTTTACCCTTGATACAGCAAATTCTAAAAAAGAACTTAAAATATTAAAGACAATCAAAGATACGTTTGATAAGTTTGGTATTTACCATACAGATTGGAAAGACAATTTTCACATTCTGTCTTTTGCTAGAAATATAAAAGTATTTTAGGTAATAAAACTATCCTCGATGGCGCGCGTTTCCTAACGCGTGCTGGTAATTAAATTAATCCAATAGACAGCACACGCTACGAAGTGTGTGCTATTAGAGAGTATTCTTAATCTAACCATCTAAAAGCTCTTCGTAATTCTTCCATGGCATTGTTTTCGTAGCAGCGTCCGTGAGCCAAAATGATTTTTTCCGGTTGCCATGCCAAAATTTGTGCCAAACTTTCCCTTGCGGCGGTTTTATCTTTAAATGTAGCTCGCCAATCTGCGGGAGCTTTTCCATCCGGGGAGGAAATGCCGGTAAGTTTCATGATATTTGCCCAAAGGCAGCTGCCGAATTTGTCTGTTTCAAAGTTTTCAATGAGATCGGCAAGAATTAGGGTGCGACTGAGACGATGAAAGAACATAGTTTCTTGCATGACTTGACTGCCTTTGAATATTAATTGCTCAATATCGTGATGCCATTGCGGTGGTGCGGTGTCTTCTAACGTTGCATTAAAGTCAACTTCGATATGTTGTGAACGTGCTCTTTCCTGAACACCGATACTTGCCCAGGCAATGGCTTGTGGGTATTTCTTTTTCCAGTCTGCAATATAGGCATAGTGAATTTTGTTCGGTGAGATTAAATGGCTGACTTTGCCCAACGTGTTAATTTCCTGTAATAAATCTGGGTGTGGGGCAATGAGGGAGTGACACCATAAGCTACCGTCCTGCAAACGTACGATTGTCATACGCGTGCTAAAGGGCACTTTTATGCCTAATGGAAAACTCATGTGAATAATATCGCCATCGACAATCCAAATGTCTTTAGCAAAGGGCTTTAACGTATTCAGTGGATGATACAGATAAATTTTATCGGTCATTTTTCCTCCCTAAATAATATTCTTCATGATAAGGCGCGTCTCCCGACCTGCGCTGACAGAATTATTATAAAAGTGCGGTCATTTTTTCAAATATTTTTCGATCCCAAAAACACGTCTAAAATCCACCGCACTTTTAGCACGATCAAAATCTCCCTGATAGCGCAAGCGTCCACGCTTGTGCTGACTTTGGTACAAGCGTGGACTCTTGAACCATCAATATGTTGATAATAATTTATCCTACCAAACACCGGTTCCTCAAAATGCCACCCCGATCACAGTTTTAAAACCTGCACATTGATTAGGCTATTATTCCGTCATAGACTGAATTTGATTGTGCAATCAATACATCCCAATAGGAGAAAAATTATGAAAATAATGGCGGTTTGCGGTTCCGGTTTAGGAAGCAGTTTTATGATGGAAATGAATGCCAAAAAGGCATTGGCGAAATTGGGCATTGAAGCAGAGGTGAACCACACGGATTTGGCATCGGTATCGGTGAATGACGCCGATGTGTTTATTATGGCAAGCGATATTGCCGAGAGCAGTTCCATTCCGGCTGAGAAGATCGTGATTGTGAAAAATCTGGTAAGCGTGGCTGAATTTGAAGAAAAACTGGCGGCGTATTTTAATCGGTAATTCCTATTTTAATCGGTAATGAAAGGAGCATAGCGATGGACTCTATACTTTTCTTTATTTTAGATATTCTCAAAGTGCCTTCTGTATTGGTCGGTTTGATTGCTTTGGTAGGGTTGTTGGTACAGAAAAAACCGTTTTCTGAAGTAGTAAAAGGTACGATTAAAACCATTCTTGGTTTTATTGTGTTGGGCGGTGGTGCAGGCGTGTTGGTCGGTTCGTTGACACCGCTAGGCGGTATGTTTGAACATGGTTTCAACGTGCAAGGCATTATTCCGAACAATGAGGCGATCGTATCTATGGCGGTGGAAAAATACGGCACGGCGACCGCACTTATCATGGCTTTCGGTATGGTGGCGAATATTTTGGTGGCGCGTTTTACCCGTTTGAAATTTATTTTCTTAACCGGTCACCACACCTTTTATATGGCCTGTATGATTGCGGTGATTTTAACCGTTGCCGGCTTAGAAGGCGTGGAATTAATTTTCACCGGCTCCGTGGCTCTCGGTTTGGTGATGGCGTTTTTCCCGGCGCTTGCGCATTTTCATATGAAAAAGATCACCGGTAGCAACGATGTGGGCTTTGGGCATTTCGGCACCTTGGGTTATGTGCTTTCCGGTGCCATTGGTCAGGTCGTTGGCAAAGGTTCTAAATCTACAGAGAAAATGGATTTACCAAAAAATTTGAGTTTCCTGCGTGACAGTTCTATTTCGATTTCGCTAACCATGATGGTGATTTATTTTATTCTTGCCATCGCTTCCGGTAGCGAATATGTCACGACGCAATTCAGTAATGGACAACATTATTTGGTGTATGCCGGTATTCAAGCCATTACTTTTGCGGCGGGTGTGTTCATCATTTTGCAAGGTGTGCGTTTGATTTTAGCGGAAATCGTGCCGGCGTTTACCGGGATTTCCGAGAAATTAGTACCGGATGCCAAACCGGCGTTGGACTGTCCAATCGTCTTCCCGTATGCGCCGAATGCAGTGCTTGTCGGTTTTCTGTCCAGTTTTGTGGGCGGCATTGTCGGCCTTGCATTGTTAAATCAATTAAACTGGGTGTTAATTTTACCTGGTGTCGTACCGCACTTTTTCTGTGGTGCAACGGCAGGTGTATTTGGTAATGCAACGGGCGGTCGTCGCGGGGCGATTTTAGGCGCCTTTGCGCATGGCGTGTTGATTACCTTCTTGCCGGTATTCTTATTGCCTGTGTTAGGCTCTTTAGGTTTTGCTAACACCACATTCTCCGATTCTGACTTCGGTGGCATAGGCATCATGTTGGGGTACATGGCGCAATATTTCTCCAAAGAGATGATTTTATTCTCGGTGTTGGGTATTTTCGGCGTGTTGGTGGTGTATAACTACATCGCGAAGAAACCGACTCACACAGACATAAAATAAGGTGAAGAAAATGAATATAGCAGAACTTCAACGGTTTGCTCAGAAAATTCGTCTTAACACATTAAAATCGTTGGTGCATTTAGGCTTTGGCCACTTCGGTGGCAGCCTTTCCATTGTGGAAACCCTTGCCGTGCTATACGGCAAGGTTATGCGCCTGAAACCGGAAGATCCCCACTGGGAAGAACGCGATTATTTTGTGTTATCCAAAGGCCACGCGGGGCCTGCTTTGTATGCCACCCTTGCCTTAAAAGGCTATTTTCCTCTCGAGCAACTTTTTACTTTAAATACCGACCGCACTTTTTTGCCAAGCCACCCCGATCGTTTGAAAACACCGGGCGTGGATGCTACCACAGGATCTTTGGGGCAGGGTATTTCCATCGCGGCGGGCATTGCCCTTTCTTATCAATTACGCGGTAAATCAAATCGCACGTTTTGTATTGTCGGTGATGGTGAATTGAATGAAGGGCAGTGCTGGGAAGCTTTCCAGTTTATCGCCCATCGTAATTTGACGAATTTGTGCGTGATTGTGGATTACAACAAATTGCAATTAGACGGCTGCCTGACGGACATCATCAATCCATTCAGTTTGCAGGAGAAATTTGCGGCCTTTGGTTTTGCTGTGGAAACGGTGAAAGGAGATGATATTGAAGCGCTTTGTCGCGTACTTTCCGCCCATTCAAACCGTCCGTTGGCAGTGATTTTAGATTCTAAAAAAGGCCAGGGCGTGCCTTATATCGAAAATCTTGCCAACAATCACCACTTGCGTTTAAACGATGAAAGCCGTGCGCAGATTCTGTTGGCAATAAATAAATTGGAGGCGGAATATGGTGATTAAGTTAGAGCGCGATGCGTTGGAAATGCGCAAAATTTACGCCGACACCTTGCAGGCATGTATGCAGGAAAATCCGTTGGTGATTGAACTAGACGCCGATTTAATGAGCTGCATGACTATGGATACCGTGCAGAAAAAACTGCCGAATCAAGTGATTAACTGCGGCATTATGGAGGCCAATGTGGTAGGCATGGCTGCCGGACTTGCCATTGCCGGACATATCCCGTTCTTTCATTCCTTCACTTCTTTTGCTAGTCGTCGTTGCTTGGATCAACTGTTTATGTCGGTGGATTATCAACAGGCGAATGTGAAAGTGATTGCGTCCGATGCCGGCGTCACGGCGGTGTATAACGGCGGTACGCATATGTCTTTTGAAGATATGGGAATCATCCGTGGGTTGGCGCATGCCAAGGTGTTGGAAATTACGGACGGCGCCATGATGAAAAGTCTCGTTCGGCAGCTGGTGGCATTAAACGGCTTTTATTGGGTGCGGACCATCCGTAAAAGTGCGGTCAAAATTTATGATGAAAATGAGACGTTCACCATCGGCAAAGCGAAAGTGCTCCGTGAAGGCAAAGACATTACGTTAATCGCCAACGGCATTATGGTGGCGGAAGCCTTGCAAGCTGCGGCAATATTGGCAGAACAAGGCATTGAAGCCACAGTGGTGGATATGTTCACGCTTAAACCATTAGATCAGGCGTGTGTCATTCAATGTGCTAAGAATACAGGCAAGATTGTCACTTGCGAGAATCATAGCATTCAAAACGGCTTAGGTTCGGCTGTGGCGGAAGTGTTAGCGGAGCATTGTCCAACCCCAATGCGCCGAATTGGCATTAAAGAACGCTATGGACAAGTTGGCTCGTTAGACTTTTTGATGAATGAATACGAACTTACGGCAGAGCATATCGTACGGCAGGCGTTGACGTTGTTTTGAATTGTTTATATTAAGAAAAAAGGCACGCGTCGGGAGACGCGCGCCAGCAGGGTGTTAACGTTGTTTTAGCCATGATAAAAGAAAAAAGTGCGGTGAATTTTCACCGCACTTTTTCGTTAAATCAGGTTGCTAATAAAAATCACCAAAATAATAAATGGCACCACAAATTTCACATAGTTAAACCAAACTTTGGTAAAGGTGGAATTAGGTGTTGGGGACAGTTCTTTTTTGGCGTCGTCTTTTAACACAAATCCTACGAAAATCGCGCAACCAAGCGCGGTGAGCATGAACAGAATGTTGCCACTGACAAAATCAAAGGTATCAAAAATACTTTTACCGAAGAAGGTAACGTCTTTCCATAGGTTGTCACCGAGAATTGCGGGCACGTTACCTAAGAGGAAGATGCCACTAAGAGTCAAGATAATGGCTTTACTACGGCGCATTCTGAGTTTTTCTTGCAACGCGGTGATAAGCACCTCGTAGATCGTAATAGATGTGGTTAAGGCTGCGATAAGTAATAAGCCGAAGAAGATAATCGCAAAGAATTTACCCGCCCATAAATGGGAGAACACAATCGGCAGGCTTTGGAACACTAGGGTTGGGCCGGTATTCGGTTCAATACCGAAGGTGAACAATGACGGGAAAATCATAAAGCCCGCCAATACGGCGATAATAGTATTAGTGAAACCGGTGATGACGGCGGTTTGAATTAGATTTTCTTCTTTATTTAAATAGCTAGAAAGGGTGATTAGCACGCCAAAACCTAGACTTAAGGCGAAGAACACTTGCCCTAACACAAAAACAAATAATTTCGGGGTGATTTTGGAAAAATCCGGTTTGAGGTAGAAAGTGATACCTTCCATAGCTCCGGGCAACGTCACATTACGAATGACCATGCCAATTAAGAAAATAAACAGCAATGGCATTAAGTATTTCACTGAACGCTCAATGCCACCGATAATGCCTTTGGCGAGGATAATGTAATTGACGAATACGAAAAGACCAGTGTAAATAATGATTTCAAACGGGCTGTTGCTGATGTGTAAATCGTAGAAATTTTTTGCGACGTCTTTGGTGATAGGCGTGGAAATATCGAGAGTGCCGTTGATGAGATTTACGATATAGGTAATTACCCAACCACCAAGCACCATATAATAGGCCATGATTCCGAAGGCACCGAGCAGCCCCATATAACCGAATACTTTCCAATATTTGGAAATACCTTTGCCTTTATCTAAGATTTTATCGCCGAAGGCATCAATGGAGTTAACACGTAAACGACGGCCGATAACATTTTCCACTAAAATCATAGGAATGCCGATGACAATCATGGCAATGCAAAATAGCAATACATAAGCACCACCACCATTTTCTCCCACCAAATAGGGGAAGCGCCAAGTTGCGCCGAAACCCACGGTTGCGCCGGCAACGGTAAGCACATAAGTTAAACGACTAGACCACGTTTGTCGTTCCGGTTTTTTTGTTGTCATAAGTTTTCCTGTATTTCTCAAATTTTAATAGTCGGTTTTTTCTTTATATTCGCACAAGTCTTCAATTATGCACGCACCGCAGCGCGGTTTGCGCGCTACACAAGTGTATCGCCCATGTAAAATTAACCAGTGGTGTACATCCACTTTAAATTCGGCAGGAACGACTTTAATCAATTTTTCTTCCACCTTCACCACATCTTTGCCGGGAGCAAAACCGCTACGGTTACATACGCGAAAAATATGGGTATCCACGGCGATAGTCGGGTGCCCAAATGCCGTATTTAATACCACATTGGCAGTTTTTCGTCCTACGCCTGCAAGGGCTTCCAATGCTGCACGATCTTCTGGTACTTCGCCGTTGTGTTTTTCAATTAAGTCACGGCAGGTTTTGATGATATTTTCGGCTTTGCTGTTAAATAGCCCAATGGTTTTGATGTATTCCTTTAAGCCATCCACGCCCAATGCCAAAATCGCTTGTGGTGTATTGGCGACGGGAAATAGTTTATCCGTCGCTTTATTCACACCTTTATCGGTAGCTTGCGCCGATAAAATTACCGCAATTAATAATTCAAAGGGCGAGTTGAAATTCAGTTCTGTTGTTGGGTGCGGATTGGCGGCACGCAGACGTTTTAGAATCTCAATTCTTTTTTCTTTATTCATACTTTTCCTTCTACTTTTTTGCTTGTGCAAAAAAGTAGCAAAAAACACACCCCAAGCTAATTTGCTTGTCTGAGCTTGGTTAGAATTTTCTTTACGGAAAATTTAGAACTCGCAACTAGGTTGCTTAAACAAGCTAAATTTTCCTAAAAATTCTCAGTCGCTCAGGCAAATTAGATGGGGACGAATTATCTGAGCATTATTTATTTTTAAACTACTTTTTTGTATCTATGATGTTTTTTAAGGCTAATAACAATGCCAGTCCAATAAACGCTCCTGGTGGAAGAATGGCAAGTAGCAGATTACTGTCGTTATGGAAAAACTCAATTCGCATGAATTTCGCCCAATCACCCAGTAAGTTTTCAATGCCGTCGAATAATGTGCCGTTACCGATGATTTCGCGGATACCGCCGAGGGCAACTAAGCCAAGCAACATGCCTAACCCCATAGAGAAACCGTCAAATGCGGAATGGGAAATGCTGTTTTTGGAGGCAAAAGCTTCCGCGCGACCAATAACGATACAGTTGGTGACGATAAGCGGAATAAAAATACCGAGCGATTGATAAAGCTGATAGGTATAGGCGTTCATCAATAATTGCACCACGGTCACGGTGGTCGCAATGATCATGACATAAATCGGAATCCGAATTTCGTTTGGGATATGTTTACGGAAAATGGACACCACCGTATTTGTACAGGTTAGCACCAGCATGGTGGCCAAGCCTAAACCAAGGGCATTAGTGGCGGTGTTAGAAACGGCAAGTAACGGGCACAAGCCAAGAAGTTGCACCACCGTGGAGTTGTTGGTCCAAATGCCTTGAACGAAAATGGTTTTCCAAATGCTTTTTTCATTTGAAATATTTACCGCACTTTTATTTTCGGTAGATTGACCATCTGCGGTTACTTCTGTGATGTCGTTTACTTTATCCATTATTCTTTCTCTTTCGGTAAATTACCCAACATAGCAAGTGCTGAACGTCTCACTTGGTTTACCACGGCGCGAGGGGTGATTGTTGCACCGGTGAATTGGTCGAACTTGCCGCCGTCTTTCTTCACTGCCCATTCCGTTAAATTATCTTGCTTAATTACTTGATGATCAAAACCTAAAATCCAGTCGGAAATGCGGGTTTCGATTTTATCACCCAAGCCGGGCGTTTCATGGTGCTCGGTAATGCGCACGCCGAGCACTTCGCCGTCCGGTTTCATACCCACTAAAATACGAATATCGCCGGAATAGCCGTCATGTGCCACGCTCTCAAAAGCATAAGCGGTGATATCGCCGTCTTTTTTTGCCATACAGATTTTTTGAATATCCACGTTTTGCAATGCCTCGGTTTTCGGGACATAGCAATCTTGAGTTAAATCGTTAGTAAAATAGTCCTGCGGAATGACTTGCAACAATAGTTCACGCTGTTGTGCGATCATAACTTGTTCGATTTTATCTTTGGTTAAGAAATAAACGCCGCTGGAAATTGCCGTGCAACAGAATGCCACGAACGCCAACAACATACCGGATCTTGAGGTGATTTTTATGGTTTGCATGGCTGAGTCCTTATTTCCGATGGCCGGCAACGCGCGGACGGGTGTAATGGTCAATTAACGGCACGCAAATGTTGCTAAGCAACACGGCAAAAGCCACCCCATCAGGATAATTGCCGTGAAAACGGATTAAATACAACAGGCTTCCCACTAAGGCGCCGAACACCAGTTTGCCACGAGGTGTGATGGAGGCGGTAACAGGATCGGTGGCAATAAAAAACGCACCGAACATCATGGCGCCACTAAATAATTGGCTCACCGTGCTTAAGTGCCCGCTACTTGAAAATAATTCGGTTAAAAGACTCAATACGGCAAAACTGCCTAACATGGCGACGGGAATGTGCCAGTGAATGACTTTTTTTAGAATTAGAAAGATTCCACCAAGCAAAAAGGCCAAGTTAATTTGCCACCAACCATGTGCAAGCTCCCAACCGTTTTGCATGAAAATCGGTAATTTCACTAAGTCGTAATAAGCCACATCAATGTTGCTATCCGAAGCGAGGGTAGAATAAAATAACTTGCCGGTATCTAGCGGCGTGGCTTGTGTAATACCGTCAATAGAAGCGGTTAATTGGTGCAAGCTGAAACCATCGGTGGTTAAACCGCTAAAAATCAGTTGAGAGGCATCGGCAAAGGTTGGTGGTTCCGCTAAAAGTTGAATGGCCGGCATCCACGTTGTCATTTGTAACGGGAACGACGTGAGCAGCACCACATACCCTACCATAGCAGGATTGAAGGGATTTTGTCCCAAGCCGCCATAAACATGTTTGCCTAAAATCACCGCGCAAAATGTGCCGATGAGAATGATCCAATAAGGCGCATAAGGCGGAATGGCCACGGCGAGAATAAGTGCGGTCAAAATTACGCTAAAATCGGAAATGTAAGCAAAAGTTGATTTTTTACGCAAAAATGTCACCAATAATTCCAACGCCAAAGCAAAACTGATTGCCAATGCAGATTGAATAAGCACACCAAAGCCAAAGTAGTACACCTGCAGTCCAATTGCAGGAAGCATGGCAAACATCACCCAAAGCATAATTCGCATGGTGAGCTTTCCCGAATGGGTATGAGGTGAGCTTATCATCTTAAACATTTATTGTTCCTTAATGCTGTTCATTTTGTTGAGCTTGCTGCGCCGCTTTCTTGGCTTTCGCACGAGCGATAGCGGCGGCAATGGCAGCTTTGCGTGGATCCGTTTCCGCTGTATTTTCATCGGCGTTTTTATTCATAAGCTCACTTGTTCGCTTATTAACCCCTTCGGGGCCGTTGGCAGAGCCAACGTTCAAAAAACGTTGTTTTTTGTCAACCGCACTTTCTGTGGTTTTAGGCTCGGCTGATGTTACGGATTCGTCTTGTTGCGCCGCTTTCTTCGCTTTAGCACGAGCGATAGCCGCGGCAATGGCGGCTTTGCGTGGATCGGCTTCCGCTGTATTTTCATCAGAGTTTTTATTCATAAGCTCACTTGTTCGCTTATTCACCCCTTCGGGGCCGTTGGCAGAGCCAACGTTCAAAAAACGTTGTTTTTTGTCAACCGCACTTTCTGTGGTTTTAGGCTCGGCTGATGCTACGGATTCGTCTTGTTTTGCCGCTTTCTTAGCTTTCGCACGAGCGATAGCCGCGGCAATGGCGGCTTTGCGTGGATCCGTTTCCGCTGTATTTTCATCAGAGTTTTTATTCATAAGCTCACTTGTTCGCTTATTCACCCCTTCGGGGCCGTTGGCAGAGCCAACGTTCAAAAAACGTTGTTTTTTGTCAACCGCACTTTCTGTGGTTTTAGGCTCGGCTGATGCTACGGATTCGTCTTGTTGCGCTGCTTTCTTCTCTTTTGCGCGAGCGATAGCCGCGGCAATGGCAGCTTTGCGTGGATCCGTTTCCACTGTATTTTCATCGGCGTTTTTCACCGCACTTTCTATCGTTTTAGGCTCGATAGTGGTTGTGGGTGCGCCTTGCTGTGCGACTTTTTTGGCTTTTGCACGGGCAAGGGCAGCCGCCACAGCCGCTTTTTTATCTTCAAGTGTGGTCGTTTTTGTACTTGTAAATCCTGAAGATTTGCTCTCTTCTTCGGAACCGTTGGCAACGCCAACGTTCAAAAAGCCTTGCTTGTTGTCAGATGTTTTTTCTGTTTCCTGAGAGGATGAATGTTCTGCCTGACGGGCTAATCGACGGGCTTTGCGTTGCGCCATGATGTCGCTGTTATCCGGCAGTACTTGTCCTTTTTCATCAACGATAGTTTTCACTTCACTTTGATCGATCTTAGGTGTTTCGGCTTTTTTCGCTTTTAAGCGTTCCAATGCGGCGGCAACCGGATCCTCGCCGTTTTGTTGCGCGAGTTCTTCTCGGCGTGCTGCAGCGGCACGTTGCGAGCGTTGTTTCCGTTCTTGTTCTTCTCGTTCTAAACGGGCTTGACGTTGTTCAAAGCGAATTTTTGCTTCTTCCGCCAATTTGGCTTTGTGTTTGATTTCCCAAATTTTCGCTTTTTCTTGACGGAAATATTGAATAAGTGGAATGTGGCTTGGGCAAACATAGGCGCAAATACCGCATTCAATACAATCTTTTAATGAATATTCTTCCGCTTTTTCGTGATCTTCACTGCGGGCAAACCAATAAAGTTGTTGCGGCATGAGTTTCACCGGGCAAGCGTCGGAGCAGGCGGAACAACGGATACAGCTTTTTTCTTCTTCCGGTGGTGCGTATTCAAAATGATCCGGTGCTAATAAACAGTTGCTGACTTTTGTTAACGGCGCATTTAAATCAGGCAGAATAAAGCCCATCATCGGGCCCCCCATAAAGACGGGAAAGCGCTCATCATATTGATAATCCGCTTGTTGCAATAAATGATAAATCGGCGTGCCGAAACGCGCCCAATAATTGCCTTTGTGTGGAATTTTATCACCGGTGAGGGTGACCACGCGTTCAATGAGCGGCTCATCGTTAATGACGGCGCGTTTTACCGCAAAGGCGGTTCCTACGTTTTGCATGAGCACGCCAATGCTGGAAGAACGCTGACCGCTCGGCACTTCCATGCCGGTCAGCACTTGGATTAATTGTTTAGCGGCGCCGGACGGGTATTTGGTCGGGATTATACGGATTTCAATATCATTGGCGCCATGTAATGCGCGTTCTAAGGCCGACACGGCTTCAAGTTTATTGTCTTCTACGGCAATCACCACTTTTTCAGGGCGTAAAATGTAACGAATAATTCGTATGCCTTCAATAATTTCATCGGCATAATCACGCATTAAACGATCGTCACAGGTGATGTAAGGCTCACATTCTGCGCCATTGATAATCAGTAACTTAACTTGTTTTTCTGCCGAATGAATTTTGGCCGCCGTTGGGAATACGGCGCCGCCAAGGCCTGCAATGCCTGCCTGATAAATTTTTTCGACTAATTGTTCCGGTGTTTGGGTGAGAAAATCGTCCATTGGGTTTTGCTCACGCCACTGATCCAAACCATCGGCTTTAATGTGCACGCTAATCTCGGGCAAGCCGGATGGATGTGCGGCAACATAGGGGAACACATCAATTACCGTGCCGGAGGTCGGTGCATGAACAGGCAGGGAACTCAGACCGTCACCTTGTGTGAGCGGTTGACCTTTTAGCACATGATCACCACGTTTTACCAATACACTTCCGGCACTTCCCGTATGTTGTTTAATTGGCACATAGAAATCTTGTGGTAACGGCAGAGTAGAGATCGGCTTCTTGTTGGATTGGGATTTCATGTCCGGCGGGTGAATGCCACCGTCGAATTCCCAAAGTTTGCCACTATTGAAACGGGTTAATACATCAGCCATTTATTTGCCCACCACAATTTTTTTCTCGGCCGATGTGGTATCAACAATCGGAATCACTAAATTAGGATCAAATTTCCAATCCCAGGTATCAATATTTTTTTCTACTTTAATCATGGAAATACAACTAGTTGGGCAAGGCGCAACGCAAAGTTCGCAGCCGGTACATAAATCGGGAATAATAGTGTGCATAGCTTTGTTGCTACCAATAATCGCATCTACCGGACAGGCTTGAATACACTTGGTACAGCCGATACACATATCCTCGTGAATAAACGCGACTTTCGGGGCAGGATCTTCTGCTAAATCTTCTGTTTCCGGCGGTTCAACACCAAGTAATTCGGCGATTTTGATGACCGTCGGTCTGCCGCCCGGAATACATTTGGTAATCACATCACCGTTAGCGATGGCTTCTGCGTAGGGTTTACACCCGGGGTAACCACATTGACCGCATTGGCTTTGTGGCAAAATAGCGTCGATTTTCTCTACGATAGGATCTGCCTCGACCTTCAACTTTACTGACGCAAATCCCAAAATCGCACCGAAAATCAATGCGAGTACAACAATGGCAAGGAGAACATAGTAGAACGTGGTCATTATAGTTTTACCAACCCGGTAAAGCCCATGAAAGCAAGCGACATTAACCCCGCCGTAATTAAGGCAATGGAGGCGCCGCGAAACGGCATTGGTACACTGGCGGCAACTAAACGTTCACGCAAGGCGGCAAATAACACCAATACCAACGCAAAACCTGCCGATGCACCGAATCCATAAGCCACGGATTCCGTTAAATTATGAGCGAGGTTGACGTTTAATAACGCCACGCCTAACACGGCGCAGTTGGTGGTAATTAATGGTAAGAAAATGCCCAATAAGCGATATAACGTCGGGCTGGTTTTATTGATGACCATTTCGGTAAACTGCACTACCACGGCAATCACTAAAATAAAGACTAAAGTGCGCAAAAAGGTTGCATTTAACGGGGCGAGAATATAGTGATCTACTAAATAGGAACAAAGCGCCGCCACAGTCAGTACAAAGTTCGTTGCTAGCCCCATACCGATTGCGGTTTCAATTTTTTTGGAAACACCCATAAACGGGCAAAGCCCGAGGAATTTGACCAACACAAAGTTGTTAATCAGCGCCGTGCCAATGATCAGTAAAATATAATGTGTCATAGAGTTCGATTCGTTTGCGTAAGCCGTATATTATCGCTATTTCCGTCTTTAAGAACAATAAAAAAATAAGTGCAAATTATGAACAAATTTTACCAAAAACTACCGCACTTTTTTATCCACCGAAAAGTGTATTTTGAAAGTGTGGTTGATTTTTTTGAGTGAATTAGACTTCTTCCACTAAACATTGGGAGAGATCAAGGTGTTGAAATTGGAAGCCATGGGCGAGGAGATTTTGTGGAATCAATTTTTGGCTGTCGAGCAATAAGCAGGCGCGTTCACCGAGCATGAATTTGAGTAGGAAGGCCGGTACGGTGGCGAAATGCGGGCGTTTGAGAATGATGCCCAATATTTTATTGAATTTGGTATTACGCACGGCGTGTGGTGCAGCAAAATTGAAAGGACCATTGCAGGCAACGTTTTCCAATAAAAATAAAATGCCGTTTACCATGTCCGTTAAGGAAATCCAGCCCCAATATTGTTGACCGGAACCTAGTTTGCCTCCAAGACCGCAGCGATATAACGGCAACATTTTAGCTAGCGCCCCACCTTGGCGGGCTAGTACTAAACCGGTACGAACAACGCAGACGCGTGTGTTAGCTTTTAACGCGGCGGCTTCCCAATGTTGGCAAAGTTGGGCGGCAAAATTATTGGCGGGAGAGGTGTTTTCATCAATGGACTGTTCTCCGCAATCTCCGTAGTAGCCGGTTGCCGAGCCGGAAATAAAACAGACCGGCGGTTCATCGCTTTGGTTGATGAGTTGTGTCAGTTTTTCCGTTAAAGAAATACGGCTGGATTCTAACCGCACTTTTTGTTTGTTCGTCCAACGACGGTCGAAAATCGGCTCACCGGCCAAATTAATCACCGCGTCAAATTGATTAAAATGCTGAAAATAATCCAGCGTATTGATCAGTTCAACCACATGGGGGAGTTGCTGTTGCGCTTTTTCAATATTGCGCACCAGTGCGGTGATTTGGTGATTTTGAGAGAGTAGTTGAGGAATTAATGCGGTTCCGATAAAGCCGGTAGCACCGGTTATAAGAATTTTCATAATATTCCTCCGATAAAATTAAAGTGAATTATCAAATAATTGCTGAATTCTTTCTAAGAGAGTTTTGATATTCGTGCCTTTGGTTGGTGTAACGAAAATTGTATCGTCGCCGGCAATATTGCCCAAAATGCCTTCTTTTTTGCTGACTGAATCTAATAAGCGGGCGATTAATTGTGCTGCACCGGGACTGGTACGAATGACGATAAGCATGTCGTTATGATCAATATCTAACACCAAATCTTTTAATGAGCTACCGGTGTTTGGTACGCTTAAATCGCTTGGCAGACAATAGACCATTTCCATTCGCGTGTTGCGGGTGCGAACGGCACCAAATTTACTCAACATACGAGAAACTTTGGATTGGTTAATGGTATGAAAACCGAGTTTTTGCAATTCGGTGACGATCTCGCTTTGTGAACCGAATTTTTCTTGACGCAGTAAATCTCGGAAAGTTTTGGTTAAATTGTCCGCAGTGTCATTTAACATGATTTCTTCTCTTGTTTGATTTAGATGCAGAAATTTTGCATAAAAATAGCAGATTTGGCAAATAATTATTATTTAGGCTTTGCAAAGTGCGGTCAGAAAAAATAATGTTTTTTTATTACTCAGTCTTGTCCCCTTCAATGTAAAGATCAATTAAAAATTTGAGTGAGATCTCACATTTGCATTTGCGGGTTTGAATTTACCTGTCGATAATCGTACAATCTTCTTTAGATTTTTTACTACCCATTTTTAATTATATTAAGGAGAACTCAATGAAAGTTGCAGTATTAGGTGCCGCAGGCGGTATCGGTCAAGCATTAGCGCTGTTGTTAAAATTACAGTTACCGGCAGGCTCCGAATTATCATTGTATGATATTGCCCCTGTTACCCCCGGTGTTGCTGCGGATGTCAGCCACATTCCGACCGCTGTCAAAGTGGAGGGTTTTGCCGGTGAAGATCCGATTCCTGCGCTAAAAGGCGCGGACGTGGTATTAATTTCTGCCGGTGTAGCGCGTAAACCGGGTATGGATCGTTCAGATCTATTCAATATTAACGCTGGCATCGTGCGTAATTTAATTGAAAAAATTGCTGTAACCTGCCCGAAAGCTTGTATCGGTATTATCACCAATCCGGTAAATACTACTGTGGCTATTGCTGCTGAAGTGTTGAAAAAAGCCGGTGTGTACGATAAACGTAAATTATTCGGTGTGACCACACTCGATGTGCTTCGTTCCGAAACTTTTGTTTCCGAGTTAAAAGGTCTAAATGCATACCGTACCGCAGTGCCAGTGATCGGCGGTCATTCTGGTGTAACTATTCTACCTTTATTATCTCAAGTGCAATATGTTGAATGGAAAGAGGAAGAAATCGAACCGTTAACCAAGCGTATTCAAAACGCTGGTACCGAAGTGGTGAATGCTAAAGCTGGTGGCGGTTCTGCAACCTTGTCCATGGCACAGGCTGCAGCTCGTTTTGCGAATGCTGTGGTACGCGGATTACAAGGTGAAACTGTGGTTGAATGTAGCTATGTAGAAGGCGATGGCAAATACGCCCGCTTCTTTGCCCAACCGGTTCGCTTTGGTAAAGAAGGTGTGGAAGAAATCCTGCCGATCGGCAAACTTAGCGCTTTCGAGCAACAAGCCTTAGATGCGATGTTGCCGACATTGCGTGCAGATATTGAATTAGGCGAAAAATTCGTTAATCCATAATTCAGCCAAAAATAAAAAATCCCCGTAGCCCTGAGGTTGTGGGGATTTTTTATAGGATACAAACAAAAAGTGCGGTCGAATTTGACCGCACTTTTATACTTTGTATACTTTGGAAAGCAGAAATTAATCCACTTTTACAATCCAGCCTTCAGGCGCCTCTATATCACCGAATTGAATGCCGGTGAGCTCGTCGTAAAGGCGTTTGGTGATTGGACCAACTTCAGTTTCTGAATAGAAAACGTGGAAGTCATCGCCATATTGAATGCCGCCGATAGGTGAAATAACTGCAGCAGTTCCGCACGCTCCGGCTTCGGCGAATTGATCTAATTCGTTGATATATACGTCACCTTCAATGGTTTCCATGCCCAAGCGTTCTTTTGCTAAATAGAGCAATGAGTATTTGGTGATACTTGGCAAAATGGATGGAGAAAGTGGCGTGATGAATTTGTTATCATGAGTTATGCCGAAAAAGTTTGCTGCACCCACTTCTTCAATTTTTGTGTGGGTTTTCGGATCAAGATAAATGGCATCGGCAAATTTGCGTTCTGCGGCAAGTTCGTGTGGTAATAAACTTGCGGCATAGTTTCCACCAACCTTAACGCCACCGGTACCGTGTGGTGCAGCGCGGTCATAATCAGTTACCAAGAAATTGGACGGTTTCATGCCGCCTTTGAAATAGGCGCCTACCGGGCAACAGAAAACACAGAAAATATATTCCGGTGCAGGGCGTACGCCAATATTTTCTCCTACGCCGATAACGAATGGTCGAAGATAAAGTGTAGCACCGGTGCCGTAAGGGGCAACCCAACGATCATTGGCTTTGACCACTTCTTTACACGCTCGAATAAATAATTCTGTCGGCACTTGTGGCATTAACAGGCGATCGCACGTGTTTTGCATACGTTTCGCGTTTTGATCCGGGCGGAAAAGGTTAATCGAACCGTCTTTGCAACGGTAGGCTTTTAAACCCTCGAAACATTGCTGACCATAATGCAGTGCAGTGGACCCTTCGTGAATGTGCAATGTGCTGTCAGTGGTTAATTCACCGCTATCCCATTTGCCGTCTTTCCAGCGGGCGATAAAACGATAATCTGTTTTGATATAACTAAATCCGAGATTTTTCCAATCAAGTAAGTCTGACATGGTTTTTCCTTATAACTATATTGTGATTTAAGTGATTTTTAATCTACACCATTCTCTAAGGATTTAAAATATTTTAATGAGAAGAATAAAATGAATTTTGGGAATAAGAGAGGCGTTGTTTTTTGAGTTTTGTGAGCTGAAGCAAGAAATAAGCGGATAACTATGATAAAATTTTCTATAAAAAACACCGCTCTTTGTGGAAGCGGTGTTTGGCGAAAAAGCCGAATATACAGGAAATGAAAATAGTAACTTTCGTTACTTTGCTTGGAAATTCCAAACAATATGCAAACACAACATCATACTTAATCCGAAAATCTTAACCAATAAGAAATACAGCTTCTTAAGTATGGTCTCATTTTATGGAGAAGTGTCGTGATAGACAAAAGAGATTTTTTAATTAGATTTATAAAAAAAAATAATCTGAATTTAATTCATTGTTAAATTATTACTCATTGGGAAAAAACATGTATAAACGTTTGCCACCTTTAAATTCACTGAAAGCATTTGAGTCTGCCGCTAGATTTTTGAGTTTTACCAAAGCAGCCAATGAGTTGTTTGTTACCCAAGCGGCAATTAGTCATCAAATCAAAATTTTGGAAGATTTTCTAGGCGTCGAATTATTTAAACGGAAAAATCGCGCCTTGGAATTAACGGAATTCGGTAAGGCTTATTATGTTGATATTACAAAAATCCTGCACCGTTTAGTAGAAGCTACTGATAAATTACTTTCCCTAAAATCTGATAAACACTTGACTATCAGTGTGCCGCAAACCTTTGGTATTCAATGGTTAGTACCGCGTTTAAGCGAATTTAATAAATTGCATCCCGACATTGAAGTACGTTTAAAAGGGGTAGATCAAGACGAAGGCCTACTTAGCCAAGATATCGACATTGCTATTTATTATGGTCGGGGGAATTGGGATAACTTGCAAGTGGATCGTTTGGTGGAAGAAAAACTACTTGTTTTGGCCGCGCCGAAATTACTTGCGGAAAAGCCGATTCATGATTATCAGGATTTGAAACATCACACGCTATTGCATATTCATACTCGTGATAACTGGCAGTACATGGCAGATTATTTGCTTTGCGATGAGTTGAATATTCAACAAGGTCCGATTTTTAGTCATACCTTTATGGCATTACAAGCTGCCATTCATGCCCAAGGCGTTGTATTGGCAAACCGAATATTGGCGCAACAAGAATTAGATAACGGCAATTTAGCTTTAGTATTTGATACCAATTTGCGTGATCCTAAATCATTTTATGTGGTGAATCATCTCGATAATAGCAGTGACGAGCGTATTATTGCGTTCCGAACTTGGATTATTCAAACTATGAACCAGGAAGAAAATAAATAATTAAATGAATAAGTTAGCTTTATATTGCCGCATGGGGTTTGAACGTGAAATGGCGGCGGAAATCACCGATAAAGCGGCCGAAAAAGGCGTATTTGGTTTTGCCCGCGTGATAGAAAATAGCGGTTATGTGATTTTTGAATGCTACCAGGCAGACGAAGCGGATTACTTAGCCCGCGAATTGGATTTTCAACAATTAATTTTTGCCCGTCAAATGTTGGCGGTTTCCGATTTATTAACGGATTTACCGCAGCAAGATCGTATTACGCCGATAGTGCAACAATATCAACAAATCGCAGATAAAATCGATTTAAAACAGAGCACGGAATTGTTGGTGGAAACAGCAAATACCAATGAAGCCAAAGAATTGCTTGGTTTTTGTCGTAAGTTTACGGTGCCGTTGCGTCAAGCCTTAAAAAAACAGGGCTGGCTGAGTGCGTCAAATCATGCAAAGTGCGGTCTGTTTTTACATCTTTTTTTCTTACGTAATAATGCTTGTTATGTTGGTTATTCTTACAACCATAACCATTCTGCCCATTTAATGGGCATTCAGCGCTTAAAATTTCCGGCAGATGCGCCAAGTCGGTCCACGTTAAAATTGGAAGAAGCCATTTTGACTTTTATTCCACGTCAAAAAGAAGCGGAATGGCTCAATGAAAATCAGTATGCCGTTGATCTAGGCGCTTGCCCGGGCGGTTGGACCTATCAACTGGTGAAACGTGGCTTGTTTGTGTATGCAGTGGATCACGGTAAAATGGCGGCAAGCCTGCATGAAACCGGTCGTATTGAACATTGTGCGGAGGACGGTTTTAAGTTTCAACCGCCAAAACGACAGAAAATCGATTGGTTGGTGTGTGATATGGTGGAAAAACCAAGTCGAATTGCCGAACTGATGACCAAGTGGTTATTGAATGGTTGGTGTCATAGCATGATTTTCAATTTAAAATTGCCGATGAAAAAGCGCTATGCAGAAGTACAGCAATGTTTGCAATATATCGCCGATAAGCTGACGCAACGCGGCTTAGCATTTCAGTTGAAAGCCAAGCATTTGTACCACGACCGAGAAGAAATCACGGTGTATTTACGTCTGTTATAAAATTTTTATTTTTTCTACCGCACTTTGCGTCAATACCTTGTAAAATAATCGTTCGACGATTTACCGCGCAAAGTGCGGTCATTTTTTTCGCTATTTATAAATGGGAGGCGAGATGCATTGTCCTTTTTGTTCCACAGAAGAAACCAAAGTGATTGATAGTCGTTTGGTGTCTGATGGTTTTCAGGTTCGCCGCCGTCGTGAGTGCGGGCAGTGCCACGAACGTTTTACGACTTTTGAAACGGCCGAATTAATTGTGCCGAAAATCATTAAAAATAACGGTAATCGAGAGCCTTTTAACGAAGACAAATTGCGCCGAGGCATTCAACATGCGCTCGAAAAACGTCCGGTTAGCTCTGATGATGTGGAAAAAGCTATTAGCCGTATTATTCACCAACTGCGCGCCACTGGCGAGCGTGAAGTGCCGAGTAAATTGGTTGGAACCTTGGTGATGGACGAGCTGAAAAATTTAGATAAAGTGGCTTATATTCGTTTTGCTTCCGTCTATTTAAGTTTTGATGATATTAATGAATTTAGCCAAGAAATTGAGAACTTAAAGGATCATAAATGACATCTCAATTTAGCCTAAAAGATGCCGAGTTTATGCAATTGGCGTTAGATTTAGCCAAACAAGGTGAGTTCACTGCTACACCGAATCCTGCGGTAGGTTGCGTGTTGGTTAAAAATGGTCAAATTATCGGTAAGGGTTTTCATGCCAAAGCGGGAGAACCCCATGCAGAGGTGATGGCATTGCGTGAGGCAGGTGAGAATGCCCGTGGAGCAACCGCCTATGTCACCCTTGAGCCTTGTGCCCATTACGGTCGAACCCCGCCTTGCGCCAAAGGTTTGGTGGATGCCGGTGTGCGGAATGTGATTGCCGCAATGTGTGATCCGAATCCGTTGGTGGCGGGTAAAGGGCTAGGAATTTTAGCCGATGCCGGCATTGAAAGTGCTGTGGGTTTATTAAAAGAAAATGCCGAGGAACTCAACAAAGGCTTCTTGAAACGTATGCGAACCGGTCGACCTTTCGTGCAGCTAAAATTAGCCATGAGTATTGATGGCAAAACGGCTATGGCAAATGGCGAAAGTAAGTGGATTACCGGCGCACAGGCGCGAGCAGATGTACAACAATATCGCGCGAAAGCCTCGGCAATTTTATCCACATCACAAACCGTGTTGGCAGATAATCCAAGCCTGAATGTGCGGTGGGCAGAATTACCGCAAGAGGTGCAAGCCTGTTATGCCGAGCAGCATTTGCGTCAGCCCGTACGGGTGATTTTGGATTCCGCCCATAAAGTGCGGTCGGATTTTAATTTGTTTTTAACGGATTCACCTGTTTGGTTGATAGGCAAGGATAAATTTCACTTAGATGGTTTTCCTGCGTCCACGGAATATTTACAATTAATCCCCAATCAGGTGGAAAGCCACTTACAGGCATTGATGAGCGAATTAGGTAAGCGCCAAATAAATACCTTTTGGGTAGAAGCCGGTGCGACCTTAGCCGGTGCGTTAATCGCAGAAAATTTGGTGGATGAATTGATTATTTATATGGCACCTAAATTATTAGGCGATCAGGCACGTGATTTATGTCATTTACCTAACTTAACTAAACTTGCCGATGCCCCATTGTGGGAATTACAATTATGCGAACCTGTCGGCAACGATCTTAAATTAATTTATATAAGAAAATGAGGAACAAATGTTAAAGAAAATTTTACATTCGGCAATTGTCGGCCTGGTGTCTGCTGCCGTGATACTCTTTGTTTTGCCGAAAATAACCGAGGAACCTGTTACACCTGAGGCGCAGATTGTCTCCTATAAAGATGCAGTGCGCATTGCCTCGCCGGCGGTCGTGAACGTATATAATCAAGCGTTTACATCTTCTTCTACACAGTTGCAAGTGAATAACTTGGGCTCCGGTGTGATTATGTCGAAAGATGGTTATATCTTAACCAATAAACACGTGATTCAAAATGCCGATCAAATTATAGTTGCATTACAAAACGGGAATATTTTTGATGCTGCATTAATTGGTTCCGATTCTTTAACGGATTTGGCCGTGTTAAAAATTAAAGCTGAAAATTTATCGACTATTCCGCAAAACCCAAGCCGCTCGGTTCATGTAGGCGATGTGGTGTTAGCCATCGGTAATCCATACAACTTAGGACAAAGCGTATCACAAGGGATTATTAGTGCCGTTGGCCGTAATGCTGTTGGAGAAGCGCTAGGACGTCAAAACTTTATTCAAACAGACGCACCTATTAACCGTGGTAATTCCGGTGGTGCGTTAATTAATTCTGCTGGTGAATTACTTGGTATCAGCACCTTGAGCATTGGTAAAAACTCTAATGAAATTGCTGAAGGCTTAAATTTTGCTATTCCGATTGATTTAGCTAGTGATGTGATGAAAAAAATTATCCGTGATGGTCGGGTGATTCGTGGTTATTTCGGGGTGCAAACAGATATTTTATTCAGCAATGGACAAGGCGCTTCCGACCAGGGGATTTTAATTACCAGCGTGATTCCTAATAGCCCGGCAGCTAAAGCAGGTTTGCAGTCGGGCGATGTGATTTTAAAAATCGATAGTAAAGAAGCCCGTTCACCAACGGAAATGATGAAATTTATTGCTGATGTGCGTCCAAATACAAAAGTGCAAGTAGAAATTTCCCGTTTAGGCAAAACTTATAAAATCCCGGTGGTGATTGAGGAATATACGTTTAATCAATAAGGTTGTGTGATGAAAGAGTTAAAGACTAGTCATTTTTTCGCTTGTTTGGATCGTTTAAGATTGATTCAGCGTTGGTCGTTAATGCGAAATATTGAACGGGAGAATCTAGCGGAGCACAGCTTGCAGGTTGCTTTTGTAGCACACGCGTTGGCATTGATTAAAAATAAATTTTATGGTGCCGCGTTAAACGCAGAGCGTGTTGCGGTATTGGCGATGTACCATGACACATCGGAAATTTTTACTGGAGATTTGCCGACGCCGATTAAATATTTTAACGATGAGATTACTCACGCTTATAAACAAATTGAAACGGCCGCTGAGTTGCATTTGATTAGTTTATTGCCGGAAGAATTACAGGCGGATTTTTTACCTTATTTGGATAGCCAATATTTTTCTGAAGAAGAGAAGCATATTGTGAAACAGGCCGATTTAATCTGCGCTTGTATTAAGGTGAAATTTGAACTGGAAAATGGCAATCAGGAGTTTAAATCAGCCAAAGTGCGGTTAGAAAATTTAATGGATCAATGGCACAGCCCTGAAATGGATTATTTCTTACATGTGTTTGTGCCGAGTTTCGGTAAGTCTATTGATGAAATTACATTATAGAATATTCATAAAATTCCCCGTAAACGAATAATTTACGGGGAATTTTTTTTACTTAAAAGTAGTACGTTGAATTAATAAAGTGTGGCAAGAATCACTTGCTCGGGATCGACTGATACCCAAACTTGTTGGTTCGGTTCCAAATGTTGATCTTTTGAGAGCGTCGCGCAAAATTCAATGTTGGAATCTTCTAACATTAATATGGCCTCACCTGCATCACCTTTGTCAGTGATGGATTTCACTGTTGCGCTAAATTGGTTGGCAAGGTTTCTTTTTTGTTTTTCGGTAATTTTTACCCAAGGTGCTTTAAACATCAGCATGACTTCTCTGTCAGATTCAAGTTTTAAACGCACCGCACTTTTTTCTGTAATGGACACCATAAGCGGTTTGGAAAAACCTTCTAGGGCAATATCCACAAAGCAGTGAACATCTTCAAAGCGTAATGTCTGTACTTTGCCGAAGAATTGATTACGCGCGCTGGATTGGAGTGAAAATCGTGCGGTGGCTGATAACAAGCTGTTGAGCGGGACTTTTTCATCGCGCAAAATATCAAAGGCTTTTTCTTGGGTTTGTTCCAACAAATCATAAAGCTGTAATAAGCGTTGCGCATAGACGGTTAATGCTGTGCCGCCACCATTTCTGCCGCCAATATTGCGTTCAAGTAACGGCTTCGGACTGATTTTGTTCATGGCTTCAAGGTGATCCCAGGCGCTTTTATAGCTGACTTTGGCATTTTTAGCTGCTTGGTTGATGGAACCGCATTTTTGAATTTCTTTTAATAAACGAATACGTTTAGGATCGGCGAAAAGTTGTTGTTTTAGTTTAATGGTAAGTAAAATTTCCGTGCCACGCATTTTTTTCTCTCCTACATTTTCAAATAAGTGTCCATCCTTGTAACACCTGTGAGTTATATGGGCGGTATCATACAATATTTTAGTAAGAATAAGAATGTTTCAACGCTAGCTTTTATTCTGCTTTTCAACATTTTATTGAATAAAATAATATTTTTTATATCGCCTTTACTTTTATTTTCGTTGTATAATTTGTAATATATATAACTTATTAGTCAACCAAAATGGAGTTTTTCTATGTTTAAATATTCAAAAATCGCTGCCGGCTTAGCTGTGGCTTGCTTGGCTTTCTCTCTTTCTGCGCAAGCGAAAGTGACTGTGTTTGCAGCGGCTTCAATGACCGACTCATTAAAGCAAGTTGCTGAAGATTACAAAAAAGTGAATCCCAAAGAGGAAATCGTATTTTCTTTTGCCTCTTCTTCAACCTTAGCGAAACAAATTGAAGAGGGCGCACCCGCCGATTTATTTATTTCCGCCAGCACCAAATGGATGAAATACCTTTCTGACAAAGGGTTAACCGTTAAAGAAACCGAAAAATTATTAGTGGGTAATGAACTTGTTTTAATTTCACAAAAAGACAGCAAATTACAAAACGTTGATATTGCGAAAGGCGAATGGATCAACCAATTAAAAGACTCTTATTTGTCTGTTGGTGACCCGGCTCACGTGCCAGCCGGTCAATACGCGGAAGAAGCGTTAACCAAATTAAACTTATGGGATAAAGTAAAAGACAAATTAGCCCGCGCCAAAGACGTTCGTGCGGCATTAGCCTTGGTTGAACGAGGCGAATCTCCATTAGGTATCGTGTATGCCACCGATGCGAAAGTGAGCAAAGAGGTGAAAGCAATCGGCGTATTCCCACAAGATTCTTACAAACCGGCTGATTATCCGGTTGCGATCTTAAAAGATCATAACAATGCAGAAACCCAAGCCTTCTTGAAATATCTAGAATCGCCTGAAGCGAAAAAAGTATTTGCGGATTACGGTTTCTCTGTAAAATAAGCAAACTAACTTTG
This sequence comes from Aggregatibacter aphrophilus ATCC 33389, assembly GCF_900636915.1. Taxonomy (NCBI): domain Bacteria; kingdom Pseudomonadati; phylum Pseudomonadota; class Gammaproteobacteria; order Pasteurellales; family Pasteurellaceae; genus Aggregatibacter; species Aggregatibacter aphrophilus. Next base: position 1,912,953 of record NZ_LR134327.1, on the reverse strand, counting down.
ACTCATTAAGCGTAGCCATTGTGCTACGCTTTGTTTATATAGGAAATTAAATTTTGCTTACACAGTTTCTGCTGTTATTAGGTTTGAGCCCATTAGAAATCGATGCCATTCGTCTGAGCTTGGAAGTCTCCGTCAGTGCCATTTTGTGGAGTTTGCCTTTTGCTATTTTAGTTGCATGGATTTTGGCTCGGAAAAATTTTTATGGTAAATCCATTGTGGGGGGGATTATTCATCTGCCTTTAGTTTTACCACCAGTCGTGATTGGTTATCTTTTGTTGGTTGCCATGGGACGCAATGGCTTTATCGGTAAATATTTGTATCAATGGTTCGGTTTAACCTTTGGATTTAGTTGGAAAGGTGCTGTGTTAGCTTCAGCGGTGGTGGCCTTTCCTTTGGTCGTACGTGCCATTCGATTATCGTTGGAAAATATCGACTTGAAATTAGAGCAGGCCGCCAGAACCCTTGGTGCGTCTGCTTGGCGGGTATTTCTCACGATCACCTTGCCTTTATCCTTACCGGGTATTTTAGCCGGAGTTGTGCTTGGTTTTGCCCGCTCTTTAGGGGAATTTGGCGCGACTATCACCTTTGTTTCCAATATTGCCGGTGAAACCCAAACTATTCCCTTGGCAATGTACTCTTTTATTCAAACACCGGGGGCGGAAGAACAAGCCGCACGTTTATGCGTTTTCGCCATCATATTATCGCTACTGTCATTATTATTATCGGAATGGCTGGCAAAACGAATGCAGAACAAATTAGGACAAAATAATGCTACACATTGATGTTAAAAAACAATTAGGCAATTTATCCCTGCAGGCAACGTTAGACATTCCATCCCAAGGCGTGACCGCACTTTTCGGGTTATCCGGCTCAGGTAAATCTTCGTTAATTAATTTGGTCAGTGGCTTAATTAATCCCGATGAAGGCTGTATTACATTAAACGACAATGTGTTATTTGATGCTGAGGAAGGGATTTGTTTGCCGCCTAACCAACGCAATATCGGTTATGTATTCCAAGACGCGCGATTGTTTCCTCATTACACCGTAAAAGGCAATTTGCGTTACGGCATGAGAAACACCAGCAAAGAAGAATTTGATTACATTGTAGAATTGCTTGGTATCGGTCATTTATTAAAGCGATATCCGATCACCTTATCCGGCGGTGAAAAACAGCGCGTGGCTATTGGGCGCGCATTATTGACAGATCCTGAAATTTTATTGATGGATGAGCCGCTTTCTGCGTTGGACTTACCGCGTAAACGGGAATTGCTCAATTATTTGGAACGCTTATCCAAAGAAATTAATATCCCGATTTTATACGTTACTCACAGCCTTGATGAATTATTGTGTCTTGCAGAACGGGTGGTTTTGTTAACGGATGGTAAAGTCGAATCCTATGATGTCTTGGAAGCGGTTTGGGACAGCCCTTTATTCTTGCCTTGGAAACAACAAAACCAACAAAGTGCGGTGCTTTCTTTGCCTGTTTTTTTGCATAATCCATCTTATAAAATGACCGCACTTACGCTAGGTGATCAACAGATTTGGGTCAATGCCTTGGCAGCCGAGGTGGATGAGTTTGTTCGGATTTGTATTCATAGTTCTGATGTTTCCATCACACTGACGAAGCCGGAAAAATCCAGTATTCGTAATATTCTTTATGGTCGGATCGTGAAAGTTCAAGAGCGGGATAATCAGGTCGAATTGCAGTTAGATATTGCCGGCAAGCACATTTGGGCAGGGATCAGTAAATGGGCATTTCAAGATTTGGCACTACGTCTTGGACAATTAGTATATATTCAAATTAAAGCTATTTCGGTCATGATCTCTTAATTCCACGCTGTAAACACATAAAAAAATAGCACCTCGATTAGTGCTATTTTTTGTATCAAAGTGCGATTAAAAAACGTAGTGAATTTTGACCGCACTTTATCATCAATTAACTGAACTTCTTGAAGACAGCCTTAGTAGGTTCACCTTTTTCTTCCCGCTCAACATCTTGTTCTAATACAGGAAGTACTTCTTCGCGGAACCATTTCGGGTGGTGTTTTTTCGCCCAACGAACAGTTACCCAACCTTCAACAATACCAGTAATAGAGCCTTTCACCCAGAATGCCATGTACATGTGCACTAAGATACCGGTGAACAACATAAAGGCACAGGCAGAATGTAGCAAAATGGCGATACGCAACACCGGAATAGAGAAGTGGTGCGAGAAGTATTGACGCCACATAATGATGCCGGAAGCCATTAAGGTGAACATGGCAAGGATCAATGTCCAGAAGAGCATTTTTTGACCCAAGTTATATTTACCGTTATCAGCAACAGCGTGCTCATTACCTTTTAAGACTTCAAGAACGCCCTTCATCCAACGAATATCGTTTTTCTCCGGAATGTTATGGTGCCAGTAGAGTGAACATAAGAACACAAAGGCAATAAACATTAAAATACCGGTGAACGGGTGAATTGCACGGGCAAGTTGTGGTGTACCAAGAATTTCCGTTAACCATGCAAAATCAGGGAAGAAGAACGCTACCCCGGTAAACATGGTTAAGAAGAAACTGATTACCAAGAACCAGTGACTTAGACGCGCTGGGAGTTTATGACGAATGATACGGGTATCATTGGTAATCTCAAGTTTACCTTTATTCATCTTTTTTGCCTCCCTCTACATCTTCAAATTCTTTGTGATGATCTTCTACATCTTCTTCCTCATTCGGACCTACGGTGAGATAGTGACCGATTTCGGCAAGTGCAAGACCACCCATTGCCACTGCAGCAACCGGTTTCAGAATGTCTTTCCATAAGGTAATGGTTGTGTCGATATGCGGATCTTTCGGAAGACCGGAATACAATTCAGGTTTATCTGCATGGTGTAATACATACATGACATGTGTACCGCCTACGCCTTCCGGATCGTAAAGACCTGCATTTTCATAGCCACGGGCTTTTAGATCGGCAATACGTTGTTCCGCATAGACCTTCATTTCTTCTTTGGAACCGAAACGAATTGCGCCGGTCGGACAAGTTTTCACACAAGCCGGTTCCTGACCTACAGAGACACGATCCACACAAAGGGTGCATTTATACACACGATTATCTTCTGGATTCATGCGTGGAATATTGAACGGGCAGCCAGCAATACAGTAACCGCAGCCGATACACTTGTCGGATTGGAAATCCACGATACCGTTGGCATATTGGATAATTGCACCCGGTGCCGGACAGGCTTTCAAACAGCCCGGTTCGGTACAGTGCATACAGCCATCTTTACGGATTAACCATTCTAAACGATCGTTTTCTTCTACTTCATTGAAGCGCATGACCGTCCAGGCTTTTGCATTAAGGTCAACAGGGTTGTCATAAATCCCTACGCATTGGGCATTGACATCAGAGCGGATGTCATTCCACTCCGAACAACCAATCTGACAGGCTTTGCAACCGATACAGGTCGTTACGTCAATGAGTTTTGCTACTTCAACTTTGTGATCACGCGCATGTGGTGCCGGTGTTAAACCGGAGGTTGCGGAGACCTTAATAATGTCTTGCGTTTGTACATCCATTGATCTCATCTTATGCTGCCTCCGCTACTTTTTCGATATTCACAAGGAAAGTCTTATATTCAGGGGTTTGTGTGACGGATTCCCCCCATGATGGCGTTAAGGTATTGGTGGAGAATCCACGGTTGCCTTTGCCATTTAATACTTTCATATTCCAGTGAATCGGGATACCTACATGGTGTACTGTTTTTCCGTCAACTTCCAACGCTTTCAAACGTTTTGTGACCACAGCAACAGCTTTGATATAGCCACGACGAGAAGTGATTTTCACCATGTCACCTTTTTGAATGCCTTTTTCTGCTGCTAATGCTTCACCAATTTCCACAAATTGTTGTGGTTGTGCGATGATGTTTAGAGCAGATTGCGCAGTCCAACTGTGGAAGTGTTCGGTTAAACGGTAAGTTGTCGCTACAAACGGGTATTCTTTATTTGAACCGATAAACTCACGGTCTTCTTTATAGATACGTACCGTTGGATCCGTCACAACATTTGGGTGTAACGGGTTAGTATCAATCGGACTTTCAATCGGTTCATAATGTTCCGGCACAGGTCCGCTATTGATTTTATCAACGGCGAATAAACGACCGACACCTTCGGCGGACATGATGAATGGACCGGTATCAGAACCCGGAGGCTGTGTACCGTAGTCGGCAATATCAAACCAGTTCCAGTTTTTACCGTTCCACTTGATTAATTGACGGTGTTTATCCCATGGATTACCGTTAATGTCTAAAGAAGCACGACTGTAAAGTATGCGACGGTTCGCAGGCCATGCAAAGCTCCAACCTAAATTACAACCTAAACCGGACGGATCAGAATTATCTCGATTTTCCGTTTGGTTGCCTTTTTCAGTCCATTGACCTACATAAATCCAGTTTCCGGAACTTGTCGTACCGTCATCACGCAAGTGTGCGAAGGCGTTGAGCAGTTGACCTTTCTTATACATCAGGTTGCCGTTAGCATCATATAGATCTTCTAAAGCGTAGCCGTTTAGCTCTTTAGCTAATTCTGCTGAAGATGGTGCATGAGGAATATCATAGCTCCATGTCATGGCTTCAAAAGACTCAATACCCCGACCGCCTTCTTTCTTATAAAGCTCATGCATTTCTTCACGGAGCATAGACAAAATCTCTACATCCGGTAACGCTTCACCCGGCTGGTCACAAGATTTTTGGTGCCATTGCACCCAACGACCGGAGTTAGCGATAGAGCCATCTTCCTCCGCAAAACAGGTGGTTGGTAAACGGAATACTTCAGTTTGGATTTTGGACGGATCTACGTCATTGGATTCCCCAAAGTTTTTCCAAAATTCGGAGCTTTCGGTTTGTAGTGGATCCATAATGATTAAGTATTTCAACTTACTCATACCGGCAACGGTTTTGTTTTTGTTCGGTAATGAGTTCAGTACGTTGAAACCTTGTAAAATCCAACCGTTCAATTCACCGTCATGCATCATTTTGACATGCGTAATTGGGTCATAGACGCGATCGACTTTTGGCAAGAAATCAAAACCCCAACTATTTTCTTTCATCGCTTTATCACCATAGAATGTCTTCATCATACTGATGAAGAATTTTGATGTATTGCGATAGTAGTTTGTTTGATTTGGCACGATATCTTTTGGCGTAATCGCATTGATGAATTGTTCGAATGACGTTTCTTTTTCTGTCGGCAAACGCATATAGCCAGGTAACATTGTCGGTAACAAGCCCATATCGGTTGTACCTTGAACGTTAGAGTGGCCGCGTAATGCGTTGATACCGCCACCCGGCATACCAATATTACCCAAGAGCAATTGGATCATCGCCATTGAGCGAATATTTTGTGTACCGATTGTGTGTTCGGTAAAGCCGAGCGCATATAAATGCGTCATGGTTTTATTCGGAGCAGAAGTTTTACCAATTTCTTCACAAATTTGTAAGAAGAGTTTTTGTTTTACACCGGTAACCTTTTCAACCATTTCCGGGGTGTAACGAGATACGTGTTCTTTTAATACGTTAATTACACAACGAGGGTGTTGTAACGTCATATCACGTTTGGCATTACCATTTTCATCAAATTGGTAGTTCCAAGTTGATTTATCATACTTACCTTTGGCCTCGTCAAATCCGGAGAATAAACCGTCTTCAAATTTATAGCCTTCATCCACCAAGAAGGATGCATTGGTATAGTGTTTAACGTATTCGTGTTGAATTTGATTGGTTTCCAGTAAGTAACGGATAACCCCCATTAAGAAGGCAATATCAGAACCGGAACGAATTGGGGCGTGAAGGTCAGCTACGGAAGCTGTACGATTGAAGCGCGGGTCAACCACGATGATTTTTGCACCGTTTTTCTTTGCTTCGATTGCCCAACGGAAGCCAACAGGGTGGGCTTCAGCAGGGTTACCGCCCTGAACAATAATAAGGTTGGCGTTTTTGATATCAACCCAGCTATTTGTCATGGCACCGCGACCAAATGATGGAGCAAGACTTGCTACCGTTGGTCCGTGTCAAGTATTCGCTTGGTTACATACCGGAAGCATCCCCAACATTCGAATCCACTTCTGGGTTAGCAGCGCGGCTTCATTACTGATTGCTGACGCTGTCATGATCCCTGTGGTTGTCCAACGGTTGACGATATTGCCTTCGGCATTTTTCTCAACAAAGTTGGCATCGCGGTCATCTTTCATCAAGCGGGCAATGCGTTTAATGGCATCTTTCCAAGAAATGCGCTCCCATTTATCAGAGCCCGGTGCACGATATTCCGGATATAAGGTCCGGCTTTCGCTATTTACGAAGTCTAAGGCAGCTGCACCTTTAGGGCATAAAGCACCACGGCTGATCGGATGATCAGGGTCGCCTTCAATATGGAATAATTTAGAACGGGTATTTGTAGCGGTGTGACCACTTAATGTGTTGGATGGCGTACCTGTACTGTACATCAACATACCGCAACTTACCGAGCAGTATGTACAGGTTTGACGAGACTCTTTCGCACGCAATAGTTTATATTCGCGTGGCGCAGCTAAGGCCGTAGCCGGAGCAAAGCCTAACATCGTAACCGATGTTCCTGCCATACCGCCGGCACAGACCTTGAAGAATTTTCTTCTACTGATCTGCATAAATACTCCCCACATCAACAAAATGGATTGTTGATTTCTATTTGATAGTTATAAATTCGTATTTGAGTAGATAATCTGGTGGTCGATTTTGTTAAAATAGTATTACAATTAAACGCAATCGATATAAAACCTAACGTGATATATAAATATTACTTACTTATTCGTTAGCGGGGCTAGAATACCTATTTTTTGTACAGAAATCTATAATCACTAATAATTAAAAAGGATAAAAAAGTTGAGCTGGATCACAAAAAGAACAATTAGTTTTATCAAAAAATTAACAAATACTAAACCAATAGGAAACAGCATTACAGTTTCCGAAAAACAGGATAGTTTGGCAAAAGAAGTTCCAGTTGCCTTGGTATATAATGGTATCTCCCACACAGTGATGATGTGTTCTCCGCGGGATCTAGACGATTTTGCCATGGGTTTTTCCCTTACGGAGGGCATTATCGATAAGCCAGCCGACATTTATGGCATTGATATTGAAGAGGTTTGTAATGGCATAGAAGCCAGAATTGAGTTGGCAACCCGCTGTTTTGTGGCATTGAAAGACCATCGGCGCACTTTAACCGGCCGTACCGGTTGTGGTATTTGTGGTGCGGAACAAATACAACAAGTCTATAAAAACATAGCAAAATTAGACCGCACTTTAACGGTTAATGCCGCCCAATTAGATTCTTGCTTGCAAAAATTATATGACGCACAAGAACTCGGTAAACAAACCGGCTCAACTCACGCGGCGGGGTTTTTCTCTATAGCAGGCGAGTTATTGGCGATTCGTGAAGATGTAGGACGCCATGTGGCATTAGACAAACTGCTTGGTTGGCATGCCAAAGCAGGAAAGCCTCGGGGGTTCGTATTGGTGACCAGTCGTGCCAGCTATGAAATGGTGCAAAAAACCGTTTCATGTGGCATTGAAATGCTTATTGCTATTTCCGCTGCAACGGACTTAGCCGTGCAAATGGCGGAGCAGTATGATTTAACCCTCGTTGGTTTCGCCAGAGAAGGGCGGGCAACGGTGTATAGCGGCAAAGAACGTTTGGCAATTTGTGATTGATTCTGCCTTAGTCTAAAATCATCTCGTGTATTTATTAGGCTTTCCTTATTATGACAAAAAATAAACGCCCGACGTTACAAGATATTGCCGATTACCTTGGTATCACGAAAATGACCATCAGCCGCTATTTGCGCAATCCCGATTCTGTGGCGAGTGGCACACAAGCGCGCATTGCGGAAGCCATTGAACGCTTCGGCTATATTCCTAATCGCGCACCGGATATTTTGTCCAATGCTAAAAGTCGGGCGATTGGTGTGTTGGTGCCGTCGTTGACTAATCAGGTGTTCGCCAATGTGATTCGCGGTATTGAGCAAATTACCGATAAAGCAGGTTATCAAACCATGTTGGCGCATTACGGTTACAGTGAAAAGAAAGAGGAACGACGTATTGAAAGCCTACTGTCTTATAACGTAGACGGCATTATTTTGTCAGAAAGTCAGCATTCTGAAAAAACTAAAAAAATGCTTAAAGTGGCGAATATTCCGGTAATTGAAATCATGGATACCACCGAGGTTGGTATCCAACAGGTTGTCGGTTTTGATAACATCGCCGCGGCACAAGCGATGGTGGAAACTATGATTAATCGTGGGTATCGCAACGTAGTCTATTTTGCGGCACGTCAAGATAAACGCACGCGTTTACGTCAGCAAGGCTATGAATACGCCATGGCAAAGCATCAGTTAACACCACATGTGATCGCCACTAAAGAACATTCTTCTTTTACGCTAGGCGGCGATTTGTTGCATCAGGCACTTGAAACATTTCCGCAAATTGACGGTATTTTTTGTACCAATGATGACATTGCCATTGGCGCTATTTTTGAATGTCAACGGCTAGGCATTCAAGTGCCCAAGCAAATTGCTGTTGCCGGTTTCCACGGACATGATGTAGGTCAATCTATCACGCCGCAACTTGCTACGGTGATTACACCTCGTTTAGACATTGGGCGTGTTGCTGCACAGGAATTACTGGCGCGAATTGATAATATTCCCGCGCAAAGCGCTATCATCAATTTAGGCTACCAGATCCATTTAGGGGAAAGCATATAAAAGTGCGGTGGTTTTTTTAGACGCTTTAAAACACTTGCAGTATTACGGAGCAAATGTACAAAACGCTTGCTGAGCTTGTCGAAGTATTAGTTTTGTGCATAGGAAAAGCTGAAATTACTTACACTTCGACAAGCTCAGTGACCGTAATTTCAGCTTTGTGCAACTGCTACATAATTTCGAACACTTGAAAAAACAGACTGCACTTTTTTGTTTTAAGAGAGATAAGGCTTCAGCGCCTGAATACAACGTTCAACCACTTCGTCAAAAGACGTATTAATATCAATAGGAATCACATCAGGTTCATCTGCACCCGGTACTTCCAGCGTTTCAAACTGACTTTTCAGCATACTTTCTTTCATGTAGTGCCCTTTGCGTTGGCGCATACGTTCCAAAATTACATCATAAGAACCGTGTAAAAATAGGAATTTTACATTGCTGTTGCCGTCACGAATTTGATCACGATATTTCTTTTTCAGTGCCGAACAAACAATAATGCCAATCTCGCTTTTATGTTCCAAGCTAAACGCCGCATCCCGAATGCGCTCCAACCAAGGTGCGCGATCTTCATCGTTCAATGGATGGCCTTCTCCCATCTTAATGATATTGGCGCGAGGATGCAGATCGTCTCCGTCAATCAGTTTTATCCCCAGACGATGCGCGACTTCCGTCCCCACGGACGTTTTACCGGTGCTGGATACCCCCATTAAAATAAAACTTTTACCTGCCGCCATGTGTTTCTCCTTCTCTGATTTTTAATAGACTTAGCTTAGCGCAAAAATGTTATCGGTAACAATCTTTTTGGACTATAAAGTGTCCGTTTTTGAAGATGAATTAAGCATAAATATATTTTTTGTGATTGTGATCACAGTTCTTAATGATGTCTATTTACCAATATTGCCATAAAAGGTATGTTACCAGTAACATTTTTTAGCATGAGGACGAATTATGTTAATTTTCATCATGATCGCAGCTGTACTTTTATTACTGCTACTCATCATTAAATTTAAAATGCACGCCTTTGTCGCATTGGTGTTAGTCAGTTTATTGACCGCAATTGCCGCGGGTATTTCCGTTGACAAGATTTTACCGACGCTATTAACCGGCTTCGGCAATACGTTGGCATCGGTTGCCTTGTTGGTTGGTTTGGGGGCCATGATTGGGCGTTTACTTGAAGTGACCGGCGGAGCAAAAGTGCTTGCCGATACCTTAATCAATAAATTTGGCGAACAAAAAGCGCCTTTTGCCCTTGGGGTTGCCGCCTTATTATTCGGTTTCCCGATTTTCTTTGATGCCGGTTTGGTGGTGATGTTGCCAATCGTCTTTAGCGTGGCAAAACGCTTTGGTGGTTCCGTCTTACGTTACGCCTTTCCGGTCGCCGGTGCCTTCGCCGTCATGCACGCCTTTTTACCGCCGCATCCCGGCCCGGTTGCTTCCGGAGATTTGCTTGGTGTAAATATGGGGTTGATGGTGCTTGTCGGGTTAATTTGTGCTATTCCAACTTGGTATATCGGGACATATTTGTTCAGTATGTACATCAGCAAAAAATTCTTTGTGGAACTGCCGAAAACCTTTTTGAATAGTTCTGCTATTAGCGAAACTTCCGTTCAAAACCCGCCACCGTTTGGACGCGTATTATTTATCTTGGTTTTACCGATTTTCTTAATTTTGTTTGATACCGGTTTAAATACGCTCAGCGTAGCAAAAGTCATCGACGGTTCAGCCTTGTGGGTGCAAAGCTTGCGTTTAATTGGTAAAACGCCCATTGCCTTATTGATTACGTTGTTAATCGCCATTGCTTTATTGCGTGGTGAACGTAGCTACGAACAAATCGAAAGCCTCTGCAACAGTGCGCTCGGACCAATTTGCTCCATTATTTTGGTCACCGGGGCTGGCGGTATGTTCGGTGGCGTATTACGTGCCGGCGGTATCGGCGATGAATTGTCCGCCATGTTATCCAATACCGGTATGCCAATTATTATTGCCGCCTTTATTATTTCCATGGCATTGCGCGTGGCACAAGGCTCGGCAACGGTAGCATTAACTACCGCCTCCGCATTAATCGCACCGACCGTTGCTGCGGCGACTGATCTTAGCCAATTGGATTTATGCTTTATCGTGATCTCCATAGCCTCCGGCGCCACGGTGTTCTCTCATGTGAATGACAGCGGATTTTGGTTAATGAGTCGCTTTTTGGAAATGGACACCAAAACCACGTTAAAAACCTGGACTATGTTGGAGACCTCAATCGGCTTTGTCGGTTTTATCATTGCATTAATCGGCAGCATTATTTTCTAATTCTTCCTGTTTTACTAAAGCGCATCTTTTACGGTGCGCTTTTTTATGGAAAAACATCGGAAAAAACCACCGCACTTTTTCTTCTTTTCCCTTTCCTTCATTGAGTTTTTACCAAAACTCGTTATAATTTCGCCTGTACAAAAAAACAGTATTTGTGAGTAAAAATAATGGATTTCGCAGAATTATTAGATGGTTTAAACGATAAACAACGGGAAGCGGTGAGTGCGCCGTTGGGCAATTATTTGGTGTTGGCGGGCGCAGGGAGTGGTAAAACCCGTGTTTTGACGCACCGAATCGCATGGTTGATTGGTGTTGAAGGTGTCTCCGAAGGGAGCATTATGGCGGTGACCTTCACCAACAAAGCTGCCGCAGAAATGCGTCATCGTATTGAATCCGTCTTGTCCGACGGCAATCAGCGTTTGTTTGGTATGTGGGTCGGCACCTTTCACAGTATCGCTCATCGACTTCTGCGTGCCCATCATCTTGATGCGGATTTGCCGCAAGATTTCCAGATTTTAGATTCGGAAGACCAATTGCGTTTACTCAAACGCCTCATGAAATTACATCATTTTGACGAAAAAAGTTTCCCGCCAAAACAAGCCGCTTGGTATATCAATAATAAAAAAGACGAAGGCTTGCGCCCGAATCAAATTGACGATCATCACGATCGTCAAGAACGCGAGTGGATTCGAATTTATCAGATTTATCAAGATGCTTGCGATCGTGCAGGATTGGTGGATTTTGCTGAAATTTTATTGCGCTCGTACGAATTGTTTTTACATAAACCACTGATTTTACAACGTTACCAACAACGTTTTCAGCATATTTTGGTGGATGAGTTTCAAGACACCAACAAAATTCAATATGAATGGATTCGTTTGTTGGCGGGCAAAACCGGCAAAGTAATGATTGTGGGCGATGACGACCAATCTATTTATGGCTGGCGTGGTGCAAAAATCGAAAATATTCAGTTATTTTTAAAAGAATTTGCCAATGCAGAAACCATTCGATTAGAGCAAAATTACCGTTCCACTATGAATATTTTGCAAGCGGCGAATGAGCTGATTTCCAATAACAACAATCGACTAGGAAAAAATTTGTGGTCGGAAGGTAATCAAGGTGAGCCAGTAGGCATTTATGCGGCTTTTAACGAATTGGATGAAGCGCTGTTCGTTGCCTCACAAATTAAAACTTGGATTGAAGACGGCGGCAAACTGAATGATTGCGCCATTTTATATCGCAGTAACAGTCAATCACGGGTGATTGAGGAAGCGTTAATTCGTTCACAAATTCCGTACCGTATTTATGGTGGCATGCGCTTCTTCGAACGTCAGGAAATTAAGGATGCATTGGCCTATTTGCGCTTAATTGCTAATCGCCAAGACGATGCCGCCTTTGAGCGCGTTATTAATACGCCACCACGGGGCGTTGGCGATCGCACGTTGGACACCTTGCGTAATCTGACTCGTGAACATCAAATCACGTTATGGCAAGCCACAAATTTGGCGTTACAGGAAAATAAACTGGCAGGCCGCGCCGCGACCGCCTTACTTCGCTTTATGGAGTTAATCAATTCTCTGCAACGGGATACGGAAGAAATGCCGTTGTTTGCACAAACCGATTTTGTTATTAAGCATTCCGGCTTGTATGAAATTTACAAACAGGAAAAGGGCGAAAAAGGCGAAGTGCGCATTGAAAACTTAGAAGAGTTGGTCTCTGCCGCCCGCGAATTTATCAAGCCTGAAGAGGCGGAAGACATGACAGAACTTACAGCTTTCTTGACGCACGCCTCGTTAGAAGCCGGCGAAGAACAAGCGGCACCGCATCAAGCTTGTGTGGAAATGATGACCTTGCACTCGGCAAAAGGCTTGGAGTTTCCACGAGTCTTCATGATTGGCGTGGAAGAGGGATTATTCCCAAGTTTCCGCTCTTTTGAAGAAGCCGGGCGTTTGGAAGAAGAACGTCGTTTGGCTTATGTGGGGATTACCCGTGCCAAACAAAAACTCACCATTTCTTACGCAGAAAGTCGTCGTTTATATGGCAAAGAAGAACGTCATTTGCCTTCTCGTTTTATCACAGAATTACCACCACAATGTTTGCAGGAAATCCGTTTACGTGGCACCGTTACACGCGCCTTGAATCAAGCCAAAGTAGGTAGCGTTTCGCCGAACGCTAATGAAAGCGAATGGAAAATGGGGCAAAAAGTGAAACATGAAAAATTCGGTTTTGGCACGGTGATCAATGTAGAAGGTGCGGACAATAATTTGCGCTTACAAATCGCTTTCCAGAATCAAGGGATAAAATGGCTGATTGCTCATTTGGCGAAGTTGGAGAAAGTTTGATTTCCGGTTATCCATAAAATAAAGTGCGGTCAAAAAAACATTTAAATTTTTGACCGCACTTTTTTATTCATGCCGCTTATTTGGTTTCCGGCATTTCCGGTGTTTCGGATTCTTCCAGAGTTTCATCAGGAATCGAGTTTGGAACCATTGCTACCATCATAACAAACTCTTCCCAAGATAGCATATTGCCATTGAGGTTGATTTTGTTGTTTTCTAATTTAGCATTGAGTTTTATGCTTTTATCATCAACCACAAACAACGGAGTGCTTTCAGCGAGTGATAAGAATTCACGTAGTGTTTTCTCTGCTTCTTTCTCCGGAGTTTCCTGCATGGTGACATTGGTATCTAGACGTTTTGCTTGAGTAATAAAATCTAAAATTGCAGGGTTATCTAAATTAATGTTTAGAGCAAATTGCTTAAACATTTCTAACACCTTATTAGATTGGATTTTAGCCTGTAAATCACCCGGTGCAAATTCAATATCTAAATCGGCACTGAGTTTCCCTCCCTTGTTCGATAATTTGAAGGGGGCAATTTTCACTTGAGGCTGTTTTTGGGAAAGTTCTATAAATGCCTGGAATACTTCTTCAGATGGAGTATCTTGTTTTTTATCGCTCTCGGCAACCTTGGCCGCTTCAGTGAGAATAATATTTAGCGGTTTTGCCGCCAAGTGATTAAATTGAATATTAAAAATACTGTCGTTGATAGAGAAGTTTTCTTGACTATCGGAAACAAAACGTATTCCGCCGAGTTTGTAAGTGAAGTCATAATCAACAAAGTTATCTTTTATTTTGCCGTTAATGTCTGATTGAATATCTTTCATTTCTAACAAAATATCTTTGTCATTATCTTTGGCGCTAAATCGCATATTTGCAAGTTTAGTGCTGTAGTTACCAACGATAATTTTATCCAGTTCGGCTGATGCGCGATCCCAATTTAGGGAGGTTTGTGAATCAGTAAATTCAAAAATTCCATTTTGGAGATCGTTTTTCTTCTCATTTTGGATTGTTTGTTCCACCTTTGGAAAAACTAATTTTGCATAAGGAGAGAAAATATCCACTTTCCCAAAACCGTTTTCATCAATGTCATAATTGGCCGTGAATTTCCAGTCAATGTCTCCACCGTCAATATGTGTATTGACTTCAGAATTCAGATTTCCTGACACCTGTTTGTTATAGCTCATGGAAAAATTAGAATATAGTGGGCTTTTTCCATTTTTACCAAACCATTCTTTATTTTGTTCGGTTTTTGTGACTTCGGTTTCTGTTGAAAACATCACCGGTGTAAAGTTGAATTGGCTAAGTTGATTTATTGGTAACGGGCCATGGTAAAGTTTGCCGTTAAATGGGACTGTGTTGATGTTATCGCTTTCATTAGATGAGAAAACGAGCTCATAGCTAATATTAGAACTAAAAAAGCCGCGTTGAAATTTTGCGTTATCAATTTTTACAGTTCCAGTAGATTTCACATTTGGTGTGCTAAAAAAACGATCTAACTTTTCGTTGATTTGGTTGATTTTCGCGTGAAATTGTTGTTCTGCCGTTTTGCCGGAATACCAAGTCACGCCAGCCCAAGCTCCCCCTAAAACGGCGATTATACCTAATGCCACAGCTGATTTTTTCATATTTAAGTTCCTTATTTTGGTTAGATGATCAAATTTTACGCATTCTATCATATTGAAATTTAAACGAATAGATATAGAAGTGCGGTCACAAAAAAATCTATTTCTGAACGTTGACTATGCCAACAGCGCCGACGCAACAAATAAATGACATAAGTGATTTATGAGTATTTTAAGATGCACTTTTTAAGGTGTTTTTTCTTGAGCGGCAATTCGCCAAAAGGTCGCAAATCTTGGTTTTCCTTTGTTAGTTAAGCCACGATATTTATAAGTAATTTGTGAACCGACTGGCGGCGGATTGATTCGCTCCTCCAGTTTGAATCCCGAACCAATTTTAAATTGACCTAGATGATTTTCACAGGTGAGCGATCCCATGACATTTTCAAATTGTCCTTTACCGGCATGATGAGCAATGACCGTACATTCTTCATCAAGTGCGGTCTTTAGTTTAAGAATTTGTGTACTGCGTTTTCGTTCATAAGGTGCGTTTGGGTTACGGATGATCACTCCTTCGCCTTTCGTTTGTTCAACCTGTTGTAAAAATTGTTGAATGTGTTGCGGATTTTCGATGGGAATCTGCGTAATGATTTCAATAGGTGCTGAAGGATGCTGCGCTAAGTAGGCTTTTAATTGGTCTAAGCGTTCAAATAAATTGCCGTTGGCATCAGGAACATCAAACACATGAAGCTTTAATTTATGCCAACCTTTATCCTGTTGAGAGCGAACAATAGAGGAAATTTCTGCAAATTGATCACGTTGGCTAAACAATTCTCCGTCAATGGCAAAAGGAGGAAATTCGGCTAAAAAATCTTTTGGTGGCGATAGTGTTACTCCCCCACGGGTAAAGAGTTGTTTGCCGTCCCAGTAGCCACGAACACCATCTAATTTTTCGCTCATAACCCATCCTGTCACATTCTGGTTTTTGTAGGATTCTAATAGCATTAGGTCAGGTTTTTCTGCGTAACAAATAAGATGAAAAAAGAGTAAGGCAAAAAATGAAGTGAAGTGGCGCATATTACGTTCCTTTAAATAAAAAGAAGATTAGCGACAGGGCAAAGAGACAACCATGAAAAGACAAGATTTTTGTGAAGCAGATCGAAGATAAAAGAAAAAAGAATAAAAAAATACGCCTTGCGAGGGCGTATTTTAGGCATATTTTGATGGAAAGTGCGGTTAAAAAAATAAACGTTTTTTAACGCCGATGACATCAACGACTCAGTCAGGAGGAGATAAACGAATGACTGAGCTTATGAATAAACACCGGGGAATTACTTCTCTTTTAAGTAACCTAGCCATTCTTTTAGCAATTGCATATTTTTCGTCATGGCGCCGGCTTGAGGAATAAAATGCATCATGTTGAGTTTATATTCTGTCGGTGTAAGACCTTCACCGACGCTTGCCGGCAATACTTGAAATCCTTGTTCTTCAAATAATAATTTTGCCCGTTGCATATGCCACTCGTTGGTGACCAAAATAATTTTATTAATGCCTTCTTTTTCCAGAAGTTGACGGGTAAACAGCGCATTTTCTTTGGTGGTTAAGGATTTTTCTTCCAACCATTGCGTTGGCACATTAAAGAAATCTTGTAATTCTTGCATCGATACCTTGGCTTCAGAAGCACCCGTTGGGCTAATACCACTGATTAGCAGCGGCAATTGGGTTTCTTTTTGTAAATAAGCGGCATAACGTAACCGTTCCAATTGAACAGCAGAAGAGGCGAGAGGCGCATAGAGTTCTTTACTATCACGCACGCCACCGCCAAGCAACACAATGGCCTGTGCTTGTCTGTAGTCATTTAAGGTTAAATGATCCTCTGTGATTAAACTGTCCTTTAGCGTTTGCGCGGTGTAAGGAATACTTACAACGTACAAAATGGCTATTCCTAAAAAAGCACAAAGGCGGCTGAAGACTTTGCATTTAAATAGAGAAAAGAAAAGGGATAACAGCCATAAAATTAACACATTAAATGGCGGTAACATCATGGCGGTGAGCAGTTTTTTAAGTTCGAACATCATGCTTTATAAAACTCCACAAAATCCATTGCTTTGGTCCACAAATTTGCGTAGCCGGTATTTTTGCCGTAGGCGTTATCACATACGACGTTTGGGATTTCCAACAGGCAGGAAAAAATGTGGCCGTGTAAGCGGGTAGTCGTAATTTTGTCATAGCTTAGGAAGTTTTTTGCCACTCGCTTCACAATGCGTAAGGTGTAGCTTTTCCAGAATTGATGCACAACATCTTTTAGCCAACAGATATTGTTACGATTGGCAAATTTTGCTAAACGCCAGCTTATCGCTAGTACGATGTCATCCCGGCCGGATAAAATGTCGTCCCAATCTTTAATATGGCTACCGACGGGTAATTGCGCCGTGATATTTTTCTCAATATCGCTGGCTTCAATATCTTTGCGTAAGAAATAAAGAGATTGTTCCATTTTGGTATTTTTTGTCGGTAACGTGCCGTACAATTCATGTGCCATGTCAGGGGATAAATAAACGTGCGGAGAAAATTTTTCAAAGACGTTGGCGGTTCTTTCATCCCTCGCCAATAGATGACAATCGTTATGCTGCATGAAAAGTGCGGCAGATTTTTCCAACGTTTCTTGGTTTTTATAATAAAGGGTTTGTGGCAACACAATCACCCGATTATTCGGAAATGTCTGTACAATCGTTTCCCGTAAATTTTGATGCTGTGGATAAAGATCACCAAAATTACCTCCACCGTGCAATAAAATGGTCGTATTTGGCGTGATTTTACGTTTTATTTCCGTAAGATCCATGTCGAATTCGCTACGTTTTAAAGTAACGTTAATGCCGTGATCGACAAAAAACTGCTCCGTTCCATGATAAATCAATAAATCACCCACGTTTAAATGCAGCGGGTAATCTAGATAAAAAACATCATTTTTATCTTCGATTAAGCCTGCAATGGGAGAAAGTTTATTCTTTAAATCAATAAGTTGTTGATTCATCTCATCACTCTTTTCTTTAAATAGCTAAATAAAAAATCTTTTTCGGCTTTGTTTAATCCCACAAATAAAATGACCGAAATTAAAATGGTTTCTAAAAGGACGGCTTCACCCACAAACGTCCAAAATGAATAGGTATGTTGTGTGTCCGATAAGTAAATTAAGCCCAGCAATAAGGCGAAAATGATGCTGATATTCACTAAGTATGAGGCAAATTCTTTGCGATTAAATTTGATTTTTTTGTTAATAAAATACAAACGATAAATTTGCATAATGACCATGATGCCGAATTTCCCAATAAAAGCATATACGGGGTTATAGCCAAGCGTGAATAAATAATAGGCAAGCGGCACGGTACAAAGATCGATGACGGCCAATACGATATTGTATTGTTTAATGCTATTTGTGCCGATAGCCAATGCCGTCATCCAAAAAGAACCTGCCATGGCACTGATTAAGGAACAGACAATGGTAGCCTGTACTAATTTTTCGGCATACATTGGTACATGATCGCCCAACCATAATGTTAGTAATGTGTGACTAAAATACAGTACTGGTGCAGATAAAATGGCAATTAAATAGAAGGAATATTTTGATGTGCCTAAAATCAGTTTTTTGTTGCGATCGTAATCTTTCGCAGCATAGGATTGTACTAACTGTGGGTTAAATGCCACTTGGAAATTATTCACAAAACTATACACGGCGGTATCTACTTGGGTCGCAATTCCCACAGCTGCATTAGCGGCAACGCCAAAGAATAGGTTGGTTACCATATTTAAGCCTTGCGTAGAACCGACATAGGCCAATTGTCCCACCAACATCCAGCCGGAAAAGCTCATCATTTCTTTAGTTTTGGTAAAGTCTTTTTGTAGGTGAAAACGGGTTTCGGCATGAAATGCTTTGCGGGTAAATCGGAAATAAAGACTAAATACCGCTATACTGACGCACAGTAATAATAAACTGTAAGAAATGAGTTTGTCGTAATGTTCAAGCTGCATCAAAATGAAAATGGCGCTCAGTTTTAGTGCGGTTTCCGCTAAGCCCAACCAAGCATAAAATGACATCTTTTCATGAGCCACAATCATGGCGTTAAACGGCACTTTAATGATTTCAATGAGGGCAATAATGAGGGCAACTTGATAAACGATATTGGCCGCTTGCATACGGTTGGCCGGGATGATGAGTTTATGGTTGAGAAACCAAAGCCCAACGGTTTCTGCCAAAATGACCACGACCAACATGATAAATAAGTGATTGATAATACTTATGTTAAAGACTTTATTGACACGGCTTATATCGTTTGATGCTTTTTCTACATTAATGAATCGTTGGGAGGTGGCCGTCATGGTGCCATTAAAGAAGGAAAATAAAATTACCACGCCCATAACGATGTTATAAATCCCAAAGTCTTCTACGCCCAATACGCGCAACACAACACGCGAAATATAAAGCATCGCGCCCATGTTGAAGAGCATGCGGATGTAAAGAAACAGCGTATTTTTAGCAATGGTTTTATTGGACATGGTGAGACATTGAGTTTGTGTTTTTACCGTAAAATAGGTGGGGGATTATAGTTTTCTTTAGTATAATCGGCAATCTTTTATGCAACTATTTCCCCTTAGCATAATCAAACAGAAAATAGGTTTTAATTGAGATAATTATGAATAAATATTTGATTTCACTAGATAAAGATGTTCAGCGTCGTGAGCTGTTTTTTGCTCAACCCGATACCGCAGATTTTACTGTGTTTTCGGCCATTAATACCATGCAAAAAGAATGGGATGAGTTGGCAGAAGTGTTCAACCCAACGAAGTTTGAACAGCATTATGGACGCAACGTCACAAAAGGCGAGATTGGCTGTACATTAAGTCATTTGGCAGTTTATTGTCAGATTGTAGAAGATCAAAATGTGACGGAAAATGAATATGCTTTAGTCTGTGAAGATGATGCGCTATTTAATGCGAATTTATCCCCAAAAACGACCGCACTTTTAACTGAAAAGTGTGATGCGGATATCGTGTTAATCGGTCAATCAAAAATTGCGGAATTTAATGATGTGGAATTAGAAATTAATTATCCGACAACTTTCTCGTTTTTACGCAAAACATTTGGCGATGTCACTGTGGCTTATCCATATAAAAGTTACTTTGCCGGTACGGTGGCGTATTTAATTAAAAAATCGGCTGCCCGTGCATTTTTAACGGTGTTAGAAAACGAAAAACCGTTTTGGCTTGCCGATGATTTCTTGCTATTTGAAACGCAATTTCAGATTAATAACAACGTGGTTCGCCCGCTTGTGGCTATTGAAAATCCACAGTTAGTGAGTAATTTAGAAGCGATTCGCGGTTCAAAATCCAATAATTTAGTGAAGAAATTAATTAAATATCCGTTCAAAAAAATCTTAGCGGTGAAAAAGAATTTAGGAAAATAACGTAAAAATGACCGCACTTTTTAACCTTTTTTATCTTTACGATCCTTGGTTGTTTCATGTCGTGCGAATGTCCTTTGTCGCGGGCTTGGCAGCACTGGTTGTTTTGGCTTATCAGTACATTAAAAAGCAGAAACCGCAAGGCATCATTTTGCCTTTAGACAGTCTTGCTGTTTTAGGCGGATTGATCGTTTTCAGTGTGATTCCGTTATTGCTTAATGGCACAAAAGATCTTTCTGTTATCACCATGTATGTGAAAGAATTGATTTTATTCCTCTTAGGCGTGGGACTGTATAATGCGTTTTATTCCAATGCAAACGGACAACAACGAGTTGTGAGAGATTTGCAAATTGGTGTTGTGGTGCAATTTGCAGTGGGCATCATTGGCTTGCTCGGCGCATCATTTATGATCGATTTCTTGCTTTCGACCAATGCGGTGTTACCTACACGTTTTTATGGTTCAGAGCAGGAATATCGCTTATATAACATCACCGCAACCGCCTTTTTCCAACTGAGTTTATTCTATTTAATGCTGTTGCATTTCTTACTGGCTTACAACGCTAAACATAATACACTTCCAAGTATTTTAGTGTTTTTTATGCTATGTATCGGATTAATTTCAGGACGTACATTCCTTCTGTTATCCGTTGTGAGCATTTTAGTGTATTTCAAATGGCGTTATTTGCCGTCACTGATTGCATTTGCGGTTCTCGTATTGTTATTGGCGTATTTTTTACCCGAGAATCCTTATGTGGCACATGCTTTAGAACCGGTGATCAATTTATTACACGGTGCAGGTTTTGCGAGTTCTTCAACCGATACTTTGATGAAAAACCACCTGTTCATGCCAACGCTTAAACAGTTTATTTATGGCGATGGCATGTATATGACAGGGCAGTTAGAAGTAGGCCGTTATTATGGTCATACGGATTCCGGTTTCTTACGTCAGATTCTTTATGGTGGCGTATCTTATGCCTTAGTGTGTTTTGCCGTGACATTCTATTTTGTGCGCAAAGTCGCCTTAAATTGGTTTGATGGCAGCTGGAAATTTATCCTTTCTGCCTTTGTGATTTTGGCATTTTGTAACATCAAAGCAGACACCTTTGCTTTCCCTGGCATTATGTTTGTGATGTTGATGTTCTTATCGCTTTTTGGCACTCACGGTAAACAGCTTATTTTATTTAAACAAAAGGAGCCGAAAGATGTTTAGTATCATCGTGCCTTCTTATAATCGAAAAGAAGAAATTCCTGCGTTATTGGAAAGTTTAACCAAGCAGACCGCCTATAATTTTGATGTGGTGATTGTGGATGATTGCTCGAAAGAACCTGTTAAAGTCACGCAATCGTATCCATTTCCAGTTAAAGTCATTCGTAATGAAACTAATCAAGGGGCAGCGGAAAGCCGTAATATCGGCGTAAGAAATGCCGATAATGAATGGTTGTTATTCCTTGATGATGACGATCGTTTTGCAAATGATAAATGTCAAAAATTGGCAGATGTGATTGCCGAGCATGCTGATGTTAACTTTGTTTACCATCCGGCAAAATGCAAAATGGTGAATGAAGGTTTTACCTATGTAACAACTCCAATTGAGCCGCAAGAAATTAGTGTAGATAGAATTTTACTGGCGAATAAAATCGGCGGCATGCCGATGATTGGGGTGAAAAAAGATCTGTTTTTAAAAATAGGCGGATTATCCACCGCACTTCGTTCATTGGAAGACTATGATTTCTTATTAAAACTCGTGCTGGAACCCACATTTAAGCCATATAAAGTGGCAGAACCATTGACCTATTGCACATTCCATACCAAGCGTTCTAGCGTGTCAACCGATACAACCAATACGCAAAAAGCGATTGATTATATCCGTGAAAATTATGTGAAAACGGTAGAGCAAGAAAAGAATTTTGCTATTAACGCACAATATATGTTGGCTTACCCACATATTATGAATTTATCCCGTAAAGCGGCTTTTTACTATTTTGAGATTTTTAAATTAACGAAAAGTATTAAGCAGCTAATCATCGCTTTGGTAGTTTTAATCACCCCGAAATTAGCAATTAATGTGAAACGATTTATTTCGTAAGTATATGGGCGGCTTTATTCCGCCCATGCCATCATCTAATTCCCAAATGCATTCTCAAGCGTATCTACTTCCAAGCGACCTTGTTCAATCCGGATGCCTTTGGCGATTTTTTTGATCATAGCGTCTCGTGAGTTGCGCTCATCTAACGTGTAGATTGGGGTACTGCTTAAATAATTTGCTACGCTGGTTGTGAGTAAGGGAACTAAGCTTTGCACTTGATCCATATATTGCTGCGGAGAGCCGGACCAGTTGAGTATGCGAATATCTCTTAAATAAATGGCACCTTTTTGAGGATCGTAATAAGGCACGGTGTCGAAGGTTAGGTTTAATTTAGCGGGAAATTGATTGTTTGGCAGCTTAAATAAGCCGTCAACAATACCGCTGAGTTCTAGGCGTTTTTCTGCGGTTTGTCCGATTTTTGCGCTAAAGTCATGTAGCTTGTAATCTACGCTGGCAATACCAGGAATGCCATAGTTGCTTTGGTAATTATTGTTGCGGGCTAATAATTGGTTAATTTCAGTTTCTCCGATGGCTAATGCGAAGGCGGAAGAGGATAGGGTGAATGTGAGAAAAAACGTCGCAAAAAGCGTGAAAAATTGACCTTTTAAACGTTGAAACATGCTTGATTCTCCAAATAGATTGAGGTTTAAAAATCGCAAAAAAACGGTTAAACTAGACCGCACTTTGATCAAATAGGAGTTATTTATGCATAAATATATCACTAAAATAGCATTATGCTCATCGGTTTTATTATTATCAGCCTGTGGTTCATTGACTACCGACAGTTCACAAAGTCCTGCTGCTGTTGTTACCGCAGGCAACACCGATATTCAGGCGCTAATTAAAAAAGCCGAAGCGCTACCAAGTTTTGAATATATCCACAATAACACCCAATATATTGCTTACTTAAATGGACAACCGGAATTAATTAAAGTTAGCAATGGTACTGATAATAAATTGTTCTTTTATAAAGGTGGCAAGGTCTTTGTAATTCAAAATAACCGAGAGGTTTATCAAATTAGTGGGCAAAATCATCAGCAAGAGGCTTTAGTCGCTGAAGCGGCTAAGTTGCAGAAAATGCTTGGGCCGAATAGTGCAGACAAAGGGGCATCTAATGTAAAAACCGGTAGTGATGCAAAATTGAACTATTTATGTATTACCAAAATTCAGCAAGTGGCTCAAACTAAACGAGTGTTTCGTAGTTCTGCCAATGCGGCAAATAGCGATTCTCGTTTAACAGCGGATGTACGTTTAAACGGTAATCAATTCTATAAAATGGATTGCCAGTTAGCGGGAGAACGTGTCGCCAAATTAAGTTTAATTAAGAAGTAATTTGTATCGTTGCGCTAAAAGTGCGGTTAAAATTAACCGCACTTTGCGTTTATGGGAATATTCATGTCGGACTCAGCACGGAGCGCGTTTAAAGAGTATGTTTGGCAGTTGTTGGCCGAACACAAAGGGGAGCGTGTCTATCATTTTACTTATCAAAAACAGGCTTATTGGCTAAAACAGCCTGAGCAGCTACGTGGTGTGTGGCGTTTATTAAAGCCCCATCCCAAACAATCTTTTCTAAATGAAATTCATAGTTTACAGCATTTTGCCGAGCGTCAGGCGCCTGTGCCGAAATTGATGATGTTTGGTGAAGATTATCTAGTGCTAGAAGACGGTGGCCATAATGTGGCATATTGGGTCAGTCGTAATATTGATAACCAAACCAAGCAACGGATTTTATGTGATGCGGCAAAGGCATTGGCTGATTTACACCGCCGTGGTTTAGTACATGGCCGTCCGGCAATTCGCGATATTTTGTGGAAAGACGGCAATGTATTATTTATTGATTTTGAAGTGAATGCGGAAAAACATAGTCTGAATGAGCAAAAAGCCCGAGATTTGTTATTATTTATTTATAATTTATGCCGTGAGCAACATCTATCTGATGAATTAATTTGTAATGTAATGCGGAAATATCAGGCATATTGTGATCCCCAAGAATGGGATGATATGATGCATACGGTTTGTCATTATCGGTTTATTTATTATTTGTTGTTACCGTTTAAATACATTGCGAAAAAAGATTTAATCGGCATTTATCGTTTATTTAAAAATGTTGATTTAGTCAAAAAAGGAAAATAAATGAAAACATTCATTCTTGCGTTATTTATTGGTTTAAGTGTGACGGCTTGTTCTGTCGGCGTAGGTGCCAGCGGCGGATCAAATGGCGTTGGGGTTGGCTTTGGAGTAGGAACCGGCGTGCGATTTTAGAAAAAATTCCCGATAAGTAAATTTATCGGGAATTTTTTTGTTATTTTTTAGAGGGAAAAGTGCGGTCACTTTTCTTTCTATTTTTTTATTTTTCTTCCGCCTGATAACGAATTAATCCTTCTTGCTGAGTGGTAGCAATGAGTTTACCGTCTTCTGAGAAGAACTGACCGCGAGCTAAGCCACGCGCTGCGTAGGCGTTATTGCTTTCGATGGCATAGAGTAGCCAGTCGTTCATATTAAAAGGACGATGGAACCAAATGGAATGGTCAATGGTGGCGACTTTCATGCCTTTTTGCAAAAAACCTTTTTCATGCGGGTGAAGTGCGGTCAAAATACAATGAAAATCTGAGAAGTAGGCAAGCAGACATTGTTGAATGCGGTAATCCGTCGGTGCTTCGCCATTAGTCCGAACCCATGAAAATTGTTGTGGTGGTAGTTTATGTCCATGGAAAGGGTTATTTAAATATTTCGTGCGAATGTCGAAAGGACGCTCGGCAGTAAATTTATCACGCACGGCTTCCGGAATCGTTTGAGCCATTTGTTGAATTACTGAGCTTTCCGACATCAAGTCATCAGGTCCTTCCACTTGTGGCATATCGCTTTGGTGTTCAAAGCCCTGTTCCTGTGTTTGGAAGGAGGCGGTGATGTGGCAAATCGGCGATTTATGCTGAATGGCTTTTACCCGCATAGCCGTGAAGTTTCGGCCTTCACGCAAGATTTCTACATCGTAAATAATGGCATATTGGCTGTCGCCCGGTGATAAAAAATAGGCGTGGCAAGAGTGCAAAATACGATCCTCCGGTGCGACTTGAATGGCAGCAGAAAGCGCTTGTGCCACGACCTGACCGCCAAACACTTGACGAAAACCGAGATCTTGGCTTTTACCACGGAATAATAAATCGTCAATTTTTTCCAATTTTAATAAGTCGATTAATTGGGTTAATGCGTTCATGGTTTTTCCTTATTTGTTTAAAGTTCAGGCAGTTCTGAAGGAATTCGGTGATAAAATTTGCAATTCAGAAGTGCTTATTGCATAATGCGAGCCCTTAGCTAGTCGGTTATTCCATTAGCTAATTCAATGGAAACCTTTTCGGTTCCTCGCAATGATGTCTGATTTACCCGGTCAGGTTCGGAAGAAAGCAGCCAAAGTCAGAATTTTCGTGTGCCGAGATCAAGCTGGAAAGGTTTCCACCTCTCCAACCCTATCAAATTGCCTAAATTCGCTGTGTGAGTTGTTTGAAAAAGCCGTTTTCTTTATTCACCAAGTCTTGATAAGTCCCTTGTTCAATAAGTTTGGCATTATCGATAATCACCAAGTGATCAAACTGTTCAATCGCCGTTAATCGGTGTGTCACCATAATCAGAGTTTTATTGGCGCTGTGTGCCAAAATAGCTTGTAGCATTTTTCGCTCTGTTTCGCGATCCAAACCTTCTGTCGGTTCATCTAACAATAAAATCGGGGCGTCATTTAATAGAATACGTGCCAAACCCAAACGGCGTTGTTCGCCGCCGGATAACGGACGACCGCCGTCACCCAGCCATAAATCCAAGCCTTGTTCTTGCTGCAATAGTTTTTCTAACCCCACTTGTTGCAAAATCGCCATCATTTTCTCATCGCTGATTGGCGTATGAGTAGCAATTTGCAGGTTGTTGCGCAGGCTGTCACTAAATACGTGTACCCGTTGAGTTAAGAAACAGAATTGTTGACGTAAACTTTGTTCACTGTAACGTTGAATCTCTTTACCGGCTAAGACAATCCGTCCTTGGTCAGCGTCATAATTACGAACCAAGAGTTGTAATAAAGTGGATTTTCCGCTACCGGTTTTACCTAAAATGGCGATTTTTTGTCCTGTTTGAATAGTTAAATTCAATTCGATTAATGCCGGATTGCTTCGTTGCGGATAATGAAAATCGAGATTTTGCACGCTTAACAACGGTTGTGCGGTGTTGAATTCAACTCGCTCCGTACCGGAAAATTTAACTAAGGGTTGTTGCTCAATAATGTCGCTGACCCGTTCAGCTGACGCGATAACTTGTCCTATGTGTAAAAATGCCGCACCAATAGGCATCAGAATTTCAAATGCCGCAAGGGCAGCAAAAGTAAATAAACCGATAAAGGCGGCGCGGTATTCATCGTTGCCTAAATCTGCCTGAGAAGCGGCCCAAAGGGTAATGGAGAGCACTAAACCGTTGGCAAGCAATAAAAGTGCGGTGGAAAATCCGGATAAATTTGCTTCCCGTTGTTGATAGGCTTGCCATTGTTGTTCGGTTTGTTGCAATTTTTCTTTAACTTTGGCTTCGCTGTTAAATAGCAATAATTCCGCCTGAGCCTGGATAAATTCGACAAATTGTGTGCGATAGGTGGCACGGGATTGCGTTAATTTTGCACCGAATTTTGTGCCTAAACGGTAAAAAATGATCGGGATCACCAATAATAAAATCAATAAGGTTCCACCGATGAATAACGCCAATGGCACATTGATAAAACTCAAGCCGATCGTCATCATCAAAATCACGACAATGGCGCTGATAAATGGGGCGACAAGGCGTAAATACAGGCTGTCTAGGGTGTCAACGTCGGCAACCAAACGGTTTAATAAATCACTGTTGCGATAGCGATTTAATACAGCCGGGCTAAGCGGAATGATTTTGCTAAATACTTGCACGCGCAATTTCGCCAATACACGGAAGGTGGCGTCATGGGTGACAACTTTCTCAAAATAACGGGCAACCGTGCGACTGATGGCTAATCCGCGTACGCTGGCGGAAGGGTAGAAAAAGTTAAATAATGTGCCAAAGCCCGCAATGGCGGTAGCGGCCAAGAACCAGCCGGAAAGTGTTAACAAGCCGATACTGGAAGCCAAGCCCAAGATCATTAACAGCCCGCCCAAGAACAATGGCCATTTAGCAAATTTGAATAAGCGAATAAAAGGAAGTAAAGCACGCATTAGTTAATGTCCTGTTGTCGTTGTGCTAACAATTCGGCAAAGAAACCTTCATGTTGTAATTGCTCGAAATGCCCTTGTTGAATGATTTGCCCTTGTTGCATAACTAAAATATTGTCGCATTGTTTTAAATCTTCAATACGATGGGTAATCATCAAGGTCGTTTGTTGTTGGCTGATCGTTTGTAGTGCTTGTAACACTAAATTTTCCGATTGCGCGTCAAGGCTCGCAGTCGGTTCATCTAACAGTAATAAGTGACCTTTGCGCAACAACGCGCGAGCCACCGCTAAACGTTGGGCTTGTCCCACGGACACGCCAATGCCGCCTTCCTTAATTTCTGCCTCCAAGCCCAAACGATCGGTAAACTCTTTCGCTTGTGCCAAACTTAAGGCCTGATCGATTTCTTGTTCAGTGGCTTGGATGTCACCTAATAGCAAGTTTTCTTTAATGGAGCCTTGTAACAACAGTGGGTTTTGCCCAACCCACGCGATGTGTTTGCGCCATTGCATTAAATCTAACTCACGCAGTTCCTGGCCGTTAATGGTTAAGCTGCCTTGATAGGGTAAAAAGCCCAAAATAGTATTGACCAACGACGTTTTACCCGCACCGCTTTGGCCGACAACAGCTACATGGCTATGAGCGGGAATATGGAAATTTAATGCCTCTGTCAACGGCTTGCCATGCGGTGATAACACCACCACATTTTTAGCGGAAATTTCCACCGCACTTTGCGCCTCAAATGAGGTTTTCTTTTCACCTTGCGCGATTAAATAATCGTCTTCCAAGAAATCCACAATGGCATCCGCGGCGCCGATACCTGCCGCACGGTCGTGATAATAGGTGCCAAGATCACGCAATGGTTGATAAAACTCCGGTGCAAGAATGAGACAGAAGAAACTGATAAAAAGGGTAATTGGCGTACCGTAAGTACCAAACTCAATTTGGCCTAAATAGCTGAAACCGAAATACACAGCCATAAGCGCGATGGAAATAGACGTAAAAAATTCCAACACGGCAGAGGAGAGAAACGCCATTTTTAGCACATCCATGGTGGTTTCGCGGAAGTCCTCTGTGCTTTCTTCAATGTGACGGGTTTGCTCTGAAGTGCGGTCAAATAATCTCAAGGTTTCTAAACCGCGCAGACGATCCAAAAATTGGCCACTTAAACGGGCAAGCGTGGCCATATTTTTTTGACTGCTATCTGCTGCCGCTTTACCCACTAAAATCATAAAAACTGGAATTAATGGCGCTGTGCCCATTAAAATCAAACCGGCTGCCCAGTTAAGTGAAAAGACGGCAATTAAAATAATTATCGGCACAATGGCGGAAAGCGCTTGTTGTGGCAAATAACGGGCATAGAAATTATGTAAGTTTTCTACCTGTTCCAACATAATACTTGCCCAACTGCCGGCAGGTTTATTATTGATGGTGGCCGGGCCGACTCGGTGAATTTTATCTAAAATTTGTTGGCGAATAATATTTCGTAATAATTGACCGCACTTAAAGCCGATTTTTTCACGCAGCCATAAGATAAATGCACGCAAGACAAAACTGATAACTAACCCGATAAAATAAGGTATAAGATCGGCCGCGGCTTCGTTTAGCATAATTAATTTATGCAATAACGAAGCCAGTAAATAGGTTTGCGCCACTAAAATCACGGAAGAAATAGAAGCGAGTAGGATGTTTAGATTTAAATATTTTTTAATCGGCTTTTGCTGTTTCCGTAGCCATTGTTGTAAATATTTTTGACGGGATTTATCCATAAGTGACGGTTTTTTAGTAATGTATAAAAAAACGTAAGGTGGGCTTTAGCCCACCTCTTTTACATAATGAGTTATTGGGGAAATTCTACCCATAATTATTACTGAGTATCCAAGAAACGTTCGGCATCTAACGCGGCCATGCAACCAGTACCGGCAGATGTGATGGCTTGGCGATAATTGTGATCCATCACATCACCTGCAGCAAATACGCCTTCTACAGATGTGGCGGTCGCATTGCCCTCTAAACCGGATTTTACTACAATATAGCCGTTATTTAATTCCAGTTGGCCTTGGAAAATTTCCGTATTCGGTGCATGACCGATAGCGATAAATATGCCGTCTAATACCACGTCTTCTTTGGCGCCGGATTGAACATCTCGCAAACGAACGCCAGTCACGCCCATGTCATCGCCCAATACTTCATCTAAAGTGCGGTTGGTATGCAGAATGATTTTTCCTTCTTCCACTTTTTTGTATAAACGGTCGATCAAGATTTTTTCTGCACGGAAGCTGTCACGGCGGTGGATTAAATGTACTTCACCGGCAATGTTAGCCAAATATAACGCTTCTTCCACTGCAGCATTGCCACCGCCCACTACGGCAACCGGTTTATTGCGATAGAAGAAACCGTCGCAAGTTGCACAGGCAGAAACACCACGACCTTTGTAGTTTTCTTCGGAAGGCAAGCCCAAATAACGGGCGGAAGCGCCAGTCGCAATAATTAAGGCGTCGCAACTAAAAGTTTGAGCGTCACCATAAAGTTTGAATGGACGGGAAGATAAATCAACACGGTTGATGTGATCAAACACGATTTCCGTTTCGAATTTTTCTGCGTGCTGCAACATTCTTTGCACTAATTCCGGGCCGGTTGTTTCCCCAAAATCACCCGGCCAGTTTTCGATTTCTGTCGTGGTGGTTAATTGACCACCTTGTTGTAAGCCGGTCACCAATACAGGATTTAAATTGGCACGTGCCGCATAAATCGCAGCAGTATAACCTGCCGGGCCTGAACCCAAAATTAATAGTTTAGTATATTTAATATCTGACATAAAACATCCTTATATAAATTGAAAAAACGTACCCGCTATTATAAAAGATTTCTTTTTAGTACAACAATGAATAGAGCAATCGGCGAAACTTATTGGTTAGCGGATCATTTGTGCCGATAGCAGCTAAAATAGATAAAAATTCCTGCTTAATTTTGCCGTCTTCCGCGCCCAAATCTTGTCGTAAAATGTTAAACAATAACTCCAAGGCTTCTTCGTTGCGGTTGGCTTGGTGTAATTGTAACGCCAGTTTCAGCGCCAAATCATGGCTTGGTTGTTTGGCAAATTCTTCTTGTAATTGCTGAACTTCAGGGGTGTCGGCGGCTTTAATTAACAACTCAATTTGAGCCTGTAAGCCTTGCCAACGGCTATCGCGATCTTGTAGCGGGATCTTGTTCAAAATCTGCTGTGCCGGTTCGGTTTTCTTCATGGCGATATAAGTTTCCGCATAGAGCAGGGCAATATCGCTATTTTTTTGATTCGATAATTCCCATGCCTCTTTTAGCAATGGCAACGCCTGTTCATAGTTTTCCACCTGCAACAAATCCAACGCCTGATTGAATTTAATTTCTTCCTCTTTCGGTAAAATAACACTCAAACGTTGTTGCAACGTAGCCTGCTCCAACGCCCCTTGAAACGCGTCTAACGCTTGACCTTCTTTGAATAAATAAGTGGTCGGCAAGGCTTGAATAAGGAATTGTGCCGCCACCATTTGTTCTTTTTCACAATCCACCTTCGCTAATACAAATTGCCCTTGATATTGGTTGGCATAATCTTCCAAGGTCTTCACAAACGCCACAGAATCTGCATGGCTTGGCGCATAAAAGGTGATAACGAGAGGAGATGCTTGTGAAAGCTGGAGGATCTCGTTGAGATTGTGTTCGTTTAGGTCACGGATATAAGGAAAATCGGTCATGGCTATCTCTTATTTTTGATGAAATGAAACGGGGCGCATTATAGCAAAGTGCGGTGGGATTTTTTAGTGTTTTTCGAGAATAGAGTAGATGCGTTTTCGGCAACAGTAGTATGAATTTCAGTAAAAATAATACTTGAAGGAAATTTGAAAAAGGAATTTAAGAGATAGCCAAGCGGGTAGATTTTGAAAGAAATTTGCAAAAATGCTTTGAAATTTGACCGCTCTTTATTAAAAAACGGTTCTACCGCGGTCTATCCCAGTGCAAAATTCATGATAAATGTCGAATATTTTTTTATTTTAATCAACGACAGGAAATGCCCTCATATGGTCATGATTCCTCGTTGGAGGCACGAGAATAGGTCTGTGCCGATATGGGGTTGGCGGTGTTACTTTTCGGTGATGCTACACCATTGATAGAAAATATGGCCAATTGAGTGTTGTTTTGCCTGAATGCAAACTTCCTACTACCCTAAAGCCACTTTTTCAGCTACCCTTATCCTATATCTACACAGTTCCCCAAGGAGTTTCTCATGAACATCGCCATCACCGGTTCCAGCGGTAACATCGGCGGCATGGTCGCCCGACACCTCAGCACACGCGGCCTGCCGCTTATTCTGCCGCTGCGCAACCCCGCCAAAGCTCCCGATCTGCCGAACTGCGAGGCGCGGCGGTTTGCCTATGGCGATTTGGAGCTTGCTAAGCAGGCGTTAAATGGGGTGGACGTGCTGTTTATGGTGGCCGCCGCCGAAAGCCCGACGCGCGAACAAGAGCATTTGACTTTGGTGCAGGCTGCTTCGGAAGCGGGTGTGAAACACATGGTCTATCTCTCTTTTGCACAGGCGGCGTTGGACAGCACCTTCACGCTGGCGCGCACTCATGCGGTTACTGAAAATGCAATCCGGCAAACGAATATGCGTTACACCTTGCTGCGCGACAATTTTTACAGCGAGATGATGGCAACGATTGCCAACGCAGACGGCATCATCGCAGGCCCAGCCAACGACGGACGCGTTGCTTGCGTTTCGCAGCGCGATGTCGCCCAAGCGGCAGCAAACGTCATTGCCGACATCGCATGCGGCAACCACCGCCACGACAATCAGACCTACACGTTGACAGGTTTCCAATCATTAAGTTTTGCTGAAATAGCTGCCGTCTTAACCGAAATCACCGGCAAACCGCACCACTACCACAATGAAACCCTAGAAGAAGCCTTCGCCAGCCGCAAAGCCGCGTACCCTGACACGCCCGATTGGCAGATTGAAGCCTGGGTTTCCACCTACACCGCCATTGCCAAAGGCGAACTTGCTGCCATTTCAGACGACCTGCCGCAGTTATTGGGACACGCACCGCTTAATTTTGAAGATGTAGTAAAGGCACAATATGCAAAATAATCTTGTTCCCTTTATCGAATTTCGTGGCGCAGGCAAGCAATATGATGGCAAATATGCTGTGCGCGATTTGGACTTGACCATTTATCAGGGTGAATTTTTCGTGTTGGTGGGCGGTTCGGGTAGCGGAAAATCCACCACTTTACGCATGATTAACGCGCTAATTGAACCGACCGATGGCAACGTTTATCTGCACGGCAAACGCATTAAAGACTACGACATCCGCCAGCTCCGCCACCAAATCGGTTACGTATTGCAGCAAATCGCCCTGTTCCCCACTATGACTGTGGCGGAAAACATCGAACTCATGCCAGACGTACTGGGGTGGCCGAAAGCCGAACGCAAAACGCGTGTGAATGAATTATTGGAGTTGGTGGAACTTGACCCTGCGCACTACCGCGACCGCTATCCGCATGAACTTTCCGGCGGTGAACAGCAGCGCATCGGCATTTTGCGCGCCATTGCCGCCAAACCCCAAGTACTGCTGATGGACGAACCGTTTTCCGCGCTCGACCCGCTGGTGCGCACCGTGCTGCAAGACCAAATTGCCATGATTCACCAAAAATTTGGCACCACTATCGTTTTCGTTACCCACGATATGCAGGAAGCCGCCAAACTTGCATGCCGTATCGGTGTAATGCATAACGGCAAACTGGTACAAATCGGCACACCGGAAGAAATCAAAAAGCAGCCGGCAAATGATTATGTGCAATCGCTGTTTTCCACCGCCGACGCACCCGATGCCGAACGCATCATCAACCAATTCTTACGGTTGGATAAACAGGGGCAGGAAGCTGTGAGAAGGACAGTGTTATGATGGTGAAGGCCGTCTGAAACCTCTTTCAAGGCGCTAACACCTTGCTGTAAAGCAAACATAAACATCTATTATTCAACATACTAACCATAAAATTTAAAACTATGTTCTCATCCCTAAACGTTACCCTAACAGAACTCTGGCAAATGCTGCTTACGCATTTATGGCTTTCCGGACTGGCTTTGCTCGCGGCAGTGGCAATTGCAGTGCCTGCCGCCGTGTTGTTTGCGCGCAGACAGTGGGCAGCGGAAGCGGTATTGCAGTTCACCAATATATTGCAAACCATTCCGTCTTTGGCGCTGCTGGGTTTGCTGATTCCGTTTGTCGGCATTGGTTCGCCGCCCGTCTTGATTGCGCTCACGCTATACGCGCTGTTGCCGATTTTTCAAAATACCTATTTGGGGCTGACCCAAATCGACCAATCGATTCAAGATGCGTACACCGCATTCGGGCTATCGCGTTGGCAATCATTGTGGCGGATTGAACTGCCGATGGCACTGCCTGCCATGATTTCGGGCATCCGCACAGCGGCAGTGCTGATTGTTGGCACGGCAACACTGGCGGCGTTAATCGGTGCAGGCGGTTTGGGCAACCTGATTTTGCTCGGTATCGACCGAAACAACATGACGATGACGTTTACCGGCGCATTGCTCTCCGCGCTGCTGGCGGTCGGCGTGAGCGGCATCATTGGCCTGTTGCAAAAATCGCGGCGCAAGCTGCCGATTATTCTTGCATTGGCTGTGGGCTTTGGCGCACTCGGCCTGTCGCAGATTTCATTTACGCCTGCCACAAAAAACGTAGTGATTGCCGGCAAAATGGGCAGCGAGCCTGATATTCTGATTAACATGTATAAGTTATTGATTGAACGTGAAAATCCGAATATCAAGGTTACAGTCAAACCTAATTTCGGCAAAACCACTTTCCTGTTTAACGCACTGAATAGTGGTGAAATCGACATTTACCCTGAATTCACCGGCACCGTGCTAGAAGCCTTAGTACAAGTGCCAACTGAACAGAAAAACCACCATCTGTCGCCAGATGAAACCTATCAACGGGGCAAACAATTATTGGCGGAACAATATCAGCTGGGGTTTCTACCACCGATGTCTTATCAGAACACTTACGCGTTGGCGGTCAAAGAAAGTTACGGCGCGGCGCACCAACTGAATGCTATCAGCGACTTGAAGCAGGCTGCGCCCGATATTCGGGCAGGTTTCTCACTGGAGTTTACCGACCGGGCGGACGGCTACAAAGGCATGCAGGCTGCCGGTATTACGCTAAAACATATTGTTAGCCTAGAGCCCGCCCTGCGCTATACAGCGCTGCTGAATGACAAAATCGACCTAGTGGAAGCCTTTTCTACCGATGCTGAGTTGAAACAATATCAATTGCGCCTACTGAAAGATGATATTTCCCTGTTCCCCGCCTATCAAGGCGCACCATTGATGAAAGTGGAATTTGCCGAAAAAAATCCTCAAATTGTGACCGCACTTAACCGACTGGCGGGAAAAATTAGCGAAGAAGAAATGAGCGAGATGAACTACCGCGTAAAAGTGCAAGGTGAAAGCGCGGAAAACGTGGCTCGGGATTATTTAGAGAAAAATGGGTTGTTAGGAAAGTGAAATTGGTAGCAGGCTACCTGAAAGCATCAGAAGCAGCCTGCAAGCTCTCTCCCAATAAAAATAACTTCTTAGGAAAACGTTATGAAAGCCGTAAAAATCTACCAAGCCGGCGGCCCGGAACAACTAATTTATCAAGACGTGCCAACACCTGATATCAAAGAGGATTGGTCACTGGTAAAAATCAAAGGCTTCGGCATCAACCATTCTGAGATTTTCACGCGTGAAGGGAAATCGCCCACGATGGTGCACGTTTCCTAACCTGTGCCTTTTCCTAAAATATAAGCGCACGCTAGGAAGCGTGCGCTATCAATAGCTATTAATATCAGATTTTGCCAAGATCTCAAGCGATCAGATTTTAGAATTAGTTTGTAAAAACATCTGAAAATCTGACCGCTCTTTGAGCTATTTCACGCTCAATCTCACTGCCACCGTTTCTCCCGTTTGAAGATATTCATCAATTCGGGCTGTTTCTACGCATACCATGGTTTGATAACCATTTTCCGCCATATTGCTGGTGGTTTTATGCCATGGGTTCCATAGCACCACATTACCGGCATTCAGGTGTTCGATGGTAATTATGCGGTGGTTGCCTATGTCGTGAACCTCGGTTGGTTGTTGAGGGGCGGTATAAATGCAGTCAACGTTTTCGCGAATGGCGCGTGGTGAAGGCACGATTTCCTGCGATTGACTCAATGAATTAAAGCATTCTGTCGGGAGGTTGGCGATTTGTGTACGGTTGATGTCAGCGACATTGAAATAACTGTGTAAAGCCACTTGTACGTTTTTCATCGTCGAATCGCCATAATGGGTAAAACGTAATTCGCATTGTTCGCTAAATTGTATTTCCACTTTGGCCAACACGATATTCAATGCAGAAAACAGGGAAAAAACTAACCGCACTTTGTCGGTGCGAATCTCATAATCGCTTAATTGCCAAAGGCTGGTGCGGGCGAAACCGTGCGCCGGCGTGCCGGCATTGCCAAACCACGGATAGCAAATAGGAACGCCGCCACGAATGGCCGTGCCTGTTTCAAAAGGTTCAATTTCGCTAAGCCACAGTACATCTTGTTGGCATTGTGTCGGTTGCCAGCTGAATAAATGTGCGCCTTGCAAGGCAATTTTTGCCGAACCGAAGGCGTGTTGTAAATGCAGTACGGGAATGTCGTTGTAGGCATAAAGGCTAAGTTCCGGCGTGATTTGCTGTTGGAGTTGGATATTTACTGTCATTTAGACCTCGTGGATTTAGAAAAAAAGGAAATCTGCTATACTGTGCCGACTTTTGATTTGATGAAAAAAATAATGGCGTATAAGAAACAAATTAGCAAGGTTTTTTCTATTGATGGTGAGCTAAGTCAACACATAAAGGGATTTCGTCCGCGCGAAGAACAGCGCGAAATGGCGACTGCCGTTGGAAAAGCCATTGAGCATAGCAGTCCGTTGGTGGTGGAAGCCGGAACGGGCACGGGAAAAACTTTTGCTTATTTGGCGCCGGCGTTATTGGCGAAGAAGAAAACCATTATTTCCACCGGGTCAAAAAATCTACAGGCTCAGCTTTTCAATCGGGATTTACCCGCCATTCAAAAAGCCCTTGGCTATAGCGGCAAAATTGCCTTGCTTAAAGGGCGTGTTAATTATTTGTGTTTAGAACGTTTGGAGCAGGTGATTGCGCAAGGCGTATTGGGCGATCGCAGTGTGCTGCATGATTTATCCAAAGTACGAAAATGGCGTAATAGCACCAAAAGCGGCGATTTGTCCGAATGTACCGAACTTGCCGAAGATAGCCCGATTCTGCCACAACTCACCAGTACTGCTGAAAGCTGTCTGGGGAGTGATTGTCCCAATTATGCCGATTGCTATGTGGCGTTGGCGCGCAAAAAAGCCTTGAATGCCGATTTGGTGGTGGTGAATCATCATTTATTTTTTGCCGACATGGCTGTGAAAGAAAACGGCTTTGGCGAGCTGATTCCTAATGCGGAAGTTATTGTTTTTGACGAAGCACATCAATTGCCGGATATTGCCAGTCAATATTTCGGGCAATCTATCACCTCCCGCCAACTTTTTGATTTATGCAAAGATATTCAGATTACTTACCGCACGGAAGTGAAAGACATGGCGCAACTTGGTGTGACTTCCGATCAGTTACAAAAAATCGTACAGGATTTTCGCTTGTTGTTGGGAGAAGGCAATACGCGAGGTAATTGGCGTGAAATGTTGCAGCAAAGTGCGGTCAAAAAAGCCTACGATTTTTTACTGGAAAAACTCAATTTCACCGCTGAAGTTATTAAGCTCGGTTTAGGACGTTCTCAAACGCTGGACAGTATTTTTGAACGCATTGCAGGATTTCAAGGCTTGTTAAAACGCCTGTTGGAAACAGAAATTACGGGATATTGTTATTGGTATGAATGTATTGGTCGCCAATTTGGATTGCATATCACGCCGCTCACTGTGGCGGATAAATTCGGTGAGCAAATGGCAAAACAAAAATGCGCGTGGATTTTTACCTCCGCTACGTTGGAAGTCGGCGGCACGTTTGAGCACTTTTGTCAGCGCTTAGGCATTCAGCATGCGGAACAAAAAATTCTGCCAAGCCCGTTTAATTATGCCGAGCAATCCTTGCTTTGTGTGCCACGTTACTTGCCGGCAACCAATCACAGCAACACCTTTCGTCAGCTGGGTGAGATGTTGTTGCCGATTATTGAAGCGAATCAAGGTCGCTGTTTCGTGCTTTGTACATCCTATGCCATGATGCGTAGCCTGGCGGAGTTTTTCCGTGAAAATAGCGATTTGTCGATTTTGTTACAGGGCGAAACGGCAAAGGCAACTTTACTTGAGCAATTTGTCTCTCAGCCCCATAGCGTGCTGGTTGCTACTTCCAGTTTTTGGGAAGGCGTGGATGTCAGAGGTGACGCATTGTCGTTGGTGATTATTGATAAATTGCCATTTACGGCGCCGGATGAACCCCTGCTTAAAGCACGTATTGAAGATTGCCGTTTGCAGGGTGGTGATCCGTTTAATGATATTCAAATTCCGGAGGCGGTGATTACCTTAAAACAAGGTGTCGGACGCTTGATTCGGGATGTCACTGATCGCGGCGTGGTGATTATTTGTGATAATCGTTTGGTGATGCGGCCTTACGGCGAAACTTTTTTGCGTAGTTTGCCGCATTTTAAACGTACGCGAGACCTTAACAAAGTGGTACAATTCCTTACAGAGACTAATAGAGAAGAATAGAAGAAATAATGAAAAACGTCACATTGTTAGCGTTAGATACAGCAACTGAAGCTTGTTCGGTTGCTTTGTTACACGGTGGAGAAAAAATCCATTTGGAACAACTTGCCCAACGCGAACACACGAAACATATTCTGCCTATGGTAGATCACGTTTTGGCTCAGGCAGGGATTACACTTAATCAAGTTGATGCCTTGGCATTTGGGCGTGGGCCGGGCAGTTTTACCGGGGTGCGAATTGGTGCGGGCATTGCGCAAGGTTTGGCATTCGGTGCTAATTTACCGGTGATTCCTATTTCCAATTTAGCCGCCATGGCGCAAGCCGCTTATGTGCAATATCAGGCGGAAACCGTGTTAAGCGCCATTGATGCCCGCATGAATGAAGTCTATTTCGCTCAATGGCAGGCACAAAAAGTGCGGTCGGATTTTGGCACGTTTTTACACTGGCAACCTGTGATTGAAGAACAGGTTTGCAACCCGCAAAATGTGTTGGAACAACTCGCACGGCAGGAACATTCCGGCGCAGTTTTAGTCGGTACCGGTTGGGCAGCATATCCGCAATTGGCGGAGGCCAATTTAGGCAAAACCACCAATATTACCTTGCCTTCCGCATTATATATGTTGGATTTGGTCTTGCCGCAATGGTTTGCCGGGCAGGTTATTAGCCCGTTAGACATTGAGCCGATTTACTTGCGTAATGAAGTCACTTGGAAAAAATTACCCGGACGAGAATAAGTTTTAATTATCTTTTAGAGGAGAATTAAAATGCGTAAAAAAACATGGCTAATTCTGACCGCACTTTCTTTGGGTTTGGTCGGTTGTGTCTCTGCACCACAAGGGTTCGAACCCAAACGGTTTGATGCGTTGAATTTAAAAAGCGTACAGTTACAAGATTATGATTGTCAATGTAAGAAAGTGCGTTTAGGCGGCAAGGTGATTTCTGCTACGGCGTTAAAAAATCAAACCAAAATCGAAGTGTTAAATCAAA
The DNA here is from genome assembly GCF_900636915.1 of Aggregatibacter aphrophilus ATCC 33389. Lineage (NCBI taxonomy): Bacteria > Pseudomonadati > Pseudomonadota > Gammaproteobacteria > Pasteurellales > Pasteurellaceae > Aggregatibacter > Aggregatibacter aphrophilus. Next base: position 1,873,469 of record NZ_LR134327.1, on the reverse strand, counting down.
CGGTGGCGTATTTTTCCGCCAAACCTATTGTGGATAGTCATAGCGATGGGCGGTTTATTGCCTATTTAAACGGCTTTGTTGAACCGGAAAATTTGAAAGATCAATATGTCACGGTAGCAGGCGTGTTAAAAGGCAAAGAAACGGGCAACATTGATCAAGCAGAATATAGCTATCCCGTAGTGCAGGCCGATCAATATCGTATTTGGAAATTAGTGAAGGAATATTATTACGATCCGGATGATTTTTATGATTACGGTCCGTTCCGTCCTTATGGTTGGGGATTTTCCTCCCGCTTTTTCTGGGCTGAACCCCGTGTTCGTTACAATTTATACTAATTTCAACACCATAAAAATAGAAACAATACTAAGGAACATTAATGGAAAAACCTTGGCTTAAAAATTACCCTGAAGGTTCTGAGCATGAATTAAATACATCGGAATACGATTCCATTTTAGATATGTTTGATAAAGCGGTGCGTGAGCATCCGGACCGCGCGGCTTATATCAATATGGGTAAAGTGCTGACTTTTCGTAAGTTGGAAGAGCGTAGCCGTGCCTTTGCGGCGTATTTGCAGAATGAATTGAAGCTGGAACGTGGTGAGCGCGTGGCATTAATGATGCCGAATTTGTTGCAATATCCTATTGCGTTATTTGGTATTTTACGCGCAGGTCTCGTGGTGGTGAATGTAAACCCGCTTTATACACCGCGCGAGTTGGAACACCAACTCCAAGACAGTGGTGCCAAAGCTATTGTGGTGGTCTCTAATTTTGCTTCTACGTTAGAAAAAGTGGTGTTCAACACAGATGTGAAACACGTGATTTTAACCCGTATGGGCGACCAACTCTCTTTTGGTAAACGCACATTGGTAAATTTCGTGGTGAAATACGTTAAGAAATTGGTGCCGAAATACAAGCTGCCGAATGCGGTGACATTTCGTGAAGTGTTGAGTGTCGGTAAATATCGCCAATATGTACGTCCGCAAATAGAACGGGATAATTTGGCGTTTCTGCAATACACCGGCGGCACGACGGGCGTGGCAAAAGGCGCTATGCTGTCTCACGGCAATATTATTGTGAACGTATTCCAATCTAAGTGGATTGCTTATCCTTTCGTAGGCGATCGCCACCGTGAACGCTTGGCGATTTTAGCACTACCGCTGTATCACGTTTTTGCGCTAACAGTGAACTGTTTATTGTTTGTCGAGTTGGGAATAACTGCCGTATTAATCACCAATCCGCGTGATATTCCGGGGTTTGTTAAAGAACTGAAAAAATATCCTTTCGTTGCCATTACGGGTGTGAATACGTTATTCAATGCGTTGTTAAACAACGAGAATTTTAAAGAAGTTAATTTTTCTTCGTTAAAACTTTCCGTAGGTGGTGGCATGGCGATTCAACAAGCGGTGGCAACCCGTTGGCATGAAATTACCGGTTGTAACATTATTGAAGGTTATGGTATGACGGAATGTTCTCCGCTGATTGCCGCTTGCCCGGTCAATGTAGTGAAACACAACGGCAGTATCGGTGTACCTGTACCGAATACGGATATTAAAATTATCAAAGAAGACGGTAGTGAAGCTGCAATCGGCGAAGCAGGGGAGTTGTGGGTAAAAGGTGAGCAAGTCATGCAGGGGTACTGGCAACGCCCAGAAGCTACCGCTGAAGTACTCAAGGATGGTTGGATGGCGACCGGTGATATTGTCGTTATGGATGAAAGTTACAGCTTGCGCATTGTGGATCGTAAAAAAGACATGATTTTGGTGTCCGGTTTTAACGTATATCCGAACGAAATCGAAGATGTGGTAATGCTCAACTATAAGGTCTCCGAAGTGGTAGCTATTGGTGTACCAAATGAAGTCTCGGGTGAAACCATTAAGATTTTTGTGGTGAAAAAAGACGAAAGCCTGACCCGCGACGAGTTGCGTCAACATTGCCGTCAACATTTAACCGGTTACAAAATTCCGAAAGATATCGAATTTCGCGAAGAGTTGCCAAAGAGCAATGTAGGTAAGATTTTACGCCGCGTATTGCGTGACGAAGAATTGGCTAAGCGCCCGGCGAATTAGTCATTAATTTTATCAATCAATAAGAGAGAATGTCGCTTTTGTGAGCAATATTCTCTCCTTTATTTCTATGACGTATCAAATAAAAGAATGCAAAAACGCACCGCACTTTAAGCTCATTACTGAGGATGAATCCTTGGCAGAGGTTTGTGCATTGGCCGGACAGCAAAGTGCGGTGGCTTTAGACACCGAATTTGTCCGCACCCGAACTTTTTATCCGAAGCTCGGTTTGATTCAGCTCTATGCCGGTGATGAAGTCGCGCTTATCGACCCGACAACGATTCAAGATTTTTCTCCTTTCATTGCCTTACTTGCCGATGAACGCGTCACCAAAGTGTTACATGCCAGTGGGGAAGATTTGGAAGTTTTTCAACATTATTTCCAGCAATTGCCGCAACCAATGTGTGATACCCAAGTGATGGCCAATTTTCTGGGCTTTGCCAATTCACCGGGATTTGCCACATTGGTGCAACATTATTTCCAAATTGAAATTGATAAAGGCGCTTCCCGCACCGATTGGTTGGCTCGCCCGTTATCCGATACGCAATTGCAATATGCGGCGGCCGATGTGTGGTATTTGTTGCCGTTATATCAGCAAATGCAAGCACAGCTGGCGCAAACCGAGTGGCAAAGTGCGGTGGAAAATGAATGTGAATTTTTACTCAATAAACGGGCGCACTCTGCAAGGGATCCGGAGGAAGCGTATTTTGCTATTCCCAATGCGTGGAAACTCAATTCATTAGAATTAATGCGCCTCAAACTGTTGGCAAAATGGCGTATGCAAGAAGCCATGCGACGGGATCTCGCTTTAAATTTTGTGGTTCATGCGGAAAATTTATGGACGGTAGCAAAACATGATCCGAAAAGTACCTCGGTGTTGTTGGATCTTGGTTTAAGCACGGCAGAAGTGCGAATTCACGGTAAAAAATTATTACAGTTGCTTGAACAGGTTAAACGAATTGATCCGAAAGATTATCCGCCAACGATTCAACGTCTAATGGATGATCCGCGTTATAAAGCGGCATTAAAAACCTTGCAACAGGAATTAACGAAAATTACGCCTGAAAATTTACCAAAAGAGTTAATTGCCGGCCGACGTGGCTTGGAAAGTTTAATGAAATGGCACTGGCGAAAAGAAGCGGATAACGAACCGCCGGAATTGTTAAACGGTTGGCGTCGACCTTTTGGTGAAAAGCTTTTGAGCGCCTTGAAAGCATTCGACGCATAATCCTTTTAAATAAAAAAGTGCGGTGAGTTTTTACGACATTTAAAAACGTGTTGAAAATCCACCGCACTTTTTATTGATTGCCGTTATTGCAATTTCTTACCTTCAAATTCACCATTCAGACTTTCTAAGAAGGATGTAATATCATCAATATCTTGTTGTTGCGGTTTAGCGTTGCTTTGATATTTCAACATAATACGAACCGCTTCTTTCAAGTCTTTTGCGGAGGCATCGTGCATATAAGGCGCAGTTAATGCGATATTACGCAATGAAGGCACTTTAAAGCGATGCATATCGTACGGATCTTGGGTTTGCGCGAAACGACCTTGGTCGGCTTCCGTGATTGGTGTGCCACGATCTTTGAAGTAATCACCGTAAATACCCATGTATTCGTAAGATTGACCTCCCATATTCACGCCGGTATGACAGGTATCGCATTTATGCTGTTTAAACAATTCATACCCTTTTAATTGTTGCGCGTTTAATGCCGTTTTATTGCCTTTTAAGTAGCGGTCGAAATCGCTATTCGGCGTGATTAAGGTTTTTTCATACTCACCGATGGCATGGGTTAATGTGGCTTGGGTGACTTCAGGATAGATTTTTAAGAATTCTTTTTTAAATTCTTCATCTTGTTCAAATTTTGCCACAATGTCATTCCATGTGTGGGAACCCATTTCTACCGGGTTAACAGGTGGTCCGCCTGCTTGGTCGGCTAAATCAATGGCACGACCATCCCAGAATTGGACAAAGTTAAATGCGGCGTTAAATACGGTCGGTGCGTTAATACCGCCTTTTTTGCCTTCAATGCCGGTAGAAACATCTAAACGGTCAACCCCGCCTTTGTCGAGCTGGTGACAGGTGTGGCATTGAATAGTGCCGTCTGTCGATAAACGACCGTCTTTAAAGAGCTTGCGACCTAGAGCCACCTTAGCCGGATCTGTCATGATGGCATCCGGAATCGGTTGAATTAGGCGATTGTTATCGGTGCCTTCAGTATTTGCCGGTAAAAAGGCTTTACGTTGTTCACGAATCCAGTTTAACAACGTGGTTTTTTCGTCTTCATCAGGACTGCTTCCCCAGTGAATATGACGGAATTTTGCAATCGGCATTTCGCCATTTTCAATGACGCGCTCAAGTTTTGCCAAATCCACTTCCGATAATTTACTTGGATTTTTTAAGCCTTCGAGCAATTTATTCAATAGAAATACGCGGCTGCCTCCTTTAATGTCGTTTTGCATTATAGAATCAACTAGCGGAACACGAGCATAAAATGGCAACTCGGCACTTGGTGTGTGACAATATTGACACCCATTGTTAAAAAAGACTTTGGCAATTTTTTGTTGTTCAGCAGAGTAATTACCTTCGGCAAGTAATTTCTCCATTTGTCCTTTGTCATAGTGATGAACATATCCAACAACCCCAAGATAACCGGCAATCGCGATGACTGCGCTTTTCAATGCAAATTTTTTCATAATTATGCTCCAACATTAAAAAATAAATTAAATTACAGGAGCAGATTATCAGTTAAATTCAAGGGGAAATATATGATTTAAATCAATAAAATTAATTTGTAAGGACAATGGATGAAATAGGTTTTGGTTATTAAATATCTATTTAAACTTAGAAAGTTTGTTATCAATATGTTTTTATATAATAGTGGTAATAGAGATGTTTGTTTTATTCTTTAGTTTAATTTTAAAATTTGTTGTAAGAAAATAAAAGTTCCACCGTCTAATATTACATGTGTGGGAGTTTGTTATGACTTTTTCACTTTATATGCTCGTTTAACAAACGAGAAACATTTTGATTTTTAAATAATATTAAGATTAAGGAGTTCATTATGAAAAGAATTAAATTATTAACAGGTGTATTTGCATTTTCTATTGCATCATTAGCATCCGCTAATACAGCAAATATGGAAAAAGTTATGATGCATTCATACAATATTAATCAAGAGATTAGTCATAAAATGAAAGATAGTTCAGCAAATATGAATTCTCATAATTCAATTGTTAGAGAGTATGATAAACGGATGAGAGGAGATAAGTGATTTTCTTAGGCTTACCATGAAATATGGTAAGCCATTATTTGTATATGGAGAATGTATATGAAAGAATTTGTTAGAAAATTTTGTTTTTCTGATGTTGATGTTGTTTTACTAAGATTTTCAGTTGTTTTTATTATTGCGTTATTTGGTAATTATAAATGGTTTGATTTCGAAGTCGAGGCATTGAAATCTTTAATATCTTCAACATGGCTCAATTTCCTGTATGACTATTTAGGGTTTTATGGAACCAGCTATCTTTTAGGGGCGATTGAAAGCATTAATTATATTTTTCTTACCATTGGTTTTTTCAAACCAAAGTTTGGTGTATTGGGTAGCCTTTTTACTATCTCTCTTGGTGTAGTGACATTGAGCCTTATCCCTCAAATTGGATTGAATAGTTTTATTGTTAAAGATATTATATTAATTGGTTCTGGTTTGGTTTTATTAAAGTATGATTTAAAGAAAACTTTGCTCAGTAAATAATAATTAAAAGTAAGTTCGCTGTTGTTTAAGCGAACTTATTAGTTAGTATTTACAAAATTATTTAGTAACACTTTCACTTATTAATTTCACTAAGCCATCCATCTTTTCTACGTTTCTTTGATCGATATTGTGCTTCTCAGCTATGATTTTGGGTTTATTTAAACTCACGAATATTTCTCCTTGATTGCTTTCCCATACTAAAGCTTTTAATGGTAAATCAATTGCTAAAGTTGGGGATTCAATCATCATTGGAGTACCTAATTGCGGTTTTCCAAAAATCACTACACTTGAAAACAGCATATCCAAACCTACTTCCTTTGCTGCAGCTTGGTGATCTATTATACTAAATACTTTTATGTTATTGTTACCTAAAACCTGTTTTATTTTTAAAATACTATCTTCGGCAGAATATTTGCTTTTAAATGTTTGCAAATATGGGTTATTAATTCCCATTAAATAGCTACTAGAGTGACGGCTTTCGGTATCAGGAATAGCTTGAACATTTCCTGTTGAAAATATAGTAACCATTGTTAATGCTAAAAATTTCAATTTCATAAGTACCTCCTAGATTTTTTATTTTATTCTATATTTTATTGATATAGTTATCAATTATTGTTGAAATATATAAAATCAATTTGATCTAAGTTATAGATCAAATGATTTATTCCAGTGTTAGATTTAATTATTGACAATGTTATTTCAAATTTCTCTGTAATTTTTTAATAAAGGATTATTGAATTGATAAGCAATATTAGATTTTTAAAATTCTGTAGTAGATTTTTTATTCTCTTGATACCTTTTTCCAGTATAGTTGACGCGCTCCCCTTAGATTTAAAAAAGAGTAACTACGGTGTATTTATTGGTATTAATGGGGACGAAGAAGATAAATTACAGGCATACGATATTGTTGTTATTGAACCTGCTATGTTTGAAGCTTCACAGATTGAGAAGCTACATGCCTCAGGAAAAACCGTATATGGATATATTAATATTGGTGCAATTGAGGAGTACCGCCCATATTATTATCGTTTTCGATCAATAATGTTTGATATTTATGAAACTTGGCCGGATGAGCGATGGATTGATGTGTCTTCTCCTGTATGGCAACATTTTATCATTAATGAACTAGGAAAAAAGTACGCAGATATGGGGATGGATGGTTTTTTTCTTGATAATGCAGATATTTATTATCATTATCATACAGATGAAATATTTCAGGGGCTTGTGGAGATTTTAGGTGGGCTTCGACATTATAATATTCCACTTATTATTAATGGAGGGGATCTTTTTGTGAAAAAATGCATTGAGCAAAATATGGTCTTAATTGATGGTATTAACCAAGAAAGCGTTTTCACCACTATTAATTTTGAGAACGGAACGTATGGAATTCAACGAGAGATAGAAACTGCCTATTTTCAAAAATATCTTACAGATGTTAAAGCTTATGGACTATCTGTCTATTTACTTGAATATCATGCAAGTGAAGAACTTTCGAAAAAAATTGATGAGTATACAAATAAAAATGGCTTTCTTTGGTATAACGCAACAGGATTAGAGCTTCGGTAACCCGCTATATTAGTTCAAGTATAAAAAAGAAAAACACAAAACAAAAAGTAGATTTAGATAAGAAACTTTAACTATGAGCAAATTAAACTAGTTGGTGGGTCGTGAAGGATTCGAACCTTCGACCAACGGATTAAAAGTCCGCTGCTCTACCGACTGAGCTAACGACCCGACGATATGATTTGAAGGGGGATTTAATAAACTAAAGAAGAGTATTAAATGGTGCCCGAGGCCAGACTTGAACTGGCACGCCTCGAAAGGCGAGGGATTTTAAATCCCTTGTGTCTACCGATTCCACCACTCGGGCTTGGAGCGGGAAACGAGGCTCGAACTCGCGACCCCGACCTTGGCAAGGTCGTGCTCTACCAACTGAGCTATTCCCGCATCGTCATTTAGCAGTGCTAAACAACGTGGTGCATTTTACTGATTTATTATGACGAGTCAAACGGAAATTTTAAAAATTTATTTAATTGCTTAAAAAAAATTCAATTCAAATTGTTCTACAGTTGAGAAACTTTTAAAAACAAACTGAAAATCAACCGCACTTTATTTGCGTAAATCTTCTAACAGGCTATCTTTAGCTGCAATTAAGTATTGCAGCATAGACCAAATTGTTAAAATGGCTGCGATATAAAGTAGGATAATGGCAGCTACTTCCATATAGATGTTGTAACGCCATAATAAGCCGCCCAGCGCTAACATTTGTGATGTGGTTTTGACCTTACCCAACCAAGACACTGCTACTTTACTACGACTGCCTAATTCAGCCATCCATTCGCGCAAGGCGGAAATGATAATTTCTCGGGAAATCACTACAATGGCCGGCAAAGTAATCCAAAAGGTATGATTATATTCCACCACTAATACCAACCCCGCAACCACCATTACTTTATCTGCCACCGGATCTAAAAATGCGCCGAAACTGGTGGTTTGTTTCCATTTACGTGCAAGATAGCCGTCAAGCCAATCTGTGACGCCGGCAATGAAAAAAATAAACGTGGTTAAAAAAGGAGCCCAATCAAAGGGAAGATAGAAAGCAATAATGAAAAAAGGAATTAAAATAACTCGAAATATCGTCAGAAAAATAGGGATGTTTAATTTCATGATTCGCGTTCTAACCAAGAATGAATTGTAGGGGTATTCTAAATCAGATTTAGCGATTTTTAAATGCCTCATGAGTAAATTTGCGTAAAAAGAAACTAGTGCAGAGACAAAATTAGCGTTAATATTTTTTACACGAAAAAATGACCGCACTTTTCAATAAATTTCTCTCAATTTTAATAGGATATAACCATGTTAACAAAATCATTAGCCACCACCTTAGTGCACGTTGGAAGAAAAAAACGCTACACCCAAGGTTCAGTCAACCCGGTTGTACAACGTGCCTCTTCCCTCGTGTTTGATAGTTTGGCAGATAAAAAGCATGCCACCATTAATCGAGCTAAAGGTGAGCTTTTTTATGGCCGCCGTGGAACCTTAACCCATTTTGCTTTGCAAGATGCGATGACAGAATTAGAGGGCGGGGCAGGTTGCTATTTATACCCTTGTGGTGCTGCTGCTGTGACAAATAGCATTCTTTCTTTTGTGGAAAATGGTGATCATGTGCTAATGACAGGTGCTGCTTATGAGCCGACGCAGGATTTTTGCAATGTGGTGTTAAAAAAATTAGGTGTAAGTACGACATTTTATGATCCAATGATTGGTGGCAAAATTGCCGATTTAGTGCAACCGAATACAAAGGTTTTATTTCTCGAAGCACCAAGCTCTCTCACCATGGAAGTCGCTGACATTCCGGCAATTGTTTCCGCCGTGCGTAACATCAATCCGGAAATTGTGATTATGATAGATAATACATGGGCTGCCGGTGTATTGTTCAAGGCTTTAGAACATGGGATTGATATTTCTATTCAGGCTGGCACGAAGTATTTAGTTGGTCATTCCGATGTCATGATCGGCACGGCAGTTGCGAACGCCCGTTGCTGGGACCAATTGCGCGAACATTCTTATTTAATGGGGCAGATGGTGGATGCCGACAGCGCATATACTACTATTCGCGGGCTACGTACTCTCAACATTCGTTTGAAACAACATGAAGAAAGTAGCATAAAAGTGGCACAATGGTTGGCACAACAACCGGAAGTTAAGGCTGTGTATCATCCCGCGTTGCCAAGCTGTCCCGGTAATACATTTTTTAAACGGGATTTTAGCGGTTCAAGCGGTTTGTTTTCTTTTGAATTAAAGCAAAAATTGACACAAAAACAGCTTGGAATTTTTATGAATCATTTTGAATTATTCACAATTGCCTATTCATGGGGCGGTTTTGAATCCTTGATTTTATATAATCAACCAGAAGAAGTAATGAAAATTCGTCCGAATATACAACGGAAGTTAGAAGGAACATTAATTCGCATACATATTGGTTTGGAAAATGTGGATGATTTAATTGAAGATTTAAGAGCAGGATTTAAACGCTTAAGTTAGAATTAAATATGTGTTTATTAGACATTTTTCGGCAAAAATTGTGATCTGTATCAGAAAATAGAGAGAAAAAAATGAAGTTTCAGTTGACACTCCAGTTTTTCTTTGCCAAGATTGCCATACTTCAAAAGAAGTAGCTTGAACTATTCATTTTATTGAAAAGTTCAATTTTGCCCTAATAACAAATTATTTCTGAAAAGGAATGAAGATTATGAAAAAGACAGTAATCGCATTAGCAATCGCTGCTTTGGCAGCAGCAGGCACATCAAGTGCCGTAACAGTTTATAATCAAGATGGTACAAAAGTTGACCTTGGTGGTTCATTACGTATTTTCTTAGGTAAATTAGGAAAGAATCAACGTGGTGACCTAGTAAATGATGGTTCCCGTATCAAAATTAGTGCATCTCAAGACTTAAATAATGGCTTATCTGCATTCGCAGGTTATGAATTGCGTTTTGAAAGGGAAGCGCTCAAAAATAAACAAAAAGCTAAAAACGACTTTGGGGATCCTACAACCCGTAAATTATTTGTCGGGTTAGGTTTTGAAAATGTAGGTAAATTAAGTTTTGGTCGTCAGTCAACTACAGCTGATGACGTTGTAGGCGATAGTTTATACTATGATTCTGGAGCGTTAAACCCATTAATAACTCGTGCAGACAAATCTGTTAGTTTCCGTTCTGCTGAATTTAGTGGCTTTAGCTTTGGTGTAGATTATTTATTTGGTAATGCTGAAAAATATACCGCTAACCGTTACAAAAATGGCTACCAAGTAGGTGCGTTTTATAATTATGAAATTGCTGATAACCACAAATTTGATGTCGCTGCAGTTTATACAGTAGATCAATTTGATACAGTAACAAGCTCTGAAACTAATCAGAAGAATCATACTTGGGTCTTAGCAACTCATTATCAATTGCGAGACTTGAAATTAGGCGCTGCTTATGGTCAAGGCGTTGAAAAATATAGATCTGAAGCTAGTAAAAATAGATCTAAGTATATCTTCTTAGAAGCTAAATATGACTTAAATGGTCTTACAGGTATTCCTACAACATTTGGTTTACAATGGGAACGCAAGAGTGAAAAACAAACTTCTGAGGTTCCAAACCGTATTAAGAACCATTATGTTGCAAATGTTGATTATAAACTTAACAAACATGTAATTCCTTATGTATCATATATTCGTGCAACTGATAAATATGAAGATAACCGTGTAAATGAAAACATTTATGGTGCGGGTTTGCGTGTATTCTTCTAATTTAAGTAAATATCGTTGAAAAGACCGACAAAACGTCGGTCTTTTTTTTTTTTTTGTATTTGAATTTTTTATTGTTAACAAAAAAGTGCGGTAGAAATTCTTAGTATTTTTACCGGACTTTGCTTTTAAATTTTATCAATCTTACTTTGTCAAATCATCAAAGAAGCGTTTTACACCGTCTAAAAAACTAGAAGATTTTGGGCGTTGTTTGGTTTGTCCTTCTAAACTTTCTTCAAGTTTACGTAATAATTCTTTTTGTTCTTCGTTTAATTTAACCGGTGTTTCTACAACAATTCGACAAATTAAATCACCGGTATAACCGCTACGAGTTGAGGTGACACCTTTGCTACGCATACGGAACAATTTATCGGTTTGGGTTTCTTCCGGGATACGAAGTTTTACTCTGCCATCTAACGTTGGCACTTCAATTTCACCACCAAGCGCTGCCATAGTGAAACTAATCGGCACCTCGCAATAAAGATTGCTACCGTCGCGTTCAAAAATATGGTGTTTTTTAACATGAATAACTACATATAAATCGCCTGCTGGCGCACCGTTTTCACCCGCTGCGCCTTCACCGCTTAAGCGTAATTGATTACCGGTGTCCACTCCCCCAGGGATTTTAACAGAAAGATTTTTCAGTTTGTTTACTCGGCCATCACCGTGACAAGCTTTACATGGTTTTTCAATTTTCTTACCGCTTCCATGACAGAAATGACAAGGTTGTTCAGTCACAAAGAAACCTTGTTGACGACGTAAGCGGCCGGAACCGTGACAATGTGGACAGGTTTCCACTTTAGAACCTGCTTCAGCACCTGTACCATGGCAAGTTTCACAAGGCGCCAAAGTATGAATTTTGATGTCTTTGGTTGTGCCTTTTACAGCTTCTTCAAGCGTGATTTCAAGGTCATAACGTAAGTCATCACCACGCACGACACGTTGGCGTCCACGTCCGCCACCACCAAAGATGTCACCGAACATATCCCCAAAAATGTCACCAAAATCTGCACCGCCAAAACCACCGCCGGAGCCAAAGCCTTGTTCAAATGCGGCGTGTCCGTATTGGTCATAATTTGTGCGTTTTTGTTTATCGCTTAGAATTTCATAGGCTTCTTGGATTTCCTTGAATTTTTCTTCTTTCTCTTTATCCCCTTTGGTTCTATCCGGGTGATATTGCATGGCGAGCTTTTTATATGCCCGCTTAATTTCTTTTTCATCGGCGTTTTTAGAAACGCCGAGAAGTTCGTAGTAGTCTTGTTTTGCCATTAGGTTGTTTCCGTTTTGGTCTCTATGTTACTTTTCTTTGCTTCATTGAATTTGCTTTACAGAAATTTTTGAACTCATTTCGGCTCATATATGTAAAACTTTCCTACAAATTCAAATCTACAAAGGCGGAAAAGAAGGGAATCCATTTTTGTTCCTTTTCCGAATTGTTCTCTCTTCAATAAAGAGATGATTCAGGAGGAGTTTAAGTGCGGTCAAAAATTGAAATGTTTTTTATCGTAGGGATAGGCTTTATGCCTGTCCTGTCAATAACATTCGCAATACCGGATAGACATAAAGTCTGTCCCTATAAAAAAATCAAAAAATTAACCGCCCTTTTTGTTTATCGGTAAATAGCCAAAAAGGGCGTAATCATACGCCCTTTATTATCTAACAAATCAATTACTTGTTATCTTTCACTTCTTCAAACTCTGCATCAACAACATCGTCATTCGATTTGCTGTTACTTTGAGCTTGTTGTGGCTCACCTTGCGGTTGTGCTGTTTGTGCAAGTTTTTGTGCAACTTCGGCAAGGGCTTGAAGTTTGGCTTCAATTACCGCTTTATCTTCACCTTTCGCAGCCGCTTCTAAGTCGCTTAATGCGCTTTCGATAGCCGCACGATCTGCGGCAGGTACATTGTCACCGGCTTCACTTAATTGTTTGCGGGTGCTGTGTACAAGGTGATCTGCTTGGTTGCGGGCTTGTACTAATTCTTCAAATTTACGGTCAGACTCTGCGTTCGCTTCAGCATCACGTACCATTTGTTGAATTTCTTCATCACTTAAACCGGAAGACGCTTTAATGGTGATTTGTTGTTCTTTGCCTGTGCCTTTGTCTTTCGCAGAAACATGGATGATACCGTCTGCGTCGATGTCGAAGGTCACTTCAATTTGTGGCATACCGCGTGGCGCCGGGTTGATGCCTTCAAGGTTGAATTGACCTAAAGATTTATTGGCAGAAGCCTGTTTACGTTCACCTTGTAACACGTGAATGGTTACCGCACTTTGGTTATCTTCCGCAGTTGAGAACACTTGCGATTTTTTGGTTGGAATCGTCGTGTTTTTCTCAATTAAAGTGGTCATCACACCACCCATGGTTTCGATACCCAATGATAACGGAGTAACGTCTAACAACAAGACGTCTTTCACATCACCGGCTAACACACCGCCTTGTACCGCTGCACCAATTGCAACAGCTTCATCCGGGTTCACGTCTTTACGTGGTGCTTTGCCGAAGAATTCTTCTACTTTTTGTTGTACTAATGGCATACGGGTTTGACCGCCCACAAGAATAACATCATCAATTTGAGACGCTGTTAATCCGGCATCGTTTAATGCAACTTTTACCGGCTCAAGAGATTTCGCCACTAAATCTTCCACTAAGGATTCTAATTTCGCACGAGTCAACTTGATGTTTAAGTGTTTAGGACCGGTTGCATCCGCTGTGATGTAAGGAAGATTTACATCGGTTTGTTGTGCGGAAGAAAGCTCAATTTTCGCTTTTTCACCGGCTTCTTTTAAACGTTGCATTGCAAGCGGATCTTTGCGTAAGTCAATGCCTTGTTCTTTTTGGAATTCATCGACCAAATAGTTGATTACACGGTTATCGAAGTCTTCACCTCCTAAGTGAGTATCACCGTTGGTTGCTAATACTTCAAAGGTTTTTTCGCCACCCACTTCATCAATTTCGATGATGGATAAGTCGAATGTACCGCCCCCTAAGTCGTAAACCGCGATGGTTTTGTTACCTTGACCTTTATCTAAGCCGTAAGCTAGTGCGGCTGCAGTAGGTTCGTTGATGATACGTTTAACTTCTAAGCCTGCGATACGACCTGCATCTTTGGTTGCTTGACGTTGTGCATCGTTAAAGTATGCCGGCACAGTAATAACGGCTTCAGTAACCGGTTCGCCCAAGAAATCTTCGGCGGTTTTTTTCATTTTTTTCAACACTTCGGCAGAAATTTGCGGAGGTGCTAATTTATCGCCTTTCACATTGACCCACGCGTCGCCATTGTCTGCGCGTGTAATTTCAAATGGCATGATGTCAATATCACGTTTTACTTCAGCATCTTCAAAACGACGGCCGATTAAACGTTTAATTGCAAATAATGTGTTTTTCGGGTTGGTGACCGCTTGGCGTTTTGCCGGTTGACCTACTAAAGTTTCATTATCATTTGTATAAGCAATAATTGACGGAGTGGTGCGATCGCCTTCTGCGTTTTCAATCACGCGTGGTTTATCGCCATCCATAACAGCAACACAAGAGTTTGTTGTACCTAAGTCAATACCAATAATTTTTCCCATTTGTTTTCTCCTAAGTGAAATTTTAAATTCGGTATAATGGTTTACGGATTGTAAGATGTGGATTGAATTTCGCATTTCAAGTTTATTTTTAAATTTTTTTCAATGAACCTAAAGTGCGGTCAAATCCCGATTCGTTTCTGTAAAATAAGGTTAAAAAGGTGAACTTCAAGGGAAAAAATTAAAATTTTTCATTTTTATTTTGTTGATGAATTGATCCCTTTTTAATTTATGCTAGATTACACAAATTATTTTTAATACTTATCACTTAGTTAAGGACATATTATGAAGAAATCAGCGTTAGCTTTAGGAATCGTTATTGCATTGGGCGCAGCCTGGGGCGGCGGTGCTTGGTACACCGGTAAAGTTGCCGAAACGGAATTTGCCCGTCAAATTAATCTTGCCAATAAAGATATTAATAAATCCGCCTATTCTTTAGGCTTGGATATTCGATTTGATAACGTTTCTTTTGAACGTGGTTTGTTCAGTTCAAAAACCAAATATCAAGTTATTGTCAGCCCACTTGATGAGCCAAGTAAAACTTGGGTTTTACCATTTGAAGGCACGTTATATCATGGTCCATTACCGTTAAATCAGATTAGCCATTTTAATTTCATGCCGAGTATGTTTTCCAGCGTCGATCAAATTACTAAAAACGATACTACGGCGCCTTGGTTTGATGCCACTAAAGGTAAAACACCGATTACAGTCACTACCTCAGTTAGTTATACCCAAAGCGGCGATTCTAAGTTGGATTTGGTGCCATTTGAAGCTTCAATGAAAAATGGCACATTAGCCATCAACGGCTTTGAATTAAAATTCGGTTTTGTGCGTGAAGGCATTAATAAACTAGATTTAGGTCTTTCTAAACTTGTGTATAACGAAGCTACTAAAAAGGGTGGTTTTGAGCTTGAAAATGTGAAAATTGATGCTAATTACGGGCGAATTCCGGAATGGGATTATGTGACAACCGGCAAGCAATTTATTTCCGGCGGAGCGGTTAAAATTACCGGTACGGATATTCAAGGCAAGGTGAATAACTTTGGCATTAAAGATTGGAAAATGGATTTTGATACGGTGAGAAAAGATAAATTCTTAGATTCTGCCGCTAAAATAGTTGCTAATGGTTTTACTTATAATCAAGCGGAATTTGGTGATTTAAATATTGATTCGGCTTTTAATCATGTTGACGGTGAAACCTTCAACCAATTAATGCATATTTTTACCGAAGCGACTAAACAGCAAAAAGAAGACTTAAGTGACAAGGAAATCGCAGCGGTCAAGAAATTCTTTGATACCCAACCGCAATTTATTTTTACACCAACCTTAACTAATCAAAAAGGCAAATTGGCTGCTAATTTAGATGTTTCCATTGCTAGTTCCGATTTTGAGAACTCATTACCAAAAGGCAAAGTTTTCAATTTATTTAATCACTTTGTTTTTAAAGTGGATGCTAATAAAGCTGCGTTAGTTGATCAGGTTGCCACAGGATTGCAGTTGCAAAGTTTAGATAAAGAGCAGGCAACAAAAATGGCGACTATCCAAATTGATCAAGGCGTAAAAAATGGTGTTCAACAAGGTATTTTAGTGGATGACGGCAAGCAAGTGAAATTGGAGCTTGTGTTGGAAAAAGGCCAGTTGAAATTAAACGGTCAGGTAATTCCGGAAGAGCAAGTGATTTCCATGCTGTTTTTAGCTACGATGTCGATGGGGCATTAATTTAGATTAATTTTAATCTATTCCCATTAATAGGGTTAAGAAGTGCGGTAAGATTTTTAAATGTTTTGTGAAAATTGACCGCACTTTTTATTTGTAAAGCCAGCTTAAGGTTAAAGTAAATTTATGTAAAACAGTGGCTTGATTCACAAATTTCTTAATAATTATTTGCTTTGCGGTGGTTTATTCAGTATTCTTAGCGCCAACAAAAATAAGTGCTATATCAGTAGCCAAACATATTTTGCTTTCCGAGTAGTGCCTCTTATGAGGCACTTTTTTTGTCTCATTTTCTCAAAATCGACAATTTGATTTTTTAATAAAAAATTCCGCTCAAATGAACGGGATATTGTTTGGAAGTCTGATTACATTTTCTCAACGGTTTTAATACCGAGTAAACCCAATCCTTGTTTTAGCGTTCTTTCTGTTAATAAAGCCAATTTCAAACGGCTTAATTTTACCTGTTGATCTTCGTTATTTAAAATCGGGCAATGCTCATAGAAAGAAGAGAACACGCCTGCCAACTCATACAAATAAGTACAAAGCACATGTGGTGTGCCGTCTTTTGCTACTATTTGAATAGCTTCTTCAAATTGTAATAATTTGATTGCTAAAGCACGCTCTTTTTCATCTGTAATGCTTAATTGGGCTTGTTCCACTTCGCTTAGGGCAATTTGGCTACGATTGAAAATCGAACGAATACGGGTGTAGGCATATTGCATGTAAGGCGCAGTGTTGCCTTCAAAGCTCAACATGTTGTCCCAGTCGAACACATAGTCTGTGGTACGATTTTTGGATAAATCTGCGTATTTTACTGAACCAATACCGACAGCCTCAATGACATCCGCTTTTTCTTGATCGGAAAGTGCGGTGGATTTTTGTGAAATTAATACACCCGCGCGTTCAATGGCTTCGTCCAATAAATCCGCCAATTTTACAGTGTCGCCGCTGCGGGTTTTGAATGGCTTGCCGTCTTTGCCGAGCATCATGCCGAAATTTTTATGTTCCAGTTGAAAGCTGTCCGGCACATAACCGGCTTTGCGGGTAATCAGCCATGCCTGTTGCATGTGTTGGCTTTGGCGGGTATCGGAGAATACCAATGCACGGTTGGCTTTTAAGGTTTCATAGCGATATTTGGCGGCGGCAATATCGGTGGTGGTATAAAGAAAACCGCCGTCTTTTTTCTGCACGATAACGCCCATCGAGCCACCGTCTTTATTTTTAAATTCATCTAAATAAACCACCCACGCGCCATCGTCTTCTACGGCGAGACCTTGTTTTTTAAGATCTTCTACAATGCCCGGCAGCATTGGGTTATACAGGCTTTCACCCATGACATCTTTTTCGGTTAAGGTCACATTTAAACGATCGTAATTGTGTTGATTTTGTTGCATAGTGATTTTTACCAGCTTTTGCCACATGGTACGGCAATATTCATCGCCGCTTTGCAGTTTCACCACATAATTGCGGGCTTTCTCGGCAAATATCGGATCTTCGTCATAATGTTTCTTCGCTGCACGATAAAAGGCTTCCAAATCGCAGAGTTCCATTTCAGAGGCGTGCTCGTTTTCCATTTTTTCCAAATAGGCAATGAGCATGCCAAATTGTGTACCCCAATCGCCTACATGGTTAGCGCGGATAACGTGATTGCCTAAAAATTCTAACGTACGCACCACAGCGTCGCCGATGATGGTGGAACGTAAATGCCCTACATGCATTTCTTTGGCAACGTTGGGAGAAGAGTAGTCCACCACCACCGTTTGTTTATCCTGGTGGTGAATGCCTAATTTCGGATCTTTCACAGCGTTGCCGATATTTTCCGCTAACCAACCATCTTTCAGAAAAATATTAATAAACCCAGGGCCGGCGATTTCGGTTTTTTCCGTAATATCTTGCAATTCGGCTTTCGCTAACACCAGTTGTGCAAATTCACGCGGATTTATGCCTAATTTTTTGGCAGCAGGCATTATGCCGTTAGCTTGATAGTCACCAAATTGTACTTTGCCCGATTGACGTACCAACGCTTCACATTGCGAATCTGCACCGGCAGCAAGCATCGCTTGTTTGATTTTTTCGGATAAAATAGATTGAATATTCACGGTTGAACCTTAAATTCTTTTGAGGGATAAAAATTGCTGGATATAATACCGTTGTTTCACGTTTCAGAAAAGCCAAAAAGGGAAATTTATGTCGTTTCATTTGCCCCACGAAATGTTTCAAAATCAGACCGCACTTTTAGCGGATCTTCAGGATTTCGAGCAAAAAATTCAGGCGCTTGCGGAAGCGATTCATTTAGACCTAACCAAATATGAAATCGATCATCTTTCGTTGCGTGTTAATTCAGAGCAGAAGGCTCGTGAATGGTTGGCATTGTTGTTAAACTATGGCTCCGTGTTAAGCGATAATTCAGTGAATGGTAGGGTGATTTATTTAATTGCCTTAACTCAACCGTTATACCTTGCCGGACAGGCAATTGACGTAGTGGAGTTGCCGTTCCCGAAGAATAAACATTATCCGCAAGAAACGTGGGAACATATTGAGGTGGTTGTGCCGTTTTTAACCGGAGAAACCGAGGCGGAATGGTTAGCCCGTATAAAAAATTTGTTTTTGCGGAACCAATTCGAAGGTTTGAAAGTCAAAACGAGCGAACCGAAAGCCGATGGTGAAAAACTGGTCAATTTATCGGTGGCCATCAGTTTTTCGGACCAGAACCATAATCATATTTGTATTAAAGTTCATCCATACAGCATAAAACAAATTATTGGGGCTGTGTAGTGTAAGTCGGTGGTTTATTCCTCACTTAATTTGGGCTAATATAGTCATGATAATTTCATTTACCGTTTAAGGAGCATTTATGAAAAAAATCGCAGTTGTCGTTTTAATGGCATTGGGCATGGTTGGTTGTGCTAACCAAGATATTTATGGCGGTAACGTTTATTCTTCCGAACAAGCGAAAGAAGCGCGTTCAATTAGTTACGGCACGATTGTTTCTACTCGTCCGGTGAAAATTCAGGCAGATAACCAAGGCGTGATCGGTACTGTTGGTGGTGGCGCCATCGGTGGTATTGCGGCTTCCGGTATCGGCGGTGGTACAGGTCAAGTGCTTGCCACTGCTATTGGAGCGGTTGCCGGCGCGGTAATCGGTAGTAAAGTAGAAGAAAAAGCCAGCCAAGTGAGTAGTTTGGAAATGGTTATCCGCAAAGATGACGGCAAAGAAATTGTGGTAGTGCAAAAAGCCGAACCTAATCTTGTGCCGGGTGCGCGTGTGCGTATCGTTGGTGGTTCACGTTTGAATGTATCTGCACTTTAATTTTTGTCCATAAAAAGGAAAGGCTTTCGAAAATTCGGAAGCCTTTTTTCTTTATGTGAACTTCAACAAAATCCCTATTATGTGCTAGAATGCCCCGATTTTTTAGTTTAATTTTCCTTTTTCAATTTTTTCCAAGGTTAAGCAATGAAACCATCTATTATTACCAAATTAGAGAGCTTAAAAGAGCGTTATGAAGAGTTAGAAGCGTTATTGGGTGATGCTTCTGTCATTAGCGATCAAGATAAATTTAGAGCCTATTCCAAAGAATATTCACAACTTGAAGATGTTGTGAAATGTTTTAATCGTTGGAATCAACTTAATTCTAACCTTGAAGAAGCAAAAATTTTGCTGGATGATCCTGAAATGAAAGAAATGGCACAAATGGAAATTGAAGAATCTGAAGCCGAACTTACAGAGGTTGAACAGCAATTACAGATTTTATTATTACCGAAAGATCCGAATGATGAATATAACTGCTATTTAGAAATCCGCGCAGGGACAGGCGGTGATGAAGCAGGCATTTTTGCCGGCGATCTTTTCCGTATGTACAGCCGTTATGCCGAACTCAAACGTTGGCGCGTGGAAGTGCTCAGTGAAAATGAAAGCGAACAGGGTGGATTTAAAGAAATTATTGCGCTTGTTAGCGGTGATGGCGTATATGGGCAATTAAAATTTGAATCAGGCGGTCATCGTGTTCAACGTGTGCCGAAAACAGAATCACAGGGGCGTATTCATACTTCTGCTTGTACCGTTGCGGTGATGCCTGAGTTACCGGAATCCGAAATGCCGGAAATTAACCCGTCAGATTTGCGTATCGATACCTACCGTGCATCCGGGGCGGGTGGCCAGCACATCAATAAAACCGACTCTGCCGTGCGTATTACCCATATTCCTACCGGCATGGTGGTGGAATGTCAGGATGAACGTTCGCAACATAAAAACAAAGCCAAAGCGTTGTCCGTGTTAGCTTCCCGATTGGTTCAGCAAGAACAGGATAAATTGGCACAAGAGCAAGCGGATACCCGCCGCAATTTATTAGGTTCGGGTGACCGTTCCGACAAAATCCGCACTTACAATTATCCGCAAGGCCGCGTAACCGATCATCGCATTAACCTTACAATTTATCGCTTGGATGAAGTCATGAATGGAAAGATTGATGAACTCATTCAGCCGATTATCACCGAATATCAGGCGGATCAATTAGCTACATTATCGGAACAAAATTAAACGATATTGCGATATGTTAGTAGAAGAGCCTAACAAGCGTAAGGATGCAGAAAGGGGATTGGTTTTTAATCCGAGAGATAAAACAATCTCCCCGTCTAGAGAATTTGCACAAAACCATAAAAAACAGTCCAATGAAGCGAAGCTACAAAAATCCAAAGCGGCTTATCAAATTTCTCACCCCATTGAATCTTATGTTTATGAAAAAGCGCCATTTTGGCGCCGAGTACTGGCGGTATTGATTAATATTTTGCTGTTTTACCTTTTTATGATTTTTTCTATATTTTTTCATAATAAAGGTGATGTCTCTCGGATTTTGATTACAGTTTTTCCTTACTTTGTGTTTCAATTGTTTTTTATTTTTCGTTATGGGCAGACTATTGGTAAGCGAATAATGGGATTATTTATATTGAACGCCGAAACGAGAAAGAAAATTGGAGCCTTCCATTACCTTATGCGTGAAGGGGGGAGTCTCATCCGTATGCTTAATCCATTCTCATTTCTAGTAACACTATTTTCTACTACCTACGCCAATTCGATTATTGTGCAAAAAGTGACACGTAAAAAATGAATTATCAACAATGGCTTCAACAAGCCACGCAAGCGTTAAATCAGGCGAATTCCTCTGAAAACGGCAGAGTGGATGCCTTGGTGTTATTACAATCCGCTACACAAAAATCCCGCGCCTTTATTTTGGCATTTGGCGAAACAGTATTGGAGAAAAAAACACTGGAAAAATTGACCGCACTTTTGTCTCGCCGTTTGAAAGGCGAACCTATTGCTTATCTTCTTGGTGAAAAAGAATTTTGGTCGTTGCCGTTGGCAGTGTCGGAAAAAACGCTAATTCCGCGCCCCGATACGGAGGTTTTGGTGGAAAAAGCGGTGGAGATTGCTATTGAAAAGCTACAAAAGTGCGATCAACATTCACCCTCTTTTCGCATTTTAGATCTTGGTACGGGAACCGGTGCGATCGCGTTGGCGTTGGCATCGGAATTAAAATTCGTGACACAAAAACAGCAGATTCAACTTGATATTATCGGCGTGGATTTCTTGCCTGAAATAGTTGAGTTGGCAAGAACGAATGCGAAAAAAAATCAATTAAATGTCCATTTTTTACAAAGCCACTGGTTTGATAATGTTAGGGGACAATTTGATGTAATCGTGAGTAATCCGCCTTACATTGATAATAACGATGAACATTTAAATCAAGGCGATGTACGTTTTGAACCCTTGTCTGCTTTGGTGGCGGAGGAAGGCGGTTATACTGATTTACGACATATTATTGAACATGCACCACAGTATTTAACGGAAAATGGCTATTTGTTGTTGGAACATGGTTGGCAACAAGGCGAAAAAGTGCGGTCGATTTTTCAGATGAATTTATGGCAAGATGTTGAAACATGCCGGGATTATGGAAATAATGAGCGTGTTACGCTAGGGCGTTGGGCAAACATTTCAGATAAATAAGGAAAACTTATGCAAAATAAATTAATTCAATTAGGCGATATCCAAATTGCCAATGATAAGCCGTTTGTATTATTTGGCGGCATGAATGTATTGGAAAGCCGTGATATGGCCATACGAGTGTGCGAAGCATATGTGGAAGTGACGCAAAAATTGGGCGTGCCTTATGTGTTTAAGGCTTCTTTTGATAAGGCGAATCGTTCTTCCATTCATTCCTATCGTGGCCCGGGTATGGAGCAGGGTTTAAAGATTTTCGCCGAGTTAAAACAAACTTTCGGAGTAAAAGTCATTACCGACGTGCATGAAATTTATCAATGCCAACCGGTAGCTGAGGTGGTGGATATTATTCAACTGCCGGCATTTTTGGCTCGCCAAACCGATTTAGTGGAAGCTATGGCGCGTACTGGCGCTATAATTAATGTGAAAAAACCACAATTTTTAAGTCCGGGACAAGTGGGCAATATTGTGGAAAAAATTGCAGAATGCGGTAACGATAAAGTGATTTTATGTGATCGCGGTACCAACTTTGGTTACGACAATTTAGTAGTAGATATGCTGGGCTTTAGCGTGATGAAAAATGTGTCTAAAGGTTGCCCGGTCATTTTTGATGTAACTCATTCATTACAATGTCGCGACCCATTTGGCGCAGCTTCCGGTGGACGTCGTGCACAAGTGACCGAGTTGGCACGCGCGGGCATGGCAGTAGGTTTGGCAGGACTATTCTTAGAAGCTCATCCGGATCCGAACAATGCAAAATGCGATGGGCCGTCAGCATTGCCATTGGATAAATTGGAGGGGGTTGTACGCCAAATGAAAGCTATTGATGATTTGGTGAAGTCTTTCCCTGAATTGGATACCGCAAATTAATCCTTTCAGTTATCAATATATAGTGTATAATTTAGGCGTTATGCACTATATGTGCTAAAAAATTTCCATATTTCTTTAAATTTAATGCCATTTTAGCTGGATCTTTACACAAATTTACGATATTATTTCGCGCGATTAACTAAGTCGAAAAACCTCATTTAAAATAACCACTTAAATTTATGTTCAGAAAATTATTGATTATCGCGCCTTTGCTTGCTCTCACAGCCTGTTCAAGCAATATTGCTTACCAACAAGATCAAGATGAAGACCAACTTAACCAATTAATTGCAGCACAATTAAAAACTAACAAACCCCATCAATATTCAGGCATCATGGATAAACGCCTTTCCAAAGTTTATCAAGAGTGGGTCGGTACCCGTTACCGTTTCGGTGGTTTAACGAAAAAAGGAATTGATTGTTCCGGATTTATGCAAACCACATTCTTAGATGCTTTCGGTGTTGCATTACCACGTTCCACTTCCGAGCAACGCTATGTAGGTAAGGAAATCAAGAAGCACGAGTTAAGAGTGGGGGACTTGGTCTTTTTCCGTAAGAACCATCATGTAGGCGTTTATATCGGTAATGACAAATTTATGCATTCTAGTACAAGCCGCGGTGTGATTATTGAATCGTTGAACGATAATTACTGGACAAGAACTTATACTCAATCCCGTCGTGTTCTTTAAGATAAGTTTTTTAGAAAACAAAAAGTGCGGTCAGAAATATAAAAATTTCTGACCGCACTTTGATCTGCCCCCTAAAAGTTGGACAGGTTAGTTAACTTAAATATTGAGTTCGGTATTGCACCGGGCTCAATCCTTTTAAATCAAGTTTAATTCGTTTTTGGTTGTAATACACCAAATATTCTTCAATCTCTGCCTGTAATTCGGCAATAGATGTGTAACTGCGTGAGTAAAAGCACTCGGATTTTAATATCGCAAAAAAACTTTCAATCACGGCATTATCGTAGCAATTTCCTCGACGACTCATGCTCTGTACGGCTTTTCCTTTCAACATATTCACCCATTCTGCCGTGCCATACAATACCCCCTGGTCACTGTGAATAATCGGGTATTCTGTCGGTTTAAGACGGCTAAGCCCTTGTTCTAACATCTTTTTTACAAAAGGAAACTTGAGGCGTGTCGCAAAGTTATAGGCAATAATTTCTCGATTTGCCAAATCCATCAATGGCGAAAAATAGAGCTTTTCTTGCCCAACTTGAAACTCGGTAACATCAGTTACCCATTTTTGATTGAGCGCCGTTGCGGTAAAGTCACGATTCAGTACATTCGGGGCAATATGCAATGTTTTTCCGCGTTTTCCATGTCTTTTCTTACGTAAAATGGAATGAATACCTAACTCATTCATCAGTCTTAACACCGTTTTATGATTCAAATGGAAACCCATTTGGCGTAATTTGAGTGTCATTGGGCGATAGCCATCTCGTTTCCTGTTGTTTTTATACAGCAGCAAGATTGCCTCTTTTATCTCATGATAATTGCATTTAACCGCGTGATAATAAAAAAGGTTGAGCGAGGCATTTTAGCCACACGAAGTAAATCATTTAACGCGTGGTTTGGCTTCAGCGTTTCAATGATTTTTCTTTTTTCTGCCGTTGTTTTTGACGGTCGAGCTCCTCCAACTTTTTTAGATAAGCAATCTCCGTACGAGCCAATGCCAGCTCTCGTTGTAACTTTTTAAACGCTTTAGGTGAAAAGTCTGTTGGTTCAGGAATTTCAATCTCTTTCTTTTTCATCTTTGGCTTCACTATTTTCGGTGTTTGAAGGTTTGTATAAGGCGATTTTACGCCATCCGGCCCTTTTTCATGAAATGCTTTCAGCCAATAGATGACGGCAGAATGGGGAAGTTTATGAAGTTTAGCCACCTCACGGATACCGAAATCCTGCTCGGTGACGAGTTTGATAATTTCTAAACGAAATTGATAAGAGTAAGACATAATCTGCACCTCAAATTAGGTGTCCAAGTTTTGGGGTGCAGATCACTTTTTGGTGCAATCAATAGGCTATTTTTTTAGAATTTATGCAGCGAAACGCATAGTATTCTTACGATGTAATTGATGAATCACATTTGTCACTGTGCCGACAATCGGCAAGTTGCGCCAGTTATCAGTTTTGATATTTTGCATTTGTGAATCTAAGGATAAGAATATAAATTCGCCATTAGTGTGGGCAATAAATTCATATACATGGAATTCGTTATTTATTTCTAACACAACCAACTCTTCCACAAATAATTCGTTATTATCTTCCACGACCAACATATCGCCTTCTTCAATACCCCAAGCCAACATATTCGGATTTGTGACACGGATAAAACAGGTTTGTTGCGGGCGTCTGATGCAATACAAATTAAGATCAAGTTTTTTATTAAAGTTAGTTTTTTCGTTTTTCATATCCTCAAAAAAAGGCATTGGCTGGTAAGAAAAAACTTGATGGTGTTGGGGTATGATGTGGTTTTGGTAGCTCATATTGATTCCTCTAAGTTAACTGTGTTTTTGTACAGTGGTAATGTACTGTTGTTATATACAGTAAGTCAACAGGTAAACATAAAAATTTTTCAGGGCTTTCATGATAACTGCTATTATGGTTCTAATTAAATTTAATAAATTGGGTAATTTTTTAAATGGTAATTAAATAAAATCTCAAAGTTTTTTATAAAGTCAAAAAAATCTCTTAATTCATATTTTCTTTATCTAAGTTTTAAGCTATCTTTATTTCCTCTTAGGTGGATCAATTCTGATTCGAATATCAACATAAAGTTTATTTGCACAAAATCATTAAAACTCATTATGAATATTTCCCGTTTAATTTCTTTGTTTTTCCAAGGTAATTTGGTTAAACGCATTGCTATTGGTTTGCTGTTCGGTATTATCGTGGCGCAGATCAGCTCCATGCTACAACCTGCATTAGGTTTTAACTTAGCGGAAAAAGTCGGTGTGTTGGGACAAATTTTTGTCCGTTCACTGCGTGCGGTGGCACCATTGCTTATTTTTGTTTTGGTGATGGCAGCTATTGCCAATAAAAAAATCGGCACCAAAACTAGCATGAAACCAATCATTGTTTTATATCTACTCGGTACCTTTTTAGCTGCAGTTGTTGCTGTTATCGCTTCCTTTATGTTTCCAATCGAAGTGGTGCTATCCGTTAAAGAAGACATTACTTCCGCACCAAAAGGCGTTAGTAATGTATTGCTAGATCTTATTTTCAATATGGTGGACAATCCACTTAATGCACTATTTAAAGCAAACTTTATTGGCGTATTAACCTGGTCTATCGGTTTAGGTTTAGCGCTTCGTCATGCATCCGAAAATACAAAAATTGTGATTTCCGATTTTTCTGAAGCCGTATCTAAAATTGTTTATGTGATTATTTCTTTTGCGCCGATCGGCGTGTTAGGCTTGGTCTCCGAAACTTTAGCCGATAAAGGGTTAGTAGCATTGCGCGGTTATGTGGAATTATTGAGTGTCTTAATCGGCTCTATGGTATTTGTGGCATTTTTGGTTAACCCACTTTTAGTCTATTGGAAAATCCGCCGTAATCCATACCCATTAGTTTGGACTTGCTTGCGTGAAAGTGGTGTAACCGCCTTCTTTACCCGTAGCTCGGCAGCAAATATTCCAGTGAATATTAACTTGGCGAAGCGTCTTGGATTGGATGAAGAAACCTATTCTGTATCTATTCCACTCGGCGCCAGTATCAACATGGCCGGTGCGGCAATTACCATTACCATCTTGACTTTGGCTGCAGTACATACATTGGGCATTGAGATTTCTTTCAGTAGAGCCATCTTATTAAGCGTAGTGGCCAGTCTTTGTGCGTGTGGTGCGTCCGGTGTTGCCGGTGGTTCTTTGTTACTAATTCCTCTGGCTTGTAGTCTATTCAACGTTTCCGATGATGTGGCAGCGCAAATGATCGGGGTTGGTTTTATTATCGGTATTTTGCAAGACTCCACTGAAACCGCACTTAACTCTTCAACCGATGTATTATTTACCGCAGCAGCTTGTATGGCTGATGAGCAAAAATATTTGAAAAGTTAAAAATTAGTGACTAATAAAAAAGGATAGGTTCTTAGGTCTATCCTTTTTGTTTTATGTAAGTTAAATGAAAATTCCGTTTCTTCCCCGTGGGAGATAGAGTAGAATTCTGCCCCAAGTTATTATTGTAAAGGTATCACGATGAAATATTTTAATTTATTCACCTCACTGGTATTGTCTTCTTTTCTTGCGCTAAGTTCGGTAAACGCAGCTGAGCCTAAAGCTAAAACGACACAGCCTGTTCAACAATCGACAAAAACGAAAAACACCCAAGAAGCTGCCTTGTCCCAATTTAAAAAGAGTGTTGATATTCATTTTGAAGAGCGTGATATAGTGGTGGATGAAGACAATCAGGCTTATGTTTTAGTGAAATATTCCGTTGAAAATAAAAGTAATAAATCCATTAAATCCTTGTATTGGATTGCAGCCTATTTATACGATCAACAAATGATTTATTCACAAGATGTGCCGCTGAATTTTGCGCAGCCTATGGCGCCTAAAGCAAAGATTACCGTGAATTTACGCATTCCGTTTAATCAAATTCCGGAGCAATATCGCACGTTATTTACGCATTTGCAGGAGCCGATTCAGGTGTATTCTGTGGCTCGTAATGTGACTTTTGCGGATGGACAACAAATTAATGTAGCTAATTAAATACTGTTTTTTTATACAGCTTTTTGTGTTAAAGTGCGGTCAAAAAAATACATGAAATTTTGACCGCACTTTTTTATGTCTGATACCTTAAATACTAAACCCAGAAAAATTATTCACATCGACATGGATTGTTTTTATGCATCCATCGAAATTCGTGAAAACCCCGCGTTGGCCGATAAACCTGTTGCGGTCGGTGGGTGTGCCGAACAGCGGGGCGTCTTAACCACCTGTAACTACATTGCGCGTAAATTTGGATTACATAGTGCGATGTCAACCGCGCAAGCCTTAAAACTGTGCCCGAATTTGGTGTTGTTGCCGGTTAATATGCCGTTGTATCGTGCGGTTTCCCAACAAATTCATCAAATATTTCAACGTTATACTTCTATTATTGAGCCGCTTTCGCTTGATGAGGCTTATTTAGACGTGACCGATTGTGATAAATGCGCAGGTTCTGCCACATGGATTGCGCAGGAAATTCGTCGGGCGATTTTCAATGAACTTCATCTTACTGCTTCTGCCGGCATCGCGCCGTTAAAATTCCTCGCCAAAATCGCGTCTGATCAAAATAAACCTAACGGACAATTTGTGATTGAGCCAAAAGAGGTGAGCAATTTTGTCGCTAATTTGCCCTTAAAGAATATTCCCGGTGTTGGCAAAGTGACGTCGGAAAAATTATTGCAAATGGGTTTAGTGTGCTGTGCCGATGTACAGAAAACGGAGCGTCACCTGTTGTTAAATTTATTCGGCAAAATGGGGCAACGCATTTGGCAGTATAGTCATGGTATTGATGAGCGGGAAATTCAGCCGCACCGTGAGCGCAAGTCTGTGGGTGTGGAAACCACGTTATTAAGTAATATTCATCAGTTGGAAGAAGGCGTTGACGTGTTGGCAACCCTGTATCCGCAACTGGTTAAGCGCGTGCAACGTGCTTGCCCAGAGATGCCTTTGGCGCAATTAAGAAAAATTGGTGTGAAACTCAAATTTGAAGATTTTCAAGTGACGACATTGGAGAAAAGTGCGGTGGAATTTTCAAGTGAAAATTTTCAACAGTTGCTTGGTCAAATTTGGGCGCGTCGGCAGGGAAGAAGCATTCGATTAATTGGTTTGCATGTCACGCTGCCGGAAGAAAAAGCCTCGGAACAAATGAGTCTTTGGTAATTTACGTTACAGAATAATTTTGCTTTCCGCTTTAAAGAAATTCATCACAAACTGACTTTTGTAACCTTTCACGTGGGCGCCACCGATTAACACTTGATGAATAAAACGGTGGTAGCTTGTCATATCTTCCGTATGTACCAACAGCAAATAATCATAATCGCCGGAGATTTCATAACAGGCGATCACATCCTTTTCTCCGCGCATTTTGCGTTCAAATTCAGCTTGATAATGAGATTGTTGATTATCTAACTCCACCAACACAAATACGCTAATGGATTTGCCCACGGCAGAAGGAGAGACAATGGCAACTTGTTTGGTGATAACGTGATGTTGTTTAAGTAACTGAATACGACGTTGGCAGGTGGCGATGGTACTGTTGACCCGATCAGCGAGTTCTTTTAACGGAATTGTCGCGTCGGTTTGTAATTCATTGAGAATTGCCCGATCGAGTTTATCTAAGTGGTACATAATTTCACCGTTTGAGAAGTTTTACCAAATATGATGTGAATTTTGGGAAATTATCTCATTATTCGCGATTAATTGAAATTGGTTATTTGGCGCTTTTAGTATAATTCTCATAGCGTTAACCTGATTTGGAGTGATAGTTATGCAACCGATATCCAAAGGTGTGTGGCTGTGTATTTTGTCGCAAAGTTTATTTGGCATTATGTATTTATTCAGCGCGTGGATGCTACCTTTAAGCGGCACAGATGTTTTTGTCTTGCGTATGATAGGTTCATTATTTGCCATATTGGCCATCTTATTACCGATAATGGGCTTAGTCGGTTTGAAAACATTTATTCGCAACGAATTAGGCTCAAGCTGGAAACGTTGGTTGATCTTTTTGATGGGTAGCGCTTTGGCGGGCAGTCAATTTTGGTTATTTATGTGGGCGCCGGTGAATGGTGAAGGCGTGAATGTGGCTGTCGGCTACTTTTTATTTCCCTTAGTGATGGCATTCGGCGGTTATTTGTGGTTTAAAGAACGCTTAACCTTATTACAAAAAATGGCGCTATTTTTAGCCGCACTTGGTGTCGCTCATGAACTGTGGGCGACACAAACCTTCTCTTGGACCAGCCTATGGGTCTGCTTGGGTTATCCTCCTTATTATTTAAGTCGTCGAGCCATGAAAACGCCTGCGTTACAAGGATTGACGCTAGATATTATTTTTATTTCGATTCCCTGCTTTATTTATTTGGCGTTTCAGCCGAATGTGACGGATATCATTGTCAGTGATTCGCGCTATTGGTTGTTGGTGCCATTATTGGGCTTGATTAGCGCCGTTTCTGTAACCGCGAATTTAAAATCGGCTTTATTATTGCCGGTAAGTTTATTTTCAATGATGAGCTATCTTGAACCGAGCCTGCTTTTTTTGTTTGCCATTTGGTTTTTGCATACGCCGGTGAACGAATCCGCCTATTTGACCTATTTTTTCATTTGGAGCGGATTACTGTTGTTAATGTTAAATAGCGCTTATGCTTGGCGTGCAAATCAGCGATTGCGTCATGCCTAGGACTAAGGGGATTTTTTGGTAAGTGCAAAAAAATTCGCTTATAATGTACCGCACTTTTGGGCCTCATTGGCTTACGGATGCGAAACAAATATCTTATGAAATTAACAGCAAAGACTAAAACTCTAGACCTTTCCTCTCCCCAAATTATGGGGATTCTTAATTTTACCCCCGATTCCTTTTCCGATAGTGGTCAATTTTTTCAGTTAGATAAGGCCTTGGTGCAAGTGGAAACCATGTTGCAACAAGGAGCATCTATTATTGATATTGGTGGAGAGTCCGCCCGCCCGATGGCGGAGGAAGTAACGCTTGAACAAGAACTTGAGCGGGTCATTCCCTTGGTAGAGGCGGTGCGTCAACGGTTTGACTGTTGGATTTCGGTGGATACTTCAAAAGCACTGGTAATGCAGGAAGCAGCAAATGCAGGCATGGATTTGATTAATGATATTCGTGCCTTGCGGGAGCCGAACGCATTGCAAACTGCAGTGCAATTAGGTTTGCCTGTGTGTATTATGCATATGCAGGGGCAACCGCGTACTATGCAACTGAATCCACATTATGATGACGTGGTGGCTAATGTTTTAAAATTTATGCAACAGAGAACGGAACAATGTTTAGCTTCTGGAATCAAAAAAGAGAATCTGATTTGGGATCCTGGCTTTGGATTTGGCAAAAGTGTACAACATAACTATCGTTTGTTGCAGCAATTGTCTGTTTTTTGTGAACAAGGCTATCCTGTTTTGGCGGGAATTTCCCGTAAATCTATGATTGGCGCGGTATTGGATAAAACGGTGGAACAACGCACGGTGGGCAGTGTTGTCGCTGCATTAATTGCCGCAATGAAGGGCGCCTGTATTCTGCGTGTACATGATGTAGGCGAAACCGCCGACGCGTTGAAAATTTGGCAGGCAACAATGAATGCATAATTGCGCATTACACAATATAAAATATTTTTTAGAAGGAATGAAACATGGCTGAACGTAAGTATTTTGGCACCGATGGGGTACGAGGCAAAGTAGGAACCAATCCGATTACACCGGATTTTGTGTTAAAACTCGGTTGGGCGGCAGGTAAAGTATTGGCTACACAAGGTTCCCGCGTAGTCTTGATCGGTAAGGATACGCGTATTTCCGGCTATATGTTGGAATCCGCCCTTGAGGCAGGGTTGGCGGCAGCCGGTTTGTCTGCAGCTTTTACCGGACCGATGCCGACGCCGGCAGTGGCTTATTTAACCCGCACTTTCCGCGCTGAAGCGGGAATCGTTATTTCCGCCTCACATAATCCGTATTATGACAACGGTATTAAATTTTTCTCCACTCAAGGTACCAAATTGCCGGATGAGGTAGAGGAAGCAATTGAAGCTATGTTGGAACAACCGATGGACTGTGTGGAATCTGCCGAGTTAGGGCGTGCAAGTCGAATTAAAGATGCAGCAGGACGTTATATTGAATTTTGTAAAAGCACCTTCCCGGCGCATTTAAGTTTAGAAAATTACAAAATCGTTGTGGATTGTGCCAACGGCGCTACTTATCACATCGCGCCTAATGTCATGCGTGAATTGGGTGCAGAAGTGATCGAAATTGGAACGCATCCGAACGGTATGAATATTAATGAAAAATGTGGTGCTACCGATATTAAAGCGTTACAGGAAAAAGTGTTGGAAGTTAAAGCCGATGTGGGCTTAGCTTATGATGGTGATGGTGACCGTTTAATTATGGTAGATCATCTCGGTAATAAAGTCGATGGTGACCAAGTCTTATTTATTATCGCTCGAGAAGCCTTGCGTGAAGGACGTTTACACGGCGGTGTTGTGGGGACGTTAATGAGTAATATGAGTTTGGAATTAGCCTTAAAACAATTAGCCATTCCATTTGTACGCGCTAATGTAGGTGATCGTTATGTGTTGGAACAAATGCAGGAGCGCGGTTGGGGCTTAGGCGGTGAAAATTCGGGTCATATTATCATTGCCGATCGTAATACCACCGGTGACGGTATTATCGCCTCATTAGCCGTGTTAACGGCCATGGCGAAACATCGTTTATCTTTAAATGAATTGGCCGATGCGGTGAAGTTATTCCCGCAAGTGTTAATCAACGTGCGTTTTGCCGGTGGAGATAATCCGTTAGAAAGCGATACCGTGAAGGCTGTGGCGGCAGATGTAGAAAAACGTTTGGCAGGCAAGGGCCGTATTTTATTACGTAAATCCGGTACAGAACCGTTAATTCGCGTGATGGTGGAATGTGAAGACGGTGTCTTGGCACAAAAATGTGCGGAAGAAATTGCCGATGCGGTGAAAGCGAACAGATAGGTTGACGTGGTTATGCGCTTATTCGTTATGCGTCATGGGGAGGCAGAATTGATGGCGAACTCCGATAAGGAGCGCCATCTGAATGCCAACGGCAAAGAACAAGCATTAATGCAAGGAACATGGCTAAAATCTACCGCACTTTCATTTGATAAAGTGCTCGTTAGCCCTTATGCCCGTGCGTTAGAGACATTCGCTCAGGTGAACTCCGTTTACGATCAAACACTTTCCGATAAGCTGGATATTTGGGATGCTATTACGCCTTATGGTGATTCGGGAGTCGTGGGGAATTATCTTTCCGTGTTGGTGGAAGACGGGCTGCAAAATGTGTTGCTTATTTCCCATTTGCCCTTAGTGGGCGATATTGTGAAAGAATTGTGCGGTCGAAATCCGGCGAATTTTTATCCTGCAACCATTGTGGAAATTCATCTGGATGATGAGTACGCAGAGGTAAAAGGAATAAAATATTTGAGTAAATTTTAACCAATATTCAATGTAATGTAAATTTTCGATGTTTTTTTATGTTTATTGTGGGCTAAAATAATTTTATTTAATTTTAATGAGTTAGGTGGTGATTGGCGCTGTTTTAGCGTCAATCTTTACAAAAATAAGCAAAAAATCATTTCCTTTTGTAAATTTTTGTTACATAGTAGGGGTGTCTTACAGAACAAATTTGTAAGGCGTTTATTTTTAATTGTTAATTAGGAGTAACGATGAAAAAATCAGTATTAGCCGCATTAGTGTTAGGCGTAACTTTATGTGTAACCGGTTGTGACGATGGTAAAACATCTCCACAAGCCGAACAGGCGAAAGCAAGTGTCTCCGATGCTAAAGATGCTGTCGTAAACGCCACAAAAGATGTGAAAGATGCTACAGTTGAAGCTACTAAAGAAGCGAAAGACTCTGCATCTGAAAAAATGGATGCCATGGTGACGAAAGCCGGCGAAATGAAAGATGCGGCGGCAGAGAAAGTCGGCCAAGCCGCTGATGCTGTATCCGAGAAAGCTGCTGAAGTGAAAGATGCTGTAAAAAGCGAAACTGAAAGCAAATAAAAGCAGATAAAACTGCTTTTTAGAACGGGGTAAAAATCAATTTATCCTTTTCCGCAAAAATCCTGACTGAGCGGTATAGAAATTCAGTCGGGATTTTTTCTTTATATAAAAAACGGCTATTTACTGCCACAAATTCGGCATCTAGATATTGTGTATAAATTGAACCTGAACTACTGTTTACGCCTGCCATTGCGCGGCCTAATAATTCGCCGTAAATATGAATGTTACCATCAGCAGCCACTTCAGCTCCATGTTCCACATCACCATGAATAATCAAATCACTGTTCTTAGCGTAAATTACCTGTTTGTCGATCACATTATGCGGCACAATTTTGGTGGGTAAATAGCGTGGCTCTGGGAGTATTTCGGAGACATTATCAATTTTGCCTAGAATCGGTAAATTGGCTGCAAGGATAAGTTCCCTTTGCAAATTATTTTGCCAATCGGCAACACCGATAAGGTGAATGTTGTGTTCTGCCAATAAATCTTTTAATGCAATCAGATTGACTTTTTCTAACATAGGATTGAACTGCAAAATCACCTCAATATTGTGAAATAACGAGGGGGTGTTTTTGGTTTTTTTTGTCAATGCTCGTTTTATCGCAGTTAAACTAGAACTGTTTATGCTGATAAAAACGGCTGAAAATTGGCCTGTGCGTAGTTCAATAATATCCTGAGCCATAAGTGAAATTCCGATGAAAATAGTTGCTTAATGATAATGAATTATTGCAAAATCGGCAACTTGAACGTTATTGAGGACGAATATTTATGCTATGTGCCATTTATAAAAGCCCAAAAGAAGCGGGCATGTATTTATATATTGAAAAACGTGATCAATTTGCTGCCGTGCCGGAGACGTTGCTTAAAGTATTTGGTAAACCGACATTTGTAATGTTGTTTAATTTAGCCAGTAATAAGTCCTTAGTGAACGCGGATAAACTGGATGTGCTACGGCAAATTCAGGAGCGGGGTTTTTATTTGCAAACACCGAAGAAAGACGATTGGTTGTTTAGTCTATAAAAGTGCGGTCAAAAAAATAAATATTTTTTTCAATGTTGGCAAAGTTAATGGTTCCGGTGAATAAATTACATAAGTGATTTATGAAGAATTTTTGATAGCGTTTTTCCCTGTGGGCTTTTGTGTAATTAAATCTTGCCATTTTGATAGCAAGCGGCTATAATGCGCCACATATTTCGGACGCGGGGTGGAGCAGCTTGGTAGCTCGTCGGGCTCATAACCCGAAGGCCGTCGGTTCAAATCCGGCCCCCGCAACCAATTACAAGTTCAGTAAAAAGAACCCCAATTTTGGGGTTTTTTTATACGATAAATTTGCTGTTTTAATATCAGATAGGGACATTGAATTATTTGATATTTATTGAAAACTGGGCTGTATGCCCTTTTTTTACGTCTATCGTTTGAGGAGGTTGTTTTGGCAACTTTGGAACAAAAATTGCAAGAATTAGTGCAAGGCTCGGTAGAAGATCTTGGCTGTGAGCTTTGGGGCATTGAATGTCAACGTGTTGGTCGTTATCTTACCGTGCGTTTGTTTATTGATAAAGAGGGCGGAATCACCGTAGAAGATTGTGCCGATGTGAGCCGTCAGGTAAGTGCGGTGTTGGATGTTGAAGATCCGATTGCCGATAAATATAACTTAGAAGTGTCTTCACCAGGGTTAGATCGTCCGTTATTTACCTTGAATCAATTTGAACGCTATCTCGGACAAGAAATTTTATTACATTTGCGCATTCCGGTGGCAGATCGTCGTAAATGGCAAGGGCAATTGGCGAAAATTGAAAATGACATGATAACGCTGATTGTGGATGGAAAAGAACAAGTGTTGGCGTTTGGAAATATTCAAAAGGCTAACGTCGTACCGAAATTTTAAATTTAGAGAAGGATTAAAGCAGACATGAGTAAAGAGATTCTATTAGCGGCCGAAGCCGTATCCAATGAAAAATTATTACCACGTGAGAAAATTTTTGAAGCCTTAGAAAGTGCTATTGCGCTTTCTACTAAGAAAAAATACGAATATGAAGTTGATGTGCGAGTAACGATTAATCCGAAAACCGGAGAGTTTGATACATTCCGTCGTTGGGCTGTGGTGGAAAATGTAATGAGCCCAACCAAAGAAATCACCTTAGAAGCCGCGCGTTTTGAAAACCCGGATATCCAGTTAGGTGATTATGTCGAAGATCAAATCGAATCGATCGCCTTTGATCGTATTGCCATGCAAACTGCACGTCAGGTCATCAGTACCAAAATTCGTGAAGCGGAACGTAGCAAAATTGTAGACCAATTCCGTGTTAAAGAAGGTCAAATCGTGACCGCGACCGTGAAGAAAAGCAACCGTGATAGCATTATTTTAGATGTAAACGGCGAAGACGGTAATAAAGCAGAAGCAGTCATGTTACGTGAAGATATGCTGCCGCGTGAAAACTTCCGTCCCGGCGACCGTGTTCGTGGGGTGTTATACAAAGTCAGTCCGGAAAGCAAAGGCACCCAACTATTCGTTACCCGTGCCAAACCTGAAATGCTGATTGAATTGTTCCGTTTGGAAGTGCCTGAAATCGGCGAAGAATTAATCGAAATTAAAAGTGCAGCCCGCGATCCGGGTTCTCGTGCAAAAATTGCCGTGAAAAGCAATGATAAACGCATTGACCCAGTGGGTGCGTGTGTCGGTATGCGTGGTGCACGCGTGCAGGCGATTACCAACGAATTGGGCGGTGAACGAGTGGACATCGTGCTTTGGGATGATAATCCGGCACAATTCGTGATTAACGCTATGGCACCGGCTGATGTGAGTTCTATTGTGGTAGATGAAGATAAACACGCTATGGATATTGCTGTGGAAGAAGCCAATTTAGCGCAAGCTATCGGGCGTAACGGTCAAAACGTACGTTTGGCAACTCAACTAACCGGTTGGACATTAAATGTGATGACCACCGAAGAGTTAAGCGAAAAGCATCAAGCGGAAGATAATAAAGTCTTAAATTTATTTATTGACGCGTTAGAAATTGATGAAGAATTCGCTCAGCTATTAATTGATGAAGGTTTCTCAACATTAGAAGAATTGGCTTATGTGCCTGTTCGTGAGTTAACAGCTATCGACGGTTTGGAAGATGAGGATTTGGTAGAAGAGTTACAAACTCGTGCGAAAAATGCCATTACAGCGAAAGCATTGGCGGAAGAAGAAGCCTTGAAAAAAGCACAGATCGAAGACCGTTTATTAAACCTTGAAGGCATGAATCGCCACATTGCATTTAAATTGGTGGAAAAACAAATTACCACATTGGAAGAATTGGCCGAGCAAGGCGTTGATGATTTAACCGATATTGAAGAACTCAGTGCAGAGCAGGCTGCAGATTTAATTATGGCGGCCAGAAATATTTGCTGGTTTACTGAGTAATAAGGGAGTGAAAAGATGACTGAAGAATTAAAAACGAATGCACCCAAGAAACTGAGTTTAAAACCACGTACGAAAACCACTGTGAGCAGTACCAGTGCTTCAGGTAAAAGCAAAGAAGTTCAGGTTGAAGTGCGTAAAAAACGTACTGTTCCAACTGAGGCAGCCCTAAAAGCGGAAGAAGCAGCAAAATTAAAGGCACAGCAAGAAGCCGTGCGAAAAGCTGCGGAAGAAAGAGCACAAAAGGAGAAGGCTGCAAAAGAAAAAGAAGCTGCCGAAAAAGCAAAACAGGCACAAAGTGCGGTCAATAATCCGGTTAAATCTGTGGATCCAGAAAAAGAGAAACGCAAAGCAGAAGAAGCGAAATTACGCCGTAAAGCGGAAGAGTTAGCTCGTCAAAAAGCGGAAGAACAAGCCCGTAAAGCAGCAGAAGAAGCCAAACGCTATGTTGAACATTCCGATGATGAATCACACAGCAATGCTGATGATTATTCCGATTACAATTTAACTTCAAGTTATGCGCTTGAAGCAGAAGATGAAGAAGAACGTCGTAACGAAAATCGTGGCCGCGGTAAAAATAAAGTCGCTAAAGCGAAAAAAGGCGGCCGTGATGATGAAAGTAATAAAAATGAGCGTGAGTCTAACCGTCGCAATCAAAAAGATGTGAAAGGCGGCAAAGGTAAACAAGCGAAGAAAGGCAGCGTATTGCAACAAGCTTTCACTAAACCGACTCAAGCAGTAAACCGTGATGTCGTGATCGGTGAAACCATCACTGTTGCCGAACTTGCCAGCAAAATGGCAGTGAAAGCGACTGAAGTGATTAAAACCATGATGAAAATGGGCGCGATGGCAACCATTAACCAAGTGATCGATCAAGAAACCGCGCAATTAGTAGCGGAAGAAATGGGACACAAGGTTATTGTGCGTAAGGAAAACGAGTTAGAAGAAGCGGTGATGAGCGATCGTGATGTGGACGCGGAATTAGTTACTCGTGCGCCGGTGGTGACCATAATGGGTCACGTTGACCATGGTAAAACCTCTTTACTTGATTATATTCGTAAAGCCAAAGTAGCCTCCGGTGAAGCTGGCGGGATTACGCAACATATTGGTGCGTACCATGTTGAAACCGAAGATGGCAAAATGATCACCTTCTTAGATACTCCGGGACACGCAGCGTTTACATCTATGCGTGCTCGTGGTGCAAAAGCGACAGACATCGTGGTGTTGGTGGTAGCAGCGGATGATGGTGTAATGCCACAAACTATCGAAGCGATCCAACACGCCAAAGCGGCAGGTGTGCCAATTGTCGTTGCGGTGAACAAAATTGATAAACCGGAAGCTAATCCGGAACACGTTGAGCAAGAATTATTGCAGTATGACGTTATCGCTGAAAAATTCGGTGGTGATGTACAATTCGTCTATGTTTCTGCGAAAAAAGGAACCGGCGTTGACGAATTGCTTGAAGCTATCTTATTGCAATCGGAAGTGCTTGAACTCACCGCTGTGAAAAACGCTATGGCGACCGGCGTGGTGATCGAGTCCTATTTGGATAAAGGTCGCGGTCCGGTAGCAACCATTTTGGTGCAATCCGGTACCTTGAATAAAGGCGATATTTTGCTTTGTGGTTTTGAATACGGTCGTGTGCGTGCAATGCGCGATGAAAACGGTAAAGAAGTCGATGAAGCCGGTCCGGCTATTCCTGTGGAAGTTTTAGGCCTTTCCGGTGTACCGGCTGCCGGTGATGAAGCTACAGTTGTGCGTGATGAGAAAAAAGCGCGTGAAGTAGCGTTATATCGCCAAGGCAAATTCCGTGAAGTAAAACTTGCTCGTCAACAAAAAGCCAAATTGGAAAATATGTTCAGTAACATGGAGGAAGGCGATGTAGCTGAACTCAATGTGATTGTGAAAGCGGACGTACAAGGTTCCGTGGAAGCCATCGTTCAATCCTTAATGGAACTTTCAACTGACGAAGTGAAAGTGAAAGTGGTGGGCTCCGGCGTAGGCGGTATTACTGAAACCGATGCAACTTTGGCTGCGGCTTCTAACGCGATTATTGTTGGCTTTAACGTGCGTGCAGACGGCTCTGCCCGCCGCATTATCGAAACCGAAAACATTGATTTACGTTACTATTCCATTATTTACGAATTGCTCAACGAAATCAAAGCGGCAATGAGCGGTATGTTACAACCTGAATTCAAACAAGAAATCATCGGTTTGGCTGAAGTACGTGATGTATTCCGTCATCCGAAATTCGGTGCTATTGCTGGTTGTATGGTGACTGAAGGTGTTGTGAAACGTAACAATCCAATCCGCGTATTACGCGACAACGTGGTGATCTTTGAAGGGGAATTAGAATCCCTTCGCCGCTTCAAAGACGACGTATCTGAAGTACGTAACGGTATGGAATGTGGTATTGGCGTGAAGAACTACAATGACGTAAAAGTCGGCGACCAGATTGAGGTATTCGAAGTGGTTGAGATTAAACGCTCGATCTAATCTTGAAATAAAGTGCGGTCAAATTTGACCGCACTTTTTGCCTAAGGTAACGTGTTACTCTAGGTTACATATAGTTTGCCCTTTAGGGCAGCATACAAACTTCCCCAAACGGGAATAATTATGCTTAACCGCGGGTATATTTACCCACGGACAAATAAAAGAGAAATAAAATGGCTCGAGAATTCAAACGTAGCGACCGTGTCGCACAAGAAATCCAAAAAGAAATCGCGGTGATTTTACAACGCGAAGTGAAAGATCCGCGTATCGGTATGGCGACGGTGTCCGACGTGGAAATGTCCAGTGATTTGGCTTATGCAAAAGTTTTCGTTACCTTCTTATTTGATCACGATGAACAGGCGATTGCGCAGGGCATGAAAGGCTTGGAAAAAGCCGCGCCTTATATTCGCACGCTGTTAGGCAAAGCCATGCGTCTGCGTATCGTGCCGGAGATTCGTTTTATTTACGATCAATCCTTAGTGGAAGGTATGCGCATGTCTAACTTGGTGACAAATGTTGTGCGCGAAGATGAGAAGAAACACGTTGAGGACAAAAACTAATGTCCAAACCGCGTAAACGTGGGCGTGATATTCACGGCGTGTTGTTGTTGGATAAGCCGCAAGGTATGTCTTCCAATGACATCATGCAAAAAGTGAAACGCATTTTTCAGGCTAACAAAGCGGGGCATACCGGTGCGTTAGATCCGCTGGCTACCGGAATGTTGCCTATTTGTTTGGGCGAAGCCACCAAGTTTTCGCAGTTTTTGTTGGATGCCGATAAGCGTTATTTAGTGACGGCAAAACTGGGAGAACGCACCGATACATCGGATGCGGAAGGACAGATTGTCGAAACCCGTGATGTGAAGGTTAAAACACCTGAAATTTTGACCGCACTTGAGCAATTCCGTGGGGATATTTTGCAAGTGCCGACGATGTTTTCGGCGTTGAAACACAATGGTAAACCGCTTTATGAATATGCTCGTCAAGGCATTACGGTGGAGCGGGAAGCGCGCCCCATTACAATCTTTGAATTGAACTTTATTGAATACAACGCGCCGTATTTAACCCTAGAAGTGCATTGTTCCAAAGGTACCTACATTCGCACTTTGGTGGATGATTTAGGTGAGACGTTAGGCTGTGGCGCTCATGTAACGATGTTACGTCGAACGGCAGTGGCGGATTATCCGACAGAAAAAATGTTGGATTGGAATGCGTTGCAAGCTTTGGCAGAATCACAAGATTTGAGTTTTTTAGATGCTTTGTTATTGCCTATAGATACTGCGGTAGAGAAGTTGCCGACGTTAACCTTAAATGAAAGCCAAGCGCAAGGCATCGGATTTGGTCAACGGGTAAAATTCGATAATCCTAACAGTCTACAAGGACAAGTGCGGTTATTTTCCCACGAGAATCGTTTTCTTGGTGTGGCGGTGATTGATGAAAATAACGTGATCCGTCCACAGCGATTAGTGGTGTATGAATAAAAAAGTGCGGTGAAATTTCACCGCACTTTTTATTTTTAGCCAGATTCTTTTGCCAGCTCATTTAATCGAGCTTTTATTTTTGCAACATTTTCTTTCGTAAAGAAATTATCAATATTTTTCCAAATCGAATGATAGCCATAAGGTGCTTGTTGCATTTCCCGTTTGGCTTCGTTTAAGTCCCAATTTTGATAAATCACACGATACATCGCCACGATTAAACCGGTACGATCGGCGCCGTGATAACAGTGCACTAATATCGGCCCATCTTTCTGATGTTGGCGAATTTGCCATAAAATATCCGCTACTTCCCGTGTATTAATTGACCACGTTAATAGCGGCGTATTAATCAAATTGATATTTTTATGTCCGAATGCCTGTTCGTCATTATTACGATCAAAAAAACGCAAATTCACAATTGTTTTAATGTTTACTTTGTCTAACAGCGGTTCCGCCTGGCGATCTAATTGTTCGCTACGATAAAAATTATCGTCAATGCGATACAAATTTTCATTTTCACTGATTACCGTTGCCCAGTGTTCTGTGTTGGTAGGTGGTTCGCCGGGAGCAGTTGTACTACAAGCAACCAAAGCGAATGCGGTTAACGCAAAAAGCGAGTTTTTACAGATTGACCTTAGGGGAAAAGCGGAAAAATTTGCTTGCATAAAGATCCTTAATTAACAAAAGTGAATAGTTGGCAAATAGCCAAGAATTAAATCTAATGAATGTTGCGTCGTGATTATATTGCTTCTATTGGCAATAAAGAATCGGGATGTCATGGCTTTTTCACCGTGATTGAAGAAAATTTCCACAATGGAACGATCAAAGAAAATTTCCACCGTTTGCAGATTCTCAATTTCACAGAAACGTTTGCTATCGAATTTTTCCATTAATTCAGTTTGCTCACTTTGGCTGCGATCTAAGCAAACCAATCCGTTTTCATAAGAAAGGCGCAATGATTGTCCTTTTTCGTTTTGGAAGAAAGTCAAATTGAAGGCCCGGTTATTTGCCTCAAATTTTACATAAGCACGATCTAAATCCGCAATCTCGGCTTTTCCATCAAGGTGAAGCGTCGAAAGTGCGGTCAGATTTTCACACGTTTTTGCGATCGGGCGTTGATAGATTTTGGTGCCTTCTAAGTGTAATTCTCTCGGCAGGGTTAAGGCCGAATGCCATTTGAATTTGTCTGTCGGATAGGTTAAGTCCGGCAAACCGATCCAGCCAAAAAGCACAGCATGGGTTTTATTATCCAAACCGCCAAAGGTTTGTGGCGCATAGAAGTCAAAGCCTTGATCCAAC
This sequence comes from Aggregatibacter aphrophilus ATCC 33389, assembly GCF_900636915.1. Classification (NCBI taxonomy): domain Bacteria; kingdom Pseudomonadati; phylum Pseudomonadota; class Gammaproteobacteria; order Pasteurellales; family Pasteurellaceae; genus Aggregatibacter; species Aggregatibacter aphrophilus. The sequence goes on along the minus strand of NZ_LR134327.1, from coordinate 1,830,809 downwards.
TCGCCGATATATTCCGCTTCAAAGGTTAAATCCGTTAATTTACCCACCGCATAAGTCGCATGGTAATTATTTTGGAATTGATGAGCTTCACGATCTTTGCCCTGAGGCGACCAAATAAACACATCTTTACCGTCCAGTTTCAACAAATCAGGGCATTCCCACATAAACACATTGGTATTATCAAACGCCGGCAAGGAAAGCTCACCCAGCAAACGCGGCGTATCTTCAAGATTGTCCATTTCAAAAATAATAGCCGTGCCGGTGAGATTTTCCCGTTGTGCACCGCAGATAAAACGGATTTTACCGTTTTCGGTGAAATAAGGTTTCGGGTCGCGAACGTGTTCCGTATAGCCTTCAGGCGCATTTTCAATTAACGGATGTTTACTGAGCAATTTTCCATCAAGATCGAAAATGGCTAAATTTTGGTAAGGGACACGCTGATTATCACTAGGACGACGGGTGTTGCCCGTGTAGAACATGGCTAATTTATCACCGACTTTTAACGCGCCACCGGAATAACAACCGTGAGATTCAAAAAGCTCACAAGGAATGAGATCGTCAGCAGATTGATAATGTTGGAAATCTTTAGTGATTAAATGCTTCCAATGTTTCATACCGTGTATGGCATCAAAAGGAAACCATTGATAAAAAAGGTGATATTTCTCGCCATCAAAGATGAGACCGTTAGGATCGTTCATCAGTCCGGTTGGTGGCGCAATATGAAAGTGCGGTCGGAAATTTGTGTCTTTTTGCACGGTTTGAGCAATTTCCGCAAGCTCACCGGATTCTGCCGCAAGGATGCTTTTGTATTTCCCGTTGTTGAAAATATGCATAAGGTTTCTCCCTCTGTGTTTGGGCAGTGAGCACGCGTCAGGAGACGCGCGCTATCAAATTGAATCAATGGGATTAGTTTACCAAAAATTCTGCTAACTGTGCTTTATTCGGCAGGGCAGACATTGCCCCTTTTGCCGTTGTCGCCAAGGCACCGCTGGCATTGGCTTGGCGGATAATTTGCTCAAGCACAGATATTTCTTTCCAATTTGAATGTTGTGAAAGACCGGAAAGGAGACCGCCTACGAAGGCATCGCCTGCACCTGTGGTATCAACCGGTTGTAAGGCTTTGCCGGTAATGACATCTTTTTTACCGGCTAAATGATAGAGCGCACCGTGTTTGCCCAAGGTCACAATAATCAATTTTTCTGGATAAAGTGCGGTGATTTTTTCAAATGCTTCAGTTAAGGTTTGCGTATCCGTGAGTAGCGTCAATTCTTCTTCCGAAAATTTCAATACGTCTGCCAATGCCACCGCCTGCATCACCGTTTCTTTCATGTCTTCAAAACTTGGCCACAGAGATTCACGTAAATTGGGATCAAAAGAGAAAAATCCGCCGACGGCTTTAATACGACGAATCGCTTCAAAAGTCGTTTTGCGGGAAGGGTTATTGATTAATGCAATGGAACAGCAATGCAACCATTCGTTAGCTTGGAAATTCGGTAAATCGGCTACCTGCAAAAACTGATCCGCACTTGGGTTGACCATAAAGGTAAAGCTTCGTTCGCCGTTGTCTAAACCGACCACGACGGTAGAAGTGCGTTGCTGTGGATCGAGAATCATATGGTTCGTTTGCACATTTTCCTGTTGTAGGGTTTGCTGCATAAATTCGCCCAACGGATCTTTGCCTACACGACCAATAAACGCACTTTCACCGCCTAAACGGGCAATACCTACCGCCACATTTGCCGGCGCACCGCCCGCACAACGCAAATAATGATTTTCTCCGTCCGGAATTAGATCCACCACGGCATCACCCAGTACCCAGATTTTTTGATTCATATTTTGCTCCTGATCTTAACGATAAAAATATGCTTATAAAACGCATCTAAAAATAACCGCACTTTATGAAACCATAAGTGCGGTCGATTTTTGTGCTGCTTTATTTCACCGTTACCTTGGCGAACTTGCGTTTACCTACTTGGTAAACCGCCGTGGAGGCGGTGATAACGAGTTTGGCGTCTTCGACTTTTTCGCCGTCAATTTTCACGCCGCCTTGCTGCACCATGCGGTTAGCCTCTGAAGTGGAAGCAACCAAACCGGCTTCTTTTAATAAGTTGGCAAGCCCGATTTCGCCTTCAAAAGTAAATTCCGGCATCTCGTCCGGCATAGCCCCTTTTTGGAAGCGGTTGATAAATTCTTGTTCGGCAGCATCGGCAGCCGCTTCATCATGGAAACGTGCGATGATTTCTTTGGCTAATAAAATCTTCACATCACGTGGGTTTTTGCCGTTCACCACATCTTCTCTCAATTGGGCGATTTCAGTTAATGGACGGAAAGAAAGTAAGTTGTACCAGTCCCACATTAAGTCATCGGAGATGGACATGATTTTGCCGAACATCTCGCCCGGTGCTTCGGTAACAGCGATATAGTTGCCAAGGGATTTAGACATTTTTTTCTCGCCATCTAAGCCCACCAATAACGGTAGAGTAATGGCTACTTGCGGTTTTTGACCGGCAGATTTTTGTAATTCACGCCCCACCAATAAATTGAATTTTTGGTCGGTGCCGCCTAACTCAACATCGGCTTCCAAAGCAACGGAATCGTAGCCTTGCAAGAGCGGGTAAATAAATTCATGAATGGCAATCGGTTGGTTGTTAGAGAAACGTTTTTTGAAATCATCACGTTCTAACATACGGGCAACAGTGTAGTTGCTCGCTAAACGAATCATGCCTTCCGTACCTAATTTACCCAACCAGTCGGAGTTGAATTCGATACGGGTTTTTTGCGGATCCAGAATTTTGTAAATTTGTTGTTTATAGGTTTCCGCGTTGCGTAACACGTCTTCGCGACTGAGTGGTGGACGGGTGGTGTTTTTACCGGACGGATCGCCGACCATGCCGGTGAAGTCACCGATTAAGAAAATCACTTCATGACCGAATTGTTGGAACTGACGTAATTTGTTTAATACAACAGTATGACCTAAATGAATATCCGGTGCGGTAGGGTCGGCGCCGAGTTTCACGCGTAATGGACGATTTTCTTTAAGTTTTTCAATTAAATCCTGCTCGGAAAGAATTTCATCTACACCGCGCTTTAGTTCCGCGAGAACAGTATTCATATCAGTCATGTATTTTCCTAATGTTATTCAATCTGTAGTAAAGGCTACATTATAGAGGTTATTCGATAAATTTGAATTATTTTTAAGGGGAGTAGCAAATTTCAGGCAAAAAAAAAACGCCTCTTTGTGGGGGAGGAGGCGTAAAATGTTGGAGTGATTATCTATAGTTTTTAGTATTGAAAATGATAATGGTTCTCAAATTTGATGTCAACACCTTTTAATAAAAATTATTCTCAAATAAATAAAATTCATTTTTTGCAGAATTGCTATCCATCAATGTTTATTTATACATATAAATACAATGAAGTTAGCCGCTATTTATACAATGGTACGACCTTCGTCAGGTTAAGTGCAGTCGGAATTTTATCTATTTTTTCAAATTCGGCAGCGTAGGCGTAAGCGTCAACCCCTTCGTTTAGCGCGTGGAGAAAGAGTTCGTTATATTTTGGGTCAATATGCTTGGCGATTTGGAAGTGGTCAAAGCCATCGTGTAAGCCGCAAAAGAAAATGACAGCGCGATGACCGGCTTTTTTCATGGCGATGAGTTCGCGCAAGTGTTTTTGACCGCGAGTGGTGACGGCATCGGGAAACATACCGAGCTTTTTGTCGTTATCTACATAAGTGATGGATTTTACTTCCACATAGCAATCTGGCAGCTCTTTGCCTTTTAAAAGGAAATCAATGCGGCTGTTTTCTTCTCCATATTTCACTTCCGGATAAATCTCGTCATACATGGCAAGTTCAAGGATTTGTTTTTTCTGTAAGGCGTCGAAGGTAAGCTGATTAGAGCGATGCGTGTTAATGCAAACCAAGTTGCCGTTTTTTAATTGAGTCAATTCCCAGGAGCTTGGATATTTACGCGTAGTGCTGTCGGAGGTGGAATACCAAACCGTGTCGTCTTCTGCACCACAGCCGATCATGGCGCCTGTGTTGGCACAGTGTAGCGTGGTGATGTCGCCGTTAGGCAGTTGCACATCAGCTAAAAAGCGTTTGTAACGACGGATTAAGGTAGCCGATTGTAGAGGAGGTAATTGCATTGTATTGCCCTTATACATCAAAGTGCGGTTGACAAAATCCGAAGGATTTTAAACGTCGACTATGCCAACTGTCCCGCAGGGAAAGTCATCGCTGAAGTGATGACGCATCATTTTTCAGTGTTTTTTAACCGGCCGAATATGAAACGGCGGTAAAAGATTCGCGCGTCAAGATAGCAAAGTGGGCGATGAATTTCTAATATTTTATGTTTTATGTGCTATCGCAAATTTCAATAGGGATCACATATCAAATAAAAAGCCGAAAAATTTTTTCAATTTTTAAGGGAACAATGGTAGAGTGACGACTAATTTGACAGCTTAAAGGCGTCATTTCGGGCGGGTAAATTTTTACCTAAGTTTTAATCAATCAAAGGGAATCATTATGTTAATTGGTGTACCTAGAGAACTACTGGATAATGAAAGTCGCGTGGCGGCAACACCGAAGACGGTTCAGCAAATTTTGAAGCTTGGCTTTGAGGTGATTGTTGAACATGATGCGGGTTTCAAAGCCAGTTTTGAAGATCAGGCCTTTGCGGCTGTCGGTGCGAAAATCGGCGATGCGACACAAGTTTGGCAGGCGGACATTATTTTTAAAGTCAACGCACCGACTGATGATGAAATCGCTTTAATTAAAGAAGGCGCAACCTTGGTCAGCTTTATTTGGCCGGCCCAAAATCCGCAATTAATGGAAAAATTATCAGCCAAGAAAATCAATGTGCTGGCGATGGATGCCGTGCCACGTATTTCTCGTGCACAAGCCTTAGATGCATTAAGTTCTATGGCGAATATTGCTGGTTATCGTGCGGTGGTGGAAGCCGCGCATGAGTTCGGTAGTTTCTTCACCGGACAAATTACCGCGGCAGGTAAAGTGCCGCCGGCGAAAGTATTGGTGATTGGTGCCGGTGTAGCAGGTCTTGCGGCGATTGGTGCGGCAAACAGCCTTGGCGCCATTGTACGAGCCTTTGACTCCCGTCCGGAAGTAAAAGAACAAGTAGAAAGTATGGGCGCCAGCTTCCTTGAAATCGATTTCAAAGAAGAAGGCGGTAGCGGTGACGGTTATGCGAAAGTGATGTCCGAGGAGTTCAACCGTCGTGCTCTCGCTCTTTATGCCGAACAAGCGAAAGAAGTGGATATTATCATCACTACTGCGTTAATTCCGGGTAAACCGGCGCCACGTTTGATTACCAAAGAAATGGTGGCATCCATGAAACCGGGTAGTGTAATTGTCGATTTAGCGGCAGCGACCGGCGGTAACTGTGAACTCAGCAAAGCAGGCGAAGTGGTGGTCACTGACAATCAAGTCAAAATCATTGGTTACACCGACTTACCAAGCCGCTTACCAACGCAATCTTCCCAACTTTACGGTACCAACCTTGTCAACTTATTGAAATTACTTTGTAAAAATAAAGATGGTCAAATCGACATCAATTTCGAAGACGTGGTATTACGCGGCGTAACCGTGATTCGTGAAGGTGAAATCACGTGGCCGGCACCGCCAATCCAGGTTTCTGCCCAACCGCAACAAACCAAAGCGGCAAGTGCGGTCAAAAAAGAAGATAAAAAACCGACAGATCCACGTAAGAAATACGGCATCATGGCTGCGGTTGGTATCCTGTTCTTGTGGCTTACATCTATTGCACCGGCAGCTTTCCTTTCTCACTTAACCGTATTCGTCTTGGCTTGTGTGGTGGGTTACTACGTAGTTTGGAACGTCAGCCACGCGTTGCACACACCACTTATGGCGGTAACTAATGCGATCTCGGGGATTATCATCGTGGGCGCATTATTGCAAATTTCACAAGGTAAGGTTTTTATCAGCGTGTTGGCATTCATTGCCATTTTAGTGGCAAGTATCAACATTTTCGGTGGCTTCCGTGTCACCCAACGTATGCTTTCTATGTTTAGAAAAGGCTAAGGAGAAAACGATGTCAGAAGGTTTTGTACAAGCTGCATATATTGTGGCAGCGTTGCTCTTTATTATGAGCTTAGCCGGTCTTTCTAAACATGAAACTGCAAAAGCGGGTTGTTGGTACGGTATTATCGGGATGGGTATCGCCCTTGTCGCCACCATTTTCGGACCGAAATCCGAGGGTACATTGTGGATTATTATCGCTATGGTGATTGGGGGTGCTATCGGTATTCAACGTGCATTAAAAGTCGAAATGACTGAAATGCCGGAATTGGTGGCAATTTTGCACAGCTTTGTAGGTTTGGCCGCCGTATTGGTAGGTTATAACAGCTACGGCTTGCACGACATTCCAACCATGCCGGGTGGTTTAAGTGATGCGGAACAGGTGAAATTTCTTGCAGAACAAGCCGCACTTGCCAGCGTGCATAACGTAGAAGTGTTCCTTGGTATCTTCATTGGTGCGGTGACATTCACCGGATCTGTAGTGGCATTCGGTAAATTAAGCGGAAAAATTAATTCTAAAGCCTTAATGTTGCCACACCGCCACAAATTAAACTTAGCGGCGCTTGTGGTTTCTGCGTTGTTAATGGTGTCGTTCTTAAATAATCCGGACAATATCTTCCCGGTATTGCTCATGACGGTAATTGCCCTTGCTTTCGGTTGGCACTTGGTCGCATCTATCGGTGGTGCGGACATGCCGGTAGTGGTTTCCATGTTGAACTCATATTCCGGTTGGGCGGCTGCGGCGGCAGGCTTCATGCTTAGCAATGACTTGTTAATCGTGACCGGTGCGCTTGTCGGTTCTTCCGGTGCGATCTTGTCTTACATCATGTGTAAAGCCATGAACCGCTCTTTCATCAGTGTTATTGCTGGTGGCTTTGGTAATGACGTTCAAGTGTCTTCTGATACGGAACAAGGCGAACACCGTGAAACCACTGCAGAAGAAGTGGCGGAATTATTGAAAAATTCCAGCTCTGTGATCATCACCCCGGGGTACGGCATGGCGGTGGCGCAAGCGCAATATCCGGTGGCGGAAATCACGCAAAAGTTACGTGAACGTGGCGTGAACGTGCGTTTCGGTATCCATCCAGTTGCCGGACGTTTGCCGGGCCACATGAACGTGTTATTGGCGGAAGCGAAAGTGCCTTACGATATCGTGTTAGAAATGGATGAAATCAACGACGATTTCGCCGACACCGACACGGTTTTGGTTATCGGTGCGAACGACACCGTGAACCCGGCCGCTATGGATGACCCGAATAGCCCAATCGCCGGCATGCCGGTATTAGAAGTGTGGAAAGCGGCTAACGTGGTGGTATTCAAACGCTCAATGAATACCGGCTACGCAGGCGTGCAAAATCCGCTCTTCTTCAAAGAAAACACCCAAATGCTGTTTGGTGACGCCAAAGAACGTGTGGATGACATCTTAAAAGCATTGTAATTTGCGTTTGAATTCACAAATTACAACAAAGTGCGGTCAATTTTGGCCGCATTTTTTATTCTTGTGATAAATTGATTTCAAATAATGAATCTCATGGGTAATGAGGCTATAATTTCCCCGTTTTTGATAAAAATGGAGTAAACATGACAGAACAGGCTTTGCACGGCGTGCAAGACGAATGCGTTGTAACGGATGACATTCGACTGACCCAATATAGTCATGGTGCAGGTTGAGGTTGCAAAATATCGCCTAAGGTTTTAGAGGAAATTTTGCATACCGAAATGGCACCGTTTATTGATCCGAATTTGTTGGTGGGTAATGACACCAAAGATGACGCGGCAGTTTATGATTTAGGCAATGGTACATCGATTATTAGTACCACAGACTTTTTCATGCCGATTGTGGACGATCCTTTTGATTTTGGGCGCATTGCGGCAACCAACGCCGTGAGCGATATTTTTGCTATGGGTGGCAAGCCGATTATGGCGATTGCGGTGTTTGGCTTCCCGATTAACAAATTGCCTGCCGGTGTGGCGCAACGTATTATCGAAGGCGGTCGATTTGCTTGTCAGGAAGCGGGTATTGCCCTTGCCGGCGGACATTCCATTGATTCTCCCGAGCCGATTTTTGGCTTAGCGGTCACCGGTATTATTGACACGGAAAAAGTGAAACGAAATGCAACGGCACAAGCAGGCTGTAACTTGTATTTAACCAAGCCATTGGGCATCGGCGTATTAACGACGGCAGAAAAACAAGGCAAATTAAAAGCAGAACATAAAGGTTTGGCGACCAAATGGATGTGCCAAATGAATTTACTCGGAAGCCAGCTTTCAAACATTGATGGCGTCACTGCGATGACGGATGTCACCGGTTTCGGCTTGTTAGGGCATTTAGCCGAAATTTGTGAAGGTTCCAACCTCAATGCCGAAGTGGATTTCGCCAATGTTAAAACCTTAGACGGCGTGTATGATTATATCGCTCAAGGTTGCATTCCGGGTGGCACTAACCGCAATTTCGACAGCTACGGACACAAAATCGCAGCGATAACCGATCTACAAAAAGCCGTGTTATGCGACCCACAAACTTCCGGTGGCTTGCTTATTGCCGTCAAACCGGAAGCGGAAAACGAAGTGTTCACCGTTGCACAAAAAGCCGGCGTGGAGCTTTCTCCGGTAGGTAAATTAATCGAAAGACAAGCAACATCGGAATTTATTGTGGTGAAATAGTGTTAATTTTCTCATAAAAGAGCGGTCAAAAAATTTGATAGATTTTATGACCGCTCTTTTATTTTTTCCTTTCTCAACATCGCCATTTTTATAATGTGATCCCTATCACGATTCCAAGATTCTCCTGCCTATTTAATTGACACCCCATTCCTGTAAGTTTTTAATACATAAATAAATTCAAATAAGCCAAGCAGGAAGGATGTCAACATGGCAAAGTTAGAAATTAAAAATATCACAAAAAAATTTGGTGATTTTTACGCGGCGAATAATATTACTTTTACTGCCGAAGAAGGCGAGTTTGTCACCTTATTGGGGCCAAGCGGCTGTGGCAAAACCTCGTTGTTGAAACTCATTGCCGGCTTTCATGTGCCGGATGAAGGTGAAATTCTGATCGGCGGAAAAAATGTCAATGATGTTCCGCCGGAAAAACGTAATACTGCCATGTGCTTCCAATCTTATGCCCTTTTCCCTCACCTCAATGTCTCTCACAATATTTGTTATGGCTTAAAGCAACGTTCAATCGATATAGAAGAACAAAAGCAGCGTTTAAACCTTGCCTTGAAACAAATGGATTTAGAGTTTCATAAACTAAAATTACCAAGCGAGCTTTCCGGGGGACAACAACAACGTGTTGCATTGGCTCGTGCTATGGTAACCCGCCCGGATGTAATTTTATTTGATGAGCCACTTTCAAATTTAGACGCTAAATTGCGCGAAAGTGTGCGTTTTGAAATTAAGCAACTTTCCAAGCAATATAATTTAACCAGTATTTATGTGACTCACGATCAGGCGGAAGCCTTAACCATGTCCGATAAAATTATCGTGCTAAATAAAGGGGCGATTGAGCAAATCGGTTCTCCGCAAGATATTTATCATCACCCGAAAAATCGCTTTGTGGCTGATTTTATCGGTATCGCGAATGTCACAGAAGCTAATGTAAAAAATATCGGTGAGAATCTGTATGCGGTCAGTTCTATTTTTGGTGATTTCACCGTGTTTTCTGAGAAAAAGCCGGAATCGGAACGAATTTATATTTGCTTCCGACCGGAAGACATTGAATTGTTACCAAGCGCCCAAACGGAAGTGGAAAATCAAATCGCCGTGGATATTGTCAACACTGCGTTTATGGGCAATATTACGGAAGTGCAAGGTGTGATTAAACGTAATGATGAAGAGAAAAAATTACGTTTGCAACTGACGAAATGCCCAAGTTTAAGCGATAAACTCACCTTTACGATTCCTCGCCACGCGATTAAATTTTTGGAGTCCGTAAAATGAAAAATCTGAAAAATGATCTGAAAGCATGGCTTTTGCTATGTAGCGGCTTGGGTACGATCTTATTTTTAATGGGATCCACATTCTATATTGTGGTTTCACAAAGCCTCGGTTTGTACAGCATGGGCGGTGAGGAAAGCCAATTTAGCCTGGAATATTGGCAGGCGGTATTAAACAGTCCCGTATTTCAAAATTCGTATATTTATTCCGTAAAAGTGTCCTTATTAGGGGCGATTTTATCCATCATCGTGGCTTATCCGATTGCCATGTGGTTGCGTAAAAAATTGCCTGCCAAGGTAACGATCATCACTATCTTGCGGGCACCTATGTTGGTACCGGGATTGGTAGCCGCCTTTTTGTTCGTCAATATGATTTCTTACCACGGCATTCTTAACGAAGTATTCGTTTATTTGGGCATTTGGGACGAACCGAAAACCCTCCAAAATGACGAATTTGGCTGGGGGGTAGTGATTTTACAAATGTGGAAAAACATTCCTTTTGCTTTAATTCTTATTGGTGGGGCGGTCAATTCGTTGAAAACCGATTTATTAGATGCCGCTGCAAATTTAGGTTCGAGCCCTTGGCAACGTTTTCGTTATGTGATCTTTCCGCTGACCTTAGGTGCGGTGCAGGTTTCTTTTATTTTGATCTTTATCGGCGCACTGGGCGATTTTGCCTTTTATAGCATCGCCGGTCCGCGTAGTACTTATTCTTTAGCGCGTTTAATGCAAATGTCCGCCTATGAATTTGAAGAGTGGAATCAAAGTGCGGTCATGGCATTAACCATTATGCTAACCTCTGCCTTTTTCACCATTTTAGTGTCATTACTGATTAAACCATTAGCCGTCAAACGTGGAGAAGTAAAATGAGTCGTTCCGCACAAATCACAACGAAAAATGGTCGATTAATCGCACGTATTTCCTTAATCTTCTTTATTCTTGCCAATTTTATTTGGTTGTTTCTGCCATTTTTAATGGCAGGCTTATGGTCATTGGTGGATCCGTCTAAACCTTGGAGTTATCCGGATATTTTCCCACAATCCTTATCTTTTGAACGTTGGAAAATCGTATGGGAAACCACGTCTTTACCGGAGGCTATGTTTAACAGTTATACCATCGCGCCCACGGTTTCTTTGATCACCATTTTGCTTTCTCTGCCAACGGCCTATGCCTTTGGTCGTATGGAATTTAGAGGCAAAAAATTAGCGGAATTATTAACGCTAATTCCCTTGGTTATTCCGGGCATGATTATCGCGTTGTTTTTCAGCCGTATGTTATTGGATTTAAATATTAATAATCCGTTTATTGGTATTGTTATTGGCCACGTCGTACTTACCTTACCTTACGCCATTCGGATTTTGTCCGCGGGTTTTTCTTCCGTGCCACAAGACCTCATTGATGCCAGTCGTGACTTGGGAGCATCTAAGTTTACTGTATTCAAAGATGTATATATGCCGATGTTAAAACCAAGTTTTTTGGCATCGATTATTTTCTGTTTGGTGAAAAGTATCGAAGAATTTGCTATCGCCTTCGTTATCGGCTCACCGGATTTCATCACCGTGCCAACGATTTTATATTCCTTCCTCGGCTATTCTTTCATTCGCCCAAATGCGGCCGTGGTGTCTATTATCTTGTTGGTGCCGAATATCATTTTAATGATGATTATCGAAAAATTACTGAAAGGGAATTATCTCTCTCAATCCACAGGAAAAGCATAATTTTAAAAAGGAGAAACTTATGCAAAAAAATATTCGTAAACTCATTTCCATTGGTCTTACCGCTGCAGCATTGACTGTAAGCACGCTTGCCTCAGCCGCGATGGATTTAAGCGGAAAATCTTGGGCTGAAATTGAAGAACTGGCGAAAAAAGAGGGAAAGGTCACGGTCAGTGTGTGGTATTTACAGCCGCAATTTCGTAATTTCGTCAAAGCATTTGAAAGCCAATACGGCATTAAAGTCAAAGTGCCGGAAGGCACGTTGGACGGCAATATTAATAAACTGATTGCCGAGAAAAACTTGGAAACCGGAAAAATGGACGTTATCGTTCTGAATGCAGATAGACTCGGTAACGTGGCGAAAAATGACATTCTCGTCAAACTCAACAATTTACCGAATTTCGATAAACTGAACCATCATTTGCAAGGGGTAGAATTAGGTGATGTGGCGGTAGGTTATTGGGGTAACCAAACGGGTTTGGCATATGACCCGTTACGGATTAAAGAAGAGGAGTTGCCACAGTCTTGGGCCGATATGGAAAATTACATTGATAAAAATCCGAAAAAATTCGCCTATTCCGACCCGAACGGAGGCAGTTCCGGTAATGCATTTATTCAGCGCGCTTTAGTGTATATCAACGGCGACTATGACTACCGCACCGATAAAATTGATGAAGCCCAAATCGCCAGTTGGAAGAAAACTTGGGATTGGTTTAGCAGTAAAAAAGATGCGTTAATCCGCACAGCCTCCAATGCTGATAGTTTAACCCGCTTAAATGACGGTGAATTGGTGATTGTTTCCGCATGGCAAGATCACTTATTCAGTTTGCAAAAACAAGGTGCGATTACTGACCGCTTGAAATTCTATGTACCAAAATTTGGTATGCCTGGTGGCGGTAATGTAGTGACTGTGGCGAAAAATGCGCCAAACCCAGCAGCATCACTTGTTTTTGTTCATTGGATTACGTCACCTGAAGTACAGCAAAAATTAAGTGAAGAATTTGGTGTACGCCCACTAGATAGTCAATCAGGCTTGAAAGATACTATTTTCTTCTCAACGCCATGGCGTAAAGCGGAGATGGAATCTTTCACAAAAGAGGTGATTTCGCGTTAAGTTGATGAAAATATGATATGAAATATTGGCTCGCGTTTTTTAGGCGAGCCTTTAATCTAAAAAGTGCGGTCAGATATTGTAACATTTATGAAGTCGTACAATGCCTTTGAAATATGATGAAATAGAAAAGCCCTGATAATACAGGGTTTTTCATTATAGCCAGACTTTGTCTCGCTCTAATGAAAAACCGCCTTCACTGAAGGCGGTTTTTGTTGTAGTTAATTTGATATATTGTCTCTTTATAACCGGATACTTATATTAAAATTAATATTATTTTCTATTAGGCGATATTTTGACTTCAAATTAGGCCCGCAAGAATTTGAACCAATACCACTCATTTTATAATCGATACACAATACATCATACCCCGCGCGAACCAATTCATAAGAATGCGTTTTCTGTGTCAATTCTTCTTGGGTATAAGGTGATAAATTGAAACTAAATGGCTGTTCCGATTCAATCTTAATCAGATCATTTTTAACGTAAAAACACCCATAATGGCTACCATTTTCCTGAGGTTTAAGATAATTAACATGGTTTTGCTCTGCTGTTGTTGAATAAATTCCAAATTGACTTGCGTGATGCTTATCAATATAACTTTCTCCTGCCCCATATCCTAAATAGGTAAAAGGCGTTTTCTGTTTATCCAAGAAGAAACGTAACCCAAAACGCGGTAAAAATGGTAAATGCTCATGGAAAATTGCATCTGTTTTGATATCTAACTTACCATTTGCAGATAACAAATACTGCGTTTCTAATGTCATGATTTTTGATTTTGCATTCGCTACTAATGCACTTTTCACTGACACCACAACGCGATTTTCTTGCAGATGCGCGCAAATATCATAGACTTTAGAATACATTTGATCATAACCGGCATTTTGCCATTGAGAACGAATTAGGCGATCATTATCTGTTGGAGCCCGCCAAATATTCCAAGCTAATGGCTTATAGATAATGTCGTTACCATTGACTTTGATTTTCTCAATTACCCCTGTGACTTTATTAAATTCATAATAGTATTGGCTATTTTGAATAATAATTTGTCTTTTTGTTTCAGTGATTTCTAGCGGTTGCTGCTGAGCTTTATCTAATGTAATAGCAGGCGTATATTCTTTACTTAGGATAATTTGATCAAAACCAAAACAGTGCTCAGCTTGTAATAAATCCGTCTGTTTAGCAGAACAATAAGATAGGTTTAACCATAACAATCCGCCTCGCTCTTTAGGAAGTTGAATTGGTAAAAATTGAGAACAATGAGGTTCACAATCAACAGCTAATGTTCCTGTTTCGGTTATCTGACCATTTTTTACCCATTCATATTTAATTTGAATACTATCTTTTAAATTAGTGAAGTCAAAATAGTTATGCACTTCAACCTGATCATTATTTAAGATTGTTCGTACAGGCCGATTGACATTTTTCACTTCTAATAAATTACTGTGCGGAATACGTTCAGGTGAAACCAAGCCATCCACACAGAAATTTCCATCATGAATTTTTTCACCAAAATCACCGCCATATCCTAATTTTGTTGGAGTAATAAATGGCGCATGATCACACCATTCCCAAATAAATCCCCCACAACTTCCTGAATATTTATTAAATGTTTGAAAATAGTCTTCCATATCACCATTTGAATTTCCCATCGCGTGAGAATATTCGCACAATAAGAATGGTTTCTTCGTTTGTGAATCATCGGAAAAATAGGCATCAATCACCTCTGTATCAGAATACATTTCACTGTATAAATCTAAATACTCAGTGTTATTTTTATGTGCTGAATGTTGGTAAATACTACTTTCATAATGCACTAAACGATCCGGATCCCGTTCTTTTACCCATTGTGCGCAATACTCAAAATTCTTGCCATACCCCGATTCATTGCCTAAAGACCAAATCAAAATCGAACTGCGATTCTTGTCGCGTTCCACATTGGCTTTAGTTCGCTCTAATAATGCTGTTTGATACAAAGGTTCTTGAGCAAAATAGCAAAAGTTATCTATCATTTGTTGGCGAATTCGTTGTTCTTCATTAGCGTTTTCTACATTCAAAAAGATACTTGGTTCCGGCTGTGAAATAGCTTGGAATGATGCGCCATGACTTTCAATATCACTTTCACTAATTACATAAAAACCATAGCGATCGCAAAGCTCACTGAACCACGGTGAATTTGGATAGTGTGCGGTACGAATGGCATTAATATTATGTTGCTTCATTAACGTTAAATCAGTCATCGCTTGAGCGACTGAAATAGCATATCCGGTTTTCGGATCACTGTCGTGGCGGTTTACACCTTTAAACTTAATAGGCTGATGATTCAGCAGCAATACGCCATTTTTAATTTCTACCTTGCGGAACCCCACTTTTTGCGTAATGGTTTCTTCTTCCGTGTGGAATACTAAGGTATAAAGCGCAGGGTTTTCCGCATTCCACAGTTGTGATTTGGTTAAAGGAATATTATCAAGGTGGATTTTTGTCCGTTGTTCATCCATTGTAATTTTGCATTCTGTCTGAACAATTTGATCCGTTGTATCAAACAATGTCACTCTAATGTCAGCCGCACATTTTGCGAATTTTAGGTCGAGATAGATTTGTCCTACGGATAAATCTTCAGAAAGCACCGTTTTAATATGTAAATCTTGCAGATAATTATGTTCCCTTTCCAATAAATAGACGTCTCGAAAAATTCCCGACATTCTGAATTTATCTTGATCTTCCAGATAACTTCCCGCACACCATTTGAGAACAAAGACGGTTAACGTATTTTCACCATGATGAAGATAATCAGTAATATCAAATTCATTGGTACTATGGCTAATCGAACCATATCCTACAAATTCGTGATTTACATACACATAAAGACAAGAATCAACCCCTTCAAAATTCAGTAAATAACGTTTCTTCGGATTTTTATTCAGTTGCACTTGCTTTTGATATACCCCGCAAGGGTTCTCTAACGGGATAAAAGGCGGATCAAACGGAAAAGGATAATTAATATTGGTATATTGATGGGTATCAAATCCGTGATTCTGCCAATTTGAAGGCACGTGGATTTGCTCTACAAACGGAATTTCGCTTATCTTTTCAGGCAAATCTTGCATACTTGAATAATAAGCAAATTGCCATTCGCCATTTAATGATGTGAAAAATGAAGAGTTTTCTCTAGAAAATTGATCTACCTTATCTTTTTTAGCAAAAGGAATAAAATAGCTATGATGCGGTAATGCATGAATTCGTGTAATTGTAGGATCTTGATAATAATTTGCTAATAACATTTTCCTGTCCTCCGAATTTTAAGCGTTGTTCACTAATTTCTTGGTATTTACTAAAGTAAATACAGAAATTGATGTAAATGTAAGAGCAATACAACCTAAGATAAAATAGGTAGATTGAAAACCATACATGTCATATAAAGTCCCTACGGCAGGCGATAAAATCATATTACCAATCTGCTTTGAAAAGTGGCAAGAGACTAAGTAAATGGTTGCAGAAAAACGGACTTCAAAAACATCAGCAATATACTTAAATACTCCAACCAAATAGAATGGCACTTCAAACATATGTAATGTTTTTAATACAATCACGTGCCATGCTTCTGTTGCAAAAGATGAGCCCATAATGCGAATACTCATAATTGATCCTGCAATCAATAACGCATTCTTCGCCCCAATACGATTAATCAATAAAGGCACGAAAAACATAATTGTTGCATTTAATAGCTCTCCTCCCGTTGTTACATAACCAAAGAATTTCATTCCTTGTTCTTTAGATTCAAAAAACGTATTGAAGAAATTACCGAATTGCTGGTCAAAAATGTCATAAACACAAGCCACTCCAACAACATAGGTCAATAGTGCCCAGAAACGAGGTAGAGAAAAGAGCTTTAAGGCTTGTTTTAGTGTAATTGGACTTTTATTTACACCTAATTTATCCACGACTTGAGCCGTATTACTACTATCCGTTTTCGCAAGGAAAATCAGAACCAATAACACAACGGCAGTGGCGGAGCCAAGCCAGAAAACCGCATTCGGTTGAGAACTATACAAATTGCCTGCAATAGAGGCACAAATTGCCCAACCTAACATACCGAATAGCCGTGTTCTGCCATATTCAAACCCATCTAAACGGCTGATACGCTCAATATAGGCTTCTGATGCTGGTGCGCCTGCTTGGAACACAAATCCCATATATGCACCTCCGGCAATAACCCCCAACCATAAATTGGTTTTCAATAACGGAGCAAAAACATAAATAAAGAATGGTGCATAAAAAAGAAGTAATATCGCAAGTAGCCAAAGCAGATGTTTTCGAATACCTAATTTATCAGATAAAAATCCTAAAATAGGCTGAAAGAGTAAAGCAAAAAGAGAAATGAACGAAAAGACGTAGCCAATTTTCTCCCCTTTTAATCCGTGAATATCACCGAGCCAAATCCCTAAAAAAGGATGACAGGTCGCCATAATGAAGAAAAAAGCAAAAAAATACGCACTAAAAATCCAATAATTACTATTGGTTAAGTATTGCGATTTAGATGAAGTTTGATTACTCATCTCACACCTCTGTGTCTATTTAACATTAAATTAGTCGAAATGTTAACGTTATCATTTGTAATGTAAACACATTTATGATAAAAATGTGAAGCAAGTCACAAATGTTAATGTTAACATTTATTTTTTGTGATCTGTGTCACAAAATAAAAGTTAACGTTAACAAAAATCGCAAAAAATTTTATGATACGCAATAAATTCACCAATTATTCGAGAAAAAATGACATCCTTAAAAGACGTGGCACAATTAGCCGGTGTTTCTTTGATGACGGTATCAAGAGCACTCAACAACCCGGAAAAGTTATCAAAAAAAACCTATGAAGTAGTCAAAAAAGCAATTGATGAATTACATTATGTACCGAGTCTTGCCGCGCAAAGTATTCGAGGAAGCTCTGCCAAAACCATCGGTGTGTTATCTTTTGGAACCGCCACAACCCCTTTTTCAGTTGAAATATTATTAGGGATTGAGCAAACGGTGCGCCAGTTTGGTTGGCATTCTTTTGTGATTAATTGCATAGAAAATGAAAAAGAATCACTAAAACACAGCGTAGAAGCTCTTATTGCGCAACGCCCAAATGCGATTATTATTGCGCGAAATGGCTTAAAAAAAGTCAAAGTACCGAAAGCACTACAACACTTCCCGATAGTGTTGGCGAACTGTGTAACGGACGATATCCATGTTGCAAGCTATATCCCCGATGATTTTCAAGGGCAGCTTGAACTTACTAAATTGATTATTGAGCAAGGTTATCAACGACCGCTCTTTTTACATATTCCACATAATTATATCGCCACAGAAAAACGTAAATCCGGGTTTGAAAAAGCATGGTTTTCACAAGAAAAAGCGAGTGAACCCGTATCTTTTTTTATGGAAACAGATGGCGAAGATTATAAAAGAGGTGCCAAGCCTTTAATGGAAATTTTAGAGAATAATGAAAAATTTCCGTTTGATGTCGTGATTTGTGGTAATGACCGAATTGCTTTCGTTGCTTATCAACTGCTATTGAGTAAAGGTTTTCGAATTCCTGAAGATGTGGCGGTTGTGGGATACGATAATACAGTCGGTATGTCGTATTTATTTATTCCATCTTTAACAACCGTTGAGCTGCCACATTATGAGATGGGTAAACAAGCCGCGTTACATCTTATTGAGCATAGAGAAAATTCTGATACGCATTTATTAAGATGCCCATTAATTATAGGGAAATCTTGTTAACCCTACATAGAGCAAAAAGACAGGGCTATCTATTTTTATAAAAATACAACATGGCTTCATTCTCTATTTTGATATTGTGTGGATGATAAAATATCTTGGTAGGGCTAGCGGCATTTATTTGTATCTTTAACAGTTTTAATAGAATTCAAGATATTAGCCATCGTTTGGGTTCCTAAAACACAAACATTCCAGCGAAAATTTTGCCACAGGTATAAATTCTTACTATTTGGTGCGATGTAGTTGTTGTGCTAAACCTAAAATTTCTTAGGCATTTTCCTCTATAATGAGAGCTACAATCGTGTGGTCGATTTTCTTGGCGTTTTTTGAAGTAAAAAACATTTTGAAAATCGACCGCACTTTGATCTGCTTTTCAAAGAGTGGTCGGTTTTAGCCTAACCAACCGGCTTGCTGGGCAATAAATAATGCGGCAAAGGCAGTTAAATAGAATAAGCCGATAAAGGATAACCACAATAATCCACCTTTCACGCTATGTTTGGCTTTCATGGTTAAGGATAAGTTTAACCATGCAAATATCGGCGCAGAAACAAAGGAAGCGATCATGGCAAATTTCAACATCGGGCCAACGGCGTTATTAAAGTAGAAAATAATCGCCAATCCGGAGGCCGCGGCAAGCACCATGGCAATGTTTAAGGTTCTTACCGCGCTTTCGTGTTTACCAAGTAATAAACGCAAGGATTCTACGTTGGTACGGGAATAGCCGTCGATAACGGTAATGGTCGTACCAAACATACACATGAAAGCGATGACGGCGATCAATAAACGCGCCCATTCACCAATGGTGCTGGCATACATGTTGATTAATTGTGCGATATATTTACCGCCCACCATTTCTACGGTTTCAGGTGAACCGAATTGTACCAACGCCCCAAGTGCTAAGAACACAACCGCTAAAATCGCGGTGCCGATGTAACCCACGTTAAAGTCAAACAAACCGTCTTGATAAGACACTTTGGTCAAGCGACGTTTTGCCACCACCCACATGGAGTTAATTGCCGAAATCTCAATCGGCGCCGGCATCCAGCCCATTAACGCCACCAAAAAGGCTAATTTACTTAATTCCCACGGGGAAGGCGCAACGAAATCTGCCGGTGCGACACCTTGCATACCATTACGCATGAATGCAATCACCACGGCGCTAACCGTTGTTACGGTTAATGCGATCATGATGATTTTCGATAAGCTGTCTAATAAGCGGTATTTCCCTAACAATAAAATGCCGGTAATCACGACAATTACCAATGAGCTCAACACCGGCATTGGCAACGGAATAGGGATGATAAAGGTTAAGATCGCGGCGGTTAATAAGCCCACTGCCGCAGTGTTAATCACCGTAGCAAAGATGTTCAGCGCAAGGAACAACCACAAATAGAATTTCCCTTTTTGACGATAACCTTCCAACAAGGTATTGCCGGTATCTAAGGTATATTGCACGCCGAAACGGAAGAAAGGGTATTTGAATAAATTAGCAAGAATCACAATGCTCACTAATTCCCAACCATAAATCGCACCGGCTTGGGTGGACGCAATAATATGCGAACCACCAACGGCAGCCGATGCCATGACGATTCCTGGACCTAAGGCGGCGAATTTACTCGCCCATGTAGATTTTTCTACTGAATTTGAAACTTCACTCATAAAATGTTCTCTTATCAATTGACTATAAAATACGAAAAAGGACTCATTTATAATAGAATTTAACAACTCAGTAAAGAAAATAAAATTCTGTACAAGAAGGAATTGTAGAGTAAAAAACTAATAATTACCAAATTTTAGATAATAACTTCGAAATAGAAAGCGATGCTAAACAATCGTACCAAAAAATTGATTTATTTCAGTGAATAAAATTTTTTATTTAAAAAGAAAGAGCGGTCAAAAATATCGGTATTATGTAGCAAATACACAAAACGGTTGCTGAGCTTGTCGAAGCATGAGTTTTGTGAGGTGGAGAAGCTGAAATTACTCACACTTCGACAAGCTCAGTGACCGTAATTCCAGCTTTGTGCAACTGCCACATAATTTTGAAAAATACCTGCATTTTTGACCGCGCTTTTCTTTCTAATCTAATGCTGCAACGTCTCAAAAATCTTTTCTGCCAGAGCTTTTGAAATGCCAGGGACGGAGGCAATTTCATCGAGAGTGGCATTTTTAACACCTTGTAAGCCGCCGAGGTATTTGAGGAGGGCTTGGCGACGTTTGGCGCCCACGCCTTCGATGCTTTCTAATCCGCTTTGGGTGAAATGTTGTTGGCGTTTCTTTCGGTGTCCGCTGATAGCGTGATTGTGGCTTTCATCGCGGATATGTTGGATTAAATGGAGCGCGAGGCTATCCGATGGCAAATGCAATTCTTTATCCCATTTGCTTAAAATTAGGGTTTCCAAGCCTGCACGACGATCGACGCCTTTGGCAACGCCAATTAAGTGCGGTCGGTTTTTATTCCATTTTACCTTGAGATTTTCAAACACTTGTAACGCACGGTTGAGTTGTCCTTTGCCGCCGTCAATAAAAATAATGTCGGGGATTTTGTCTTCTTCCAAATCTTTGTCGTAGCGTTTTAACAGTGCCTGTTCCATGGCTGCGTAGTCATCGCCTTTGGTAATGCCGCTGATGTTAAAACGACGGTAATCGGATTTTAGCGGTCCGTCTTGACTGAAGACTACGCAGGAAGCGATGGTTTGTTCACCCATCGTGTGGCTGATATCAAAACATTCCATGCGTTTGATAACATCAATGCCGAGTAACTCCTGCAGGGCGGCATAGCGATCATGTTGCAAGGTAGATTGTTTTAACTTGGTCACTAACGCGGCTTTGGCATTCATTTGTGCGAGTTGCAGGTATTTGCTTTTATCACCTTTGGCATGATCTTGAATGATAACTTTGCGCCCCGCTTGGTCGCTTAACAAGGTTTCCAAATCGGCTTTTTCTTCCAGTTTTTGATCCACGATAATGGTGTTCGGAATAGTTCTGCCTTGGTGTGCCTGTAAATAAAATTGCCCAACAAAGGTTTCAGTGAGTTCTGCCAGATTGGTATTACTTGGTACTTTCGGGAAGTAGCTACGATTTCCCAAAATCTTACCTTGACGTATAAACAACACCTGCACGCAAGCCACACCAAGTTGGTAGGCGATGGCGATAATATCAATGTCATCGTGGCGATCGTTGGCGACAAATTGTTTTTCAATTACCGCGCGTACCGCCTGAATTTGATCGCGAATCCGTGCCGCCTCTTCAAAATTCAGTTGCTGACTTGCCTGTTCCATTTGTTTTACCAAATGATCTAACACTTGTTGATCTTTACCCTGTAAGAACAAGCGGGCAAAATTCACTTGCTGCGCATAGGCTTCGTCTGTCACATAACCTTTTACGCAGGGGGCAAGACAACGCCCGATTTGATATTGCAAACAAGGGCGTGAGCGGTTGTTATACACGGAGTTTTCACATTGCCGAATAGGGAACAGCTTTTGCAACAAAGACAAGGTCTCACGTACCGCGCCGGCATTGGGATAAGGGCCGAAATATTCCCCTTGGATTTTTTTCGAGCCACGATAAGACGTAATACGAGGATGCGTTTCTTTGGTTAATAAAATATATGGATAAGATTTATCATCGCGTAACAACACGTTATAACGCGGTTGATAGGTTTTGATGTAATTGTGTTCAAGCAGGAGTGCTTCTGTTTCCGAGGTGGTAATCGTGGTTTCAATATGATGAATTGATGCCACCAACGCTTCCGTTTTTTTGCTGTTTAACTGCTTACGAAAATAACTGGATAAGCGTTTTTTCAGATCTTTCGCCTTGCCTACATAAATCACCGTGTTGCTATCGTCATACATACGATAAACGCCCGGTAAGTGCGGTACGTTAGCGAGGAATTTTTTTGCGTCGAAAGTGATATCAGGCACAGGAAAGATCTCTTTTGATCGCGCACGCTTCCTAGCGTGTGCTGGTCATTATGTTTATCGATTTTAGGCACGAGTTAGGAAACGCGCGCCAGCGGTTATTGGGGGCATAATTGTAAATTGCTTAATTGCATTGAGAAATACATTATTTTCTACGTTAATTCCGTCTGTCAAATCCCCCCATCCCTCTTTTTTAAAGAGGGTGAGAGGGCGTGTTAATGCGATTTCTTCGCCAAAATCGACCGCACTTTTTCCAGATCTTCGGCTGTATCCACGCCCACAGCCGGCACTTCTTTGGCGAGTTCTACATGAATTTTTTCGCCGTTCCAAAGCACGCGTAGCTGTTCCAGTTTTTCGATGTGTTCTAGTGCTGTCGGTTGCCATTGCACATATTGTTTAATGAAACCGGCGCGATAAGCATAAATCCCAATATGGCGTAAGTATTGTGTGTTCAGTTGCAATTTTGCTACGTCATCCATTTGCGCAAATTGATCGCGATCCCAAGGAATCACCGCGCGGGAGAAATAAAGCACATAGCCGTCTTTGTCGGTCAGTACTTTCACCACGTTGGGATTAAATAATTCCTCAGCCTCGTCGATATTGACCGCAAGGCTTGCCATGTTGACAGGGTATTTAGAGAGATTTTCTGCCACTTGTTTTACGATAACCGGTGGAATGAGGGGTTCGTCGCCTTGGATGTTAACGATGATTTCGTTGTCGGGAATCGCCAGTTTTTCAACCACCTCCGCCAAGCGTTCCGTACCGGAATTGTGGCTTTCTGCCGTCATGCACACTTCTGCACCAAAATTTTTGGCGGCGGCAGCCACCAGGTCGTTGTCGGTGGCGATAATCACGCGGGTTGAGCCTGATTGTTTGGCTTGTTCAAAAACATGTTGAATCATCGGTTTGCCGGCAATATCTGCCAACGGTTTTCCCGGCAAACGGCTTGAAGCATAGCGGGCGGGTATAATAACAGTAAATTGGGTCATGTTACTTTTCCTCTGATGGGCTTAATGTTTCCGCTTGTTCCGCCAATAATACCGGAATGCCGTTTTTAATCGGGTAAGCAAGTTTTTCAAAACGACAAATTAAACGTTGATGTTGCTCTTCGTATTCCAAACGTCCGTGGCAGGTCGGGCAAGCCACGATTTCTAATAATTTCCCATTCATCATATTGATCTCGATTTGTGTTTATTTTTATTCACAAGCTCATTCGTTAGCCTGTTCACCCCGAAAGAACCGTTAGGGTAGCCAACGTTGAAAATATTTCACATTTTTTGACCACACTTTTGTACGATTTTTTGGATAAATTGTTGTGCTTTTTCGCCTTGGATTTCTGTCGTTACCGGCACATACCACCAATGTTCTTCTGCAAACGTCATGCATTTTACAGCGTCTTTTTCCGTCATTAAGAGCGGTCGATTTTTGTCGAATTTTGCAAAAAGTTCGGGGCTAAATGATTGATGATCCTGAAAGGCCTGCGTTTCCATTAATTGAATACCATGTTGTTGTAACATCGTGAAAAAACGCGGTGGATTACCGATTCCGGCGATAGCGGTAGCTTGGCTAAATTCATTTAACGGACGCTGTGCTTTTGTGACTAAATTCACGGCATATTGCGGTTTTAAGGTCATTACGGCATCGCTGTATTGGTTTTCCGAACCGTTAGTGATGATGATGTCCACATTTTTTAAACGGCTTGGAAGCTCCCGTAATGGGCCAGCCGGTAACAAGAAACCATTGCCCAAACCACGTTTCGCATCCATGATCACCAGTTCAAAATCCCGTTGGAGTTTGTAGTGTTGTAAACCGTCATCGCTAATAATGACATCACACTTGGTGTGTTGTAATAAACATTCAATAGCTTGTTGGCGATTTGGTGAAATACAAACGGGAGCTTGTGTACGGGCGGCAATGAGGACGGGTTCATCACCGGCTTCAATTGGATCGCTAGTTGGTGTAATCAACAGAGGATAATTTTTGGCTTTGCTTCCGTAACCGCGTGAAATTACCCCTACATTCAGACCGCACTTAGTCAGTTCCTGCACCAACCAAATTACCGCCGGTGTTTTGCCATTGCCGCCTACGGATAGGTTACCAACAATCACTACGGGAATTGACGCGCGGTAAGATTTCAGTAGATTTAAACGAAACAGAGCGCGGCGAACGGTAGTAATCAACCAAAATAACAGGGAGAAAGGGCAGAGTAGCCATGCTATCCACGAACGGGAATACCAAAACTGCATTGTTTCTCCTTAATAAAGTTATTGACTGAATTGCATATTATACAATTGTTTGTAAGCACCGCCTTGTGCCAATAATTCTTTATGGTTGCCGCGTTCTTTGATTTGGCCGTGCTCAATCACCAAGATTTCATCGGCTTTTTCAATGGTAGATAAACGATGAGCGATCACTAAAACGGTACGATCTTTTTGGATTTCCTCCAATGCCGCTTGAATGGCACGTTCCGATTCCGTATCTAAGGCGGATGTGGCTTCGTCTAAAATTAATACCGGTGAATTACGCAACAAAGCACGGGCGATGGCTAAACGCTGGCGTTGACCACCCGATAAACTGGCTCCGTTTTCGCCGATAACGGTATCCAAACCGTTTTCCAAATGGTCGATAAATTCCATCGCGTGCGCTGCTTTTGCCGCGTTAATAATTTCTTCACGACTGTATTTGTCTTTTGCCGCATACGCAATATTGTTGGCAATAGTGTCGTTAAACAAGTGTACTTGTTGGGATACCACTGCGCAATTTTCGCGTAAATCGGACAAACGATAATCTTGGATATTGACGCCGTCTAATAGGATTTCACCTTGTGTCACATCATAGAAACGGGTCACTAAATTGGCGATAGTGGATTTCCCCGAGCCGGAGCGTCCCACCAAGGCAACTGTTTTGCCATGAGGAATGTGGAAAGAAATGTTATCTAATGCTAACTCTTCTTTACCTTGATAGCTAAATGTTACGTTTTTAAATTCAATTTCACCTTTCACTTTTTCTGCTTTATAGGTACCGGTGTCTTTTTCCGTTTCCATATCCAAAATGCCGAACAGCGTTTGACAGGCCGCCATACCACGTTGGAATTGGGAATTCACATTAGTTAAAGATTTTAACGGACGCATTAAAGCAAGCATGGAAGAGAAGACGACAGTGAACGTCCCGGCACTGAGGTTTTGACTCATAATAGAAGGAAATGTCGCCAAATAAAGCACTGCAGCCAAGGCGAAAGAAGCGATAATTTGCACTACCGGATCGGCGATTGCGTCGGCTGCCGTCATTTTCATGCCCTTGCGGCGCATATCGTTACTGACATGATTGAAACGTTCTTCTTCTATTAATTGACCACCAAAAGACAGCACCACTTTATGCCCTTTTAACATTTGCTCTGCTGTTGACGTAAGCTCACCCATGGAATTTTGCATATTGCGACTCAGGGTGCGAAATTTTTTCGAAACCAAGCTGATTAATATGCCGATAATCGGTCCGATAATGAATAGCACCAAAGAAAGCTGCCAGCTGGTATAGAGCATGATGCAAAGTAATGAAATTAAATAAGCCCCTTCGCGTACAATCGTGATTAAAGAACCGGAGGAGGCATTGGCTATCATTTCTGAATCGTAGGTGATACGGGAAAGTAATTTACCGGAGGAATTACTGTCGAAAAAACTCACGGGCATAAACATTAAATGCTTAAACAAGCGACGGCGCATGGTCATAACCACTTTGCCGGAAACCCATGCTAAACAATAATTAGAAATAAAACTTGAAATACCACGAAAGATAATGAGCAATACCACAAAAACCGACATCTGTTTTAAAAAGGAGGCGTCCGCCTTACCGAAACCGTCGTCTAATAAGGGTTTAAGTAAGAAAATTAAGCCGGAATCGGTTAACGCGTTTAAAACCAACGCAACACCGGAAACAATCAAACCTGTTTTGTAGGGGCTGATCGTGGGCCATAAACGTTTGAAGGTTTGCATGGTGGAAAGATCTTGATCTTGCATAATAATTTCTGTCTTCAGGTCAAAAATAATGGCGCATTGTACCTTTATTTCGTCTGTAAGCCAATTAATCTGCGATACCACGGCGAAAATTCTGTCCGCGCAGTTTGAATTTTTATCTCCTTATCCTGAAACAATAAACGGATTTGTCCGTGTTCCGCCGTGTTATAAATTTGTGTATTTTGTCGTCTTAAACGAGCAACTACGTCTTTGTGGGGAAAATGCCAAGGATTCCAACGTCCGCTGGAAATCAGCGCGATCTTAGGTTCCGTTTGTCGCACCAACGCTTCACCGGTGGAGGTTTTACTGCCATGGTGTCCCACTTGCAATACATCAATTTTTCCAAGTTTTGGCAAGATCTTATATTCCACCCCAAGATCCGCATCGCCTGTGAGTAAAATTTGATGTTGTCCATCACTTAGTAATAGTGTGCAAGAATCCTTATTTTCCGCCCTTGGCACGATATTATCGGGAGAGAGTACGGAGAAACTTAACCCCTGCCAATGCCATTTCTCACCGGTTTGGCACAAAGTGCGGTCGATTTTGCGATCGTTTTTTTCCCCATAGATTTTGTCTGACGGGCTAATGAATTTCACAGTCGGGTATGCCGCTAAAATATCTTTTGCTCCGCCGGCGTGATCGTTGTCATCATGGCTTATGATCAACCAATCAAGTTCAATACCTTCCCGTTGTAAATAAGGCAAAATTTCTAATCTTGCCATGCTGCCGCCGTTCCAACTTGGGCCGGTATCATAGAGCACGCCTTTGCCATTTTTAACGATTAACGTGGCGAGCCCTTGCCCTACATCTAAGGTTTCTAATTGCCAATGAGGGCGTGAAATTGACTGGTAAATCAATGAAGTAATGCAAAACACCACTAATCCGCCGCCGATGGCATACGCCTTGATTGGTAACCCTAAATCAAGTTTACGCGCGGGGTTCAAATGAAATCCTTTATTACGGGATTGTTTGGCTAATTCGATGGGGGATGCGATAGGTTTCGGGGTTTTATAAACAAAATGTAATGCGCTTAAAAACGCAATCGTGAGCAAAAGCGTTAGCCATAAACTTTGTTGAAGTGAAACCGTGAGCCATCCGTCTTGCCCATAAGCCAAAAGTGCGGTGATTTTTTCCGATAAATTATTGGCGGCCTGCCATGAATACAAGGCGCCTTGGGTGAATACGGCAAACAACACTAAGGGAACCAACAAAAAGCTGTATATGGGCATGGCGATTAAATTGGCTATAAAGCCATTTAAAGAGAGTCCGTTAAAAAAGAAAAGTTGAATTGGGGTAAACAACCATAACAGCCCCAATTGCAGATGAAACAGCGAAAAAATCCACCGCACTTTGTGCCATGGTGAATGGGTAAGGGATGATTGGCGCCATTGTAATAGCGATAGTGGAAAGAATTGATACCAAATCATCAAACTTGTGACGGCGCTGACGGACAGCCAGAAACTGGTAGAAAGCAACATAAGCGGATCGATCAAAATCAATAATGCCAACACCCGCCACAATAAACGCCAAGGCGTCCAGTATAGCCTTAGGCCTTGAATGGCATAGAGAATAGCGAGGGCAACCATGGCGCGCAGGGTGGGAATTGCCATGCCCGCCAACTGACTATAAAGCAAGGCAAATAGCAAACCGCATAGTATCGGCAATGTCGGCGTGAGATAGCGGGTTGGCAGAAAAAATTGCAATAGGCGTGCCAGGCCATATCCTAGCAACATGGCAAGGCCGATATGCAAGCCGGAAATGGCGATTAAATGTGCCGTATTAGTTTTTTGATAAATTTGCCAAGTTTCGTTGTCTAACCATGCACGTTCGCCAAAACCAAGGGCTAATAGTAGACCTTGTTGGGATAGATTTTCTGTTTGTTTTAGGGCGTTATTGAGAGCCGTTTGTCGCCAGGAAAAAACGTTTTTTATTTTGACCGCACTTTGCACGCTTGCCCATGCGCTAATGTGTTTGCCGAAATACCATTGTTGGCGGTCGAAGCCGTTAAAGTTTAAACGGGACGATATTGGACGCAGACGTAAATCGCCCTCATAATGTTCGCCGATTTGCACGATTTGCGGCACTTTCCATTGAGCATAAATACGTTGTTCCGGTAAGTCTTCGGCGAGTTTGGCGGCAATGACTACAGTTTGAAACTCTTGTTGGTTCAACACTTCTTGTACGGTGAATTCGGTGTGAAGGATTTTCGGCAAATTGGCAATGTTGTCCGCTTGTTTGAGCAGTGACAGGGCAGGGAAATGCACATAAACCAGCTGGGCAAGAAACAGCAATAAATAGGTGAGTAGCGTTAATAACTTGGTTAATTTTAAGCAGTAACAAAGTAACGTTATAAATAGTAACGGGAGGAAAATATACAATGCAACCTGCCACGATAAAAGCCATTTATCGGGCAAAAATAATAGTGTTAGCCCACTGAAAATCAGTGTGCCGGCAAATTTATCTAACGAAATATTCACATTTTTAACCGCACTTTTATCATCCGAAAGAGGGTTAATATGAAAGAAATAAGTATGTTAGAAAAAATATGGGAATAAATAATGCGGGCCGAATCGCAAATTTGAAAAATTTTCGGAGAAAACCGTAGAATGATGTGTAAATTCATTTGATCATTTTCGGAAGTTCTGTTATTTATTACGCCTTCAAAATTTAGGTCCGTTTTAATCGGTGTTACCTTGATAACTAGAGAAGCAACACTTATTGTGGGGTTTTAGAAGTATTAAATGGATGAATTTTTTATTAGGAGATACAAATGAGTAAAGCGTCTTTGAGTCTATTAGCTTTAGCCGGTGTTGAGCCGTACAAAGAAAAAAAAGGCGAAGAGTATATGAATGAGCACCAAGTGTTACATTTCAAAAAAATCCTCCAGGCCTGGCATGATCAAATTAGAGATGAAGCGTCTCGAACCGTTGCTCATATGCAAGACGAAGCGTCTAATTTCCCGGATCCATCCGACAGAGCAACACAAGAAGAAGAGTTTAGCTTGGAATTACGCACGCGTGATCGTGAACGTAAATTAATGAAAAAAATCGAAAGCACATTGAAAAAATTGGACACTGATGATTTCGGTTATTGTGAGTCTTGTGGGGTTGAAATCGGTATTAAGCGTTTAGAAGCGCGTCCAACCGCCGATCTTTGTATTGATTGTAAAACCTTAGCGGAGATTCGTGAAAAACAAATGGTCGGTTAAATCACGACAGAATGGATAAAAGTGCGGTCAAAAAACATAATATTTTATGACCGCACTTTTTAATTTATTTTTTGTAATTAACGGAGATGTCTTATCTTTACTTATATTAAAAATCTTTTGAGCAAAAAAATAAAGAATAAAGCTAGCGCTCAAAATGAATTTAAAGTCCCATCTAAAAAACAATCTATTATAGAAACTGAACCTGTTAAAAATAAGGCTCACAGTCTTTCCCATAACAAAAAAAAACTTCATAAAAAAGATTTTAAATACAGTATTAAAGCTTCAATTCATGGCATTACACCACGCATGATTAATCGTAATGCGTTAACCGTGGTGGAAAAACTACAACGTCAAGGCTATGAAGCCTATGTGGTCGGTGGTTGTTTGCGTGATTTGTTGCTTGGTAAGAAACCCAAAGATTTTGATGTGGCAACAAATGCGCGTCCGGAACAAATTCAAGAGATTTTCCAACGTCAATGTCGTTTGGTGGGGCGTCGTTTCCGCTTGGCACATATTATGTTTGGACGTGAAATTATTGAGGTGGCCACATTCCGCGCCAATCATGCCGAGAGCCACAATGAAAAACATGCCAAACAAAGTGAAGAGGGGATGCTACTGCGAGACAATGTGTACGGTACATTGGAACAAGATGCGGAGCGTCGGGACTTTAGCGTCAATGCCTTGTATTACAACCCACAAGATAACACTCTAAAAGATTTCTTTAATGGCATTGAGGATTTGAAAAACGGTAAATTGCGTTTAATTGGTGATCCTGTTACCCGTTATCAGGAAGATCCCGTGAGAATGCTGCGTTCTATTCGGTTTATGGCAAAATTGGAAATGTTTTTGGATAAACCAAGTGAAATGCCAATTAAAGAATTAGCGCATTTGTTGAAAAACATTCCACCGGCACGTTTATTTGAAGAAAGTTTAAAATTATTACAAGCTGGTTATGGCGTGAAAACTTATCGGTTATTGCGTCAATATGGCTTATTTGAGCAGCTTTTCCCGTTGTTAAGCAAATATTTCACCGAGTATGAAGACAGCATGGCAGAAAAAATGATTCTGCGTTCGCTAACCTCCACCGATGAGCGCGTAGTTGATAAACTGCCGCTTAATCCCGCGTTTTTGTTTGCGGCATTTTTTTGGTATCCCTTGCGTGAGCAGGTGGAAGTACTGAAAAATGAGGGCGGATTGAATAATCATGATGCCTACGCGTTAGCATCAAATGATGTGCTTGAACTATTGTGCAACAGTTTAGCCGTGCCGCGTCGCCACACTACAGTGATTCGTGATATTTGGTCATTGCAATTACAGTTCTTAAAACGCACACAAAAATCCGTGCAACGTGCCATGGAGCATACCAAGTTTCGTGCCGGTTTTGACTTGTTAGCAATGCGTGCGGAAATTGAAGGTGGTGAAACGGTAGATTTGGCTACTTGGTGGCATGAATATCAGTTTAGCAATGATACACAGCGACAAAATCTGATGAATGCATTGCCAAATCAACCAAAGCGTAAATATCATCGTCGCAAACATAGCGGTTCAAGTAAGAAGGCGATTCATGAATAAGGTTTATATTGCTTTAGGTAGCAATTTGTCCGATCCGCAGGCGCAATTAATGGCTGCGCTACGTGCCATGAATGCCCTGCCGAATACACAAGTTATCGCTGTGAGTTCGTTCTATCAAAGCCAACCTCTTGGTCCGCAAGATCAACCGGATTATGTCAATGCCGTTGCCTGTTTGGAAACGGATCTTGCGCCTCTTGTCTTATTAGATGAATTACAACGCATTGAACATGAACAAGGTCGAGTTCGTCTGCGTCGTTGGGGCGAACGTACCTTGGATTTGGATATATTGCTTTATAGCGATCAGATTCTTCAATCAGAGCGCCTTACCGTTCCTCATTATGATATGCACCATCGTGAATTCGTGGTGATTCCACTCGTTGAAATTGCACCGGATCTTGTTTTGCCCAAAGGAGAATCTGTTTCCGAATTGGCAAAACAGTTTGCTCATCACCAGATGAGTATTGTGAAAGAGAAAGGCGAAATTCACCTAGAAAAGTGACCGCACTTTTATTCAAATAAGCCGATAAAAAAGTGTATTTAGTATACTTTAGATAAATTTACTTTTGTTCATGATGGTTATCAATCGATGTAACGAAAGTCACAGTATTCTAGCATTTTCTTGAATAAAGTGCTTACCGTCAAAATTTAGCACTTGACTTATGCTGATTTAGTACTTTTCGGTATCATTGAGTAACACATCGGTTTGTGTTACTTAGTACGGTAAAGATTACATTTTCATCTTTGTGATTGTGGCATTTTAATTGTTTGCTTTTTTCAGTTCTTTTTTCCCCACCATGAAATGATCACCTTGAAAAATTTTTCAAAAACCTTCTTTCACTATAGCAATGTTCACACTAGTAGAAAGTACGATGCCTATGCCTGGTTCCACTACTGCAAAAATATGTTTTTTATAAGAAATATCGCTCGATTATAGCGGTGCTTCTTTTTTAAAGTTTTTATTTCATACTAAGAATTTTTTGTAAGCCCCGATGTGATAAATAACAGAAGATGAAACACATTATGGCTCCGCACATAATGGTATAAAAACCACTATTCCAACCAAATCTATCAACAACAAAACCAAATAAAGTCGTACCGAAAGTCGAACCTACTATATAACTCATAAACCCCCGTAAACCAACAGCCGAACCTAAGGCAAAACTTGGGATAACTTCCATTGCTTGCACTGCAACCATAGATTGAGGGATGTAAACTAAACAACCAACGATAGAAGAGAAAAGAATAATGGAAAAAATAGAGTCAGAATTCATATATCCAAATACACAGAAGAAGACAATTGTCATGCAAATCATTGGAAGATACATGATTTTGCCTCGGAAGAATTTATCAATGAGCCAACCTGCAATTAGAGTGGATGGAATTGCTGCCCACTCAAAGATCATAAAGGCTGCTCCCATATCTGCTTTGGTGAGGCCTTTTTCTTTTAACAAATATAATGGAATCCAAGTCAGCATGCCAAAACGTACCATATAGGTGAAAATATCGACACCAACTAAAAACCATGAATTTGGATTTTTCACGACAAATTTATAGAAAATTTGGAAGGCATTCATATTTTCCGGCTTTTCAACTACGTGTGTTTTTAATTTTGTATTTACGGTTTCTTCGTTATACATTTCTTCTACAGTTGGTAAGTTTTCTTCAGCGGGGCGACGTTTTACAAAACACAACACTAAAAAAACGCCAACTAGTGCAAAGAAACTTGGTACAACATAAGTGGAAAATTCCCACTGTTCTGAACCAAAATATGCCAAACTAGCACCGACAATTGGTGCAACAATACCACCACCTAGATTGTGGGATACATTCCAAGTTGTACTAGCCCGACCTCGTTGGCTACGTGGATACCAATAGCCAACGGTAATAATTGATGGACCAACTCCCATACCTTGGAATATACCTAATAAAATCACTAATCCAACAAATAAATAGAAGCTTGTTGAAAACCCCATTAGGATATTAATGATGATACACAATATCAAGCCAAGCGCCATAAAATATCGAGGGTTTGCTTTGTCTGCCAAAATACTCATTGCACCTTTGCTGCAACCATAAGTAATAAGTAGGGATGATGTGAGTAAACCGATTTGTGTTTTCGATAATTCCAATTTTTCAGCGAGATAAGGCGTTGAGAGTACAAAGTTATTACGTACAATGTAATAACACATATATCCAATGAATACCCCTATTAAGGAATGTAATTGATACTTAAGAAATTTATTTTTAATGTCAGTAGAAATAGCTGGATTCATTCCTTTCATTCGTGTTGGCTGTATGCTAATTTTACTATTCATGATCAGTCCTTTTAGATTGAAATTTGGTATTAAAAATAGAGTGAAATTATTTTACTGATAACAAAAGAGTAATTTTGTGAACTAAATCACACTTTGACGTATACTTAGTATTGAGAAGAAGTAAAACTTTTAATACCTTCAAAAAGGTTTAACTAACGAAAAAATACGGACATTTTTTATTTTCGACAATGTGGGGGAAGTAGCTCCGGACGATATTCAAAATGGACGGAATCGTAGTGATACCATTTGCCACCTCAGATAAACCCATGCTTTTCAAAAATACCGACGATTTGTTTGAGTTTCGGATCTTGAATGAATTTTTGCGGATAAGCGCAAGGGGCGTTCGCTTTGCAACCGCTCCATTGCCAATAGGTGCCAAGCCCGTTCGGCAAAGTGAAATCAATAGCGATACCGAAGGCGTGTGCACTACGACGTTTGGTGCCGCTGATGACTCGGTAATTAAAGGTACCAACAGGTTTCGTGAGATAAGCGGATAATGAAGGATGTTGCATGATCTTTTCACCAACAGCCTGTAAGGCTTGCGCGGCACCGTTTACTTGATTAAATTGCAGATTTTTCCCGCTTGGCGCCCAACGTATGGAAACCAAATGTTGGCGAACGGCGGTTTCTGTTTCGCCATACATGGCAGCAAAGAAGGCATCGTTACGAATTCTACCGGGATCAGCATTTTGTTCGGGAATTGGGAAATCTAGCGGATAAGGTTGGGCAAGTTGGTCGAGCAATTCGCCGTGAGTCAATTTGGCGTTAAAATCGCCATTAAAGGCTTTTAACGGTAGTTTTTGTCGATTAACGATTAATTCACCTGTTTGGTATTGCATGCTGTTCGGGTATGCTGATTGGTAGCAAAGCCCAGCTTGTTCAGGCGTGACGACATGTGCAAAGCTAATAATGCAAGTCAAAATAGAGGTAAAGAATAATTTTTTCATAGTCGAAGTGAATATAAGAAAGGCTTTCATTATTGAAAGCCTTTATTTTCGCATTTAAAGTGCGGTCATTTTTTCAAACGTTTTTTATGACGTTTATTGTGTTGCTTGAATTGCAGTTAAAGCAATGGTGTACACAATGTCATCTACTAATGCGCCACGGGATAAGTCGTTCACCGGTTTGCGCATACCTTGTAACATCGGACCGATAGAAACAAGGTCGGCAGAACGTTGAACCGCTTTGTAGGTGGTGTTACCGGTATTCAAATCAGGGAAGATGAATACGGTGGCTTGACCGGCAACCGGAGAATTCGGTGCTTTAGAACGTGCCACATCTTCCATTACCGCCGCATCGTATTGTAATGGACCATCAATGAGTAAATCAGGACGTTTTTCTTTCGCAATGCGGGTCGCTTCTTTCACTTTTTCTACGTCAGCACCGCTACCTGATGTACCGGTGGAGTAGGAAATCATTGCCACTTTTGGATCGATGCCGAAGGATTTGGCGGATTCGGCAGATTGAATGGCGATTTCCGCTAATTGTTCTGCTGTTGGATCCGGATTCACCGCACAGTCACCGTAAACAAGCACTTGATCCGGCAGCAACATGAAGAAGATGGAAGAAATAATGGAACTACCCGGTGCTGTTTTGATAATTTGCATTGGTGGGCGAATAGTGTTGGCAGTGGTGTGAACCGCGCCGGAAACCAAACCGTCTACTTCGTTGGCTTCCAGCATCATGGTGCCAAGTACGACATTATCTTCCAATTGCTCGCGCGCCATGGTTTCGGTCATGCCTTTGGCTTTACGCAATTCCACTAAACGGGCAACGTAGTTTTCACGCACGCTGGCTGGGTCGATCACGGTAATGCCTTTGACTAATTTTACGCCTTGTGATTCGGCAACGCGTTTAACATCATCCGGTTTTGCCAACAGCACGCATTCTGCAATGCCACGCTCGGCACAAAGAATAGCAGCTTTGATAGTACGCGGTTCGTCACCTTCCGGTAACACAATGCGTTTGTTAGCTGCACGGGCAAGTTCGGTTAATTGGAAACGGAACGCCGGTGGTGATAAACGACGTAAGCGACCGGAGGCTTCCACCAAACCGTTAACGAAAGAGGCATCTAATTTTTCACTGGTGTAGCGTTTGATATTTTCAATGCGTTCTTTATCGTCAACCGGTACTTCAAGATTGAAACTTTGTAGGTTTAATGCGGTTTGCCATGTGTTGCCTTCAATGCGGAAGACCGGTAATTTTTTGCTTTCAAAAACGTGTTGGCAAAGTTTTTTGATTTGCGGATCTAATTTATAGCCGCCGGTTAATAATAAACCGCCGATTTCAATACCGTTGGATACTGCAAGGGCTGCTGCCACGATAACATCAGGACGGTCGGCAGAAACCACTAATAAACTACCTGCACGGAAGTGTTCAACCATGTTTGGTAGGCTTCTTGCGCAGAAAGTGATACCACGAATTCGACGGTTGACATCGCCTTCATTGAGAATGGATGCGCCTAAATGTTTGATTAAATCAATCGCTCGGGTGGCGATGAGATCAGCGGACCATGGAATGCAAGCTAATAATTTAATTTGGCTTTGAGCGAATAATTTAACCAATTCGGATTCGCTGTTGTGGCTGTGTTGGAAGGAATCGAAAATTTCGCTT
This sequence comes from Aggregatibacter aphrophilus ATCC 33389, assembly GCF_900636915.1. Taxonomy (NCBI): domain Bacteria; kingdom Pseudomonadati; phylum Pseudomonadota; class Gammaproteobacteria; order Pasteurellales; family Pasteurellaceae; genus Aggregatibacter; species Aggregatibacter aphrophilus. Next base: position 1,794,583 of record NZ_LR134327.1, on the reverse strand, counting down.
AAATCAGGACGGGTTCTGCCGGATTCATCAATTGGGGCGTTAAATTTATTGACGATAACACCCAGTAGGTTTTTATTGCCTTTACCGCCGAATAGAGACGCTGCAGCCTCAACACGTTCTTTTAACTGAGCTGAGGTTTCTGTGGCAGGTGCTGCAACTAACACGATTTCCGCATCAAGCGCTTGAGCAATTTCGTAGTTAATGCTGTTGGCGAAGGAATGTTTACGAGTTGGAATCAAGCCTTCCACGATAACAATTTCATTGTTTTTAGACAGTCTTTGGTGATTTTCAACAATTTTTTCGAGTAACACATCAGATTGGTTCTGACCGATCAGGGATTCTGCCACGCTTAACATAAACGGCTCGGCTGTTTCTAAGGCCGTGCTACTACGTACAATAGACGTGGTGCGATCGATAACGTCTTCACCGGTATTTGGCTGGGAAATAGGTTTCATGAAACCGACTTTTGCGCCTTTTTGTTCAAGTGCGTTGATTAAACCAAGACTTACGCTGGTTAAACCTACGCCGGTGCTAATCGGAATTAAAATGATAGTACGGGACATAATTTACCTTTGATTGGAAGATATGGTTAAAAAGAAACTGCCGAATAAATCGGCAGTTTATAGATTACGTGTTAGATGCAAAGACGTGCGGTGTCTTGTGCGATCACTAATTCTTCATTAGTTGGAATTACCATAGCGATTGGTGTGTTGTCAGCGGTAATTACGCCTTCATTACCAAAACGGGCTGCAAGGTTTTTCTCTTGATCCAACTTGTAACCGAACAATTTTAAGTGATTTAAGGTAATCTCACGAACGTGCGCAGAGTTTTCACCGATACCGCCGGTAAATACGATAGCATCTAAACGTTCACCGATAACGGCCATGTAAGAACCGATGTATTTCGCTAAACGATAGCAATAAACGCCTAATGCGCGTTTTGCCGGAATTTCTTTTTCATAGTTATCTTCTGCATAACGGCAGTCGCTGGTAACTTCGGTTAAACCAAGTAAACCGGATTTTTTGGTTAATGTATTATTAATTTCTTCTACGGACATTCCCAATGTGTCATGCATGTAGAAAACGATTGCAGGATCAATATCACCACAACGGGTACCCATGACCAAACCTTCTAGCGGAGTTAAACCCATAGAAGTATCAATACATTCACCGTGACGAATTGCAGATACGGAACCGCCGTTACCTAAGTGACAAGTAATCACGTTTATTTTATCTTCAGGTACACTTAAACGTTTTGCAGCTTCACGGCTTACATAGTAGTGGCTGGTGCCGTGTGCACCGTAACGACGAACACCGTGTTCGCGGTATAAAGAATAAGGTAATGCGTATAAGTAAGCTTCTTCCGGCATGGTTTGATGGAACGCAGTATCGAATACCACTACGTTTTTATCTTTCAAGTGCGGGAATAATTTAAAGGATTCTTTGATACCAATTAAGTGTGCAGGGTTGTGTAACGGTGCAAATTGAATTGCATCTTCGATACCTTTAACCACTTCATCGGTAACGATAACGGAAGAGGTGAATTTTTCACCACCGTGTACGATACGATGACCGATCGCCACAACGCCTTTTTGTAATTCCGGATCGAGAGAGAAAATACTATTTACGATAAAGTTCAACGCTTCGGAGTGAGCCGCGCCGGCACCTAAATCCGCCTGTCCTTTTTCACCGTGCAATTTCCATTTAATACGAGCTTCAGGTAAATAGAATGCTTCAGCTAAACCGGATAATTTTTCCTCGCCGGTAACAGGGTTAAGAATTGAGAATTTTAGAGAAGAACTCCCACAATTGAGGATTAGGACTAATTTTTCAGACATAAGCGACCTATCTTGATTTGAGTTGAACAAAATTCGCTCAAGACAACGAGCGAATAGTAAAATTAAACTGGCATAGAATACACCTTTCGGCCAATAAAATAAATTCTCAAGTTTAAAAAATGCGACATCCATCAAAATTTTTTGAAGATTTAAAGAAATTTTATAAAAAGCATAAATTTTATTGATTAAATCTAGCTTAAATTATATGTGAAATTTATACATAAAATGTAAAAAGCACTGATTTATGTTATGGTTAGCACAATTTTAACAATTTAAAAGTAGAGTAGTGATGAGTCTTTTGAAATTATTAAAAAATGGACAGCATTATTTAAAAAGCTGGCCATTAGAAATAAAACTGGGGGCAATTTTTCCGGAAAATCGGGTGATTAAAACGACAATCTTCGCCCAAAGATTTATGCCGTTTTTGGCCGTATTTTCCATTGTGTGGCAACAATTTTATGCAAGAAGTGATTATATGGCTTTGGCGGTTGCCGTACTGACGGCGTTGTTTGCCTTATGTTTACCATTACAGGGGCTATATTGGTTGGGTAAACGGGCACAGCGCAAATTGCCGTCACAAAGTGCGGTCGCTTTTTGGCATGTTTTTGAATTGCTCAAAGAGAAAAATGAATCCTTACCAAATTTCCCGCAAGATCCGACTTATCAAGATTTAGCCGCATTATTGAATATTGCGCAGAAAAAATTGGATCCGAATTTTTGGCAAGAGCTATAAAGTTCATGAATCATCTCACATTTTTCTATATTCAAATAAGTAAGAGTGATATAGTAGCGCTCTTTTTTTTGGCATTTGCTGAGGGCATTTTTTAGCATATAAATTATTACGCAAACGTTTTCGTTTTTTGCTAGAATAGCGCCCATTGCAAATGAAAATGACTTTTTCAACGCACAGAGATGATTTAATGATTGATTATATTATTGTCGGCATTATTGTTTTTTCCATTATTGTCAGTTTATTACGCGGATTTGTTCGCGAAGTGATGTCACTTGCCAGTTGGATTGTGGCATTTTTGATCGCAAGCAATTTTTATATGTATCTTGCCGGTCTTCTAACCTCCATCGAATCCTTATATATCCGTAACGGCACCGCCATCGCTATTTTATTCGTTTTATCGTTAATTGTTGGCGCGATTGTGAATTATGTGATCGGGCAATTAGTGGATCGTACCGGATTGAGCGGTACTGACCGCGTGCTTGGTGCCTGTTTTGGTTTCTTGCGCGGGGTATTAATTGTTGCCGCCATCTTATTTTTCTTGGATACGTTCACCGGTTCGAACCAAACCGATTGGTGGAAAGAATCAAAATTAATACCGCACTTTCGTTTTGTGGTGGATTGGTTCTTCCAACAGTTACAAGCCAATTCCAGTTTCTTAAATTCAACTTTTAATTCGGCATTGAATCCGGAGCAAGTTGCTGCACCGGTTTCAACGCCACCTGCTAATCCAACACCAAGCCAATAGAGAGGAACAACGCGAATGTGTGGTATTGTCGGCATTGTTAGCCAAAGCCCTGTGAATCAATCAATTTATGATGCCTTAACCGTATTGCAACATCGAGGTCAAGATGCGGCAGGGATAGTGACAATTGACGATGAAAACCGCTTTCGTTTGCGTAAGGCAAATGGTTTGGTCAGTGATGTGTTTCAACATGAGCATATGTTACGTTTGGCGGGGAATACCGGAATCGGTCACGTGCGTTACCCTACCGCAGGCAGTTCCAGCGTATCTGAAGCGCAACCCTTTTATGTGAACTCGCCTTATGGATTAACGTTGGTGCATAACGGCAACTTGACCAATTCCACCGAATTGAAAGAAAAGCTGTTTAATCTTGCCCGTCGCCACGTTAATACCAATTCCGATTCCGAGCTTTTACTTAACATTCTTGCCTACCACTTCGACCAACCACAAAAATACGTTTTAGAACCACAGGATATTTTCAACGCCGTCAAATTAACCCATCAAGATATTCGCGGGGCTTATGCTTGTATCGCGATGATTATCGATCATGGTATGGTGGCATTTCGCGATCCTCATGGTATTCGTCCGTTAGTGTTGGGCAAACGTGAAGAACAGGGCAAAACCGAGTATATGTTTGCTTCGGAAAGCGTGGCGTTAGACGTGGTGGGATTTGAGTTCGTACGTGATGTGGAACCGGGTGAAGCGATTTATATTACATTCGACGGTAAATTGTATGCTCAGCAATGCGCCGAAAATCCGGTATTGACCCCTTGTATTTTTGAATATGTCTATTTTGCCCGTCCGGATTCCTGCATTGACGGCGTTTCTGTGTATGCCGCGCGCGTTCACATGGGACAGCGTTTGGGCGAAAAAATTGCCCGTGAATGGCAAGACATGGATATTGATGTGGTCATTCCGGTGCCGGAAACTTCTAATGATATTGCGCTTCGTATCGCTAACGTATTGAATAAACCTTATCGTCAAGGGTTTGTGAAAAACCGCTATGTAGGACGCACTTTCATTATGCCGGGGCAAGCACAACGTGTCAGTTCCGTGCGTCGTAAATTAAATACAATTGCCTCTGAATTCAAAGGCAAAAATGTCTTGTTGGTGGACGATTCTATCGTGCGTGGAACCACGTCTGAACAAATCGTGGATATGGCACGTACTGCCGGGGCAAAAAAAGTGTATTTTGCTTCTGCCGCGCCGGAAATTCGTTACCCGAACGTGTACGGTATCGATATGCCGACCAGTAGCGAATTAATCGCTTTCGGTCGTGATACGGACGAAGTGGCGAAACTTATCGGTGTGGACAAATTAATCTTCCAGGATCTTGCTGATTTAACAGGCGCCGTGCAGCAAGAAAATCCATCCATTAAAGAATTTGATTGCTCCGTCTTTACCGGTTGTTATGTCACCGGCGACATCAGTGAGGATTATTTAGAACAAATCGCCGTGCAGCGCAACGATACTGCCAAGAAAAAACGTGAGAAAGATTCTTCCAATCTTGAAATGTACAATGAAAGATAAAAAACAATTAGTGATTGGCATAACCGGTGCATCAGGCGCCGTTTATGCCATTCGTTTATTAGAGCTACTGAAAGCTCATCCGCTGGTGGAAACCCACCTAATTATCAGTCAAGCGGCAAAACAAACCATCAGCGCAGAAACTAATTACAGCTTGTCGCAAGTGCGAGAATTTGCTGATCATGATTATGATGTACGTGACATCGGCGCGGCGGTTTCTTCCGGTTCTTTTCGTATTAGCGGAATGGTTGTTTTGCCTTGCTCCATCAAAACCTTATCGGGCATTGCCAACTGTTATGCCGATGATCTCATCACCCGTGCAGCTGATGTGTGCTTGAAAGAATACAAACCTCTGATCTTATGTGTACGGGAAACGCCGTTGCATTTAGGACACTTGCGATTAATGACCCAGGCCGCTGAAATCGGTGCCCGCATCGTGCCGCTCATGCCTGCGTTTTATCACCGTCCGCAAACGGTGGACGACATCATTAATCAAGGGGTAAATCGTTTGTTGGATCAGTTGGATATTTCTTTGGAACAAGATTTATTTGAGCGTTGGCAGGGAAATAAATAGTCAAAAGTGCGGTGGGTTTTTAAAATGTTTTTCAAAACCCACCGCACTTTTTCATTATGAATCCTTACGATATCAATTGAACGACAAATTTATCAGGTGCGAGGATTATATCTTTATCGACAACAGACAACATATTACCAAAAACAACCTTGCCCGTTTTCTCTAACGTCATCGGTGTATCCGTGCTGTTATAGCTTGCAACAAGCTCGGAACCATGTTGTTTTAGGTTCACTTGTAAAAGCTGATTATCCAGAACCTGAATCTGCCGTTCACCGTAAATAATGTGTTCCTGATACGCCTTCCTGAAGGCAATAAGTTCCTTCATAAATTCCAGCATATTTTGATCTTGTAGCTGTTTATCCCAAGGCATCACACGCCGACAATCGGGATCGCTACTACCAGCCATACCCACTTCCGTGCCGTAATAAATGCAAGGTGTGCCACAGTATAAATACATAAAAGCCAGCGCCGATTTCACGGCATTTTTATTGCCTTTTGCCACGGTGAGAATGCGTTCGGTATCGTGGGAGTCCAGCATATTGAACATCACTTCGTTGGTTTGTTGGCGATAAAACATCGCTTGGCTATTAAGGCGATGTTGCAAGGTTTGCGCCAAAATGGTCTTGCTTAAAAAATAGTCTTTAATGCTGTTTGCCAGTGGATAATTCATCACGCCGTGAAATTCGTCGCCGTTCAGCCAAGGACGCGCGCTGTGCCAGATTTCCCCCAGAATATAAATATCCGGTTTAATCGCTGTCACCGTTTTGTGGAATTCTTTCCAGAATTGGTGATCGATTTCGTTTGCTACGTCCAAACGCCAAGCATCAATGTCAAATTCTTTGATCCAGTAAGCGGCGATGTCCAACAGATATTGTTTTACCTGCGGATTCGCTGTGTTGAGCTTAGGCATTTTCGGGCGGAATGCAAAGGTATCGTAATTCAGTCGAAGATGAATGTCAGGTGTCCATTTGGTTTCGGTATTGACAGGAAAATGATGAATGTGGAACCAATCACGATAAACGGATTGTTCACCATTTTTAATCACATCCTGCCATTGCGGAGAATGGTTTCCGATATGATTAAACACCGCGTCCAACATCACTTTCATACCACGGTGATGAGCTTCCTGCACGAGTTTGCGGAAAACGGCTTTATCGCCGAAATGGCGGTCGATTTCAAAGTAATTGATGGTGTCATATTTATGATTACTTGGCGCTTCAAAAATCGGACAGAAGTACAGCCCGTTAATCCCTAATTCTGCCAAGTAATCCAATTTATCCAACACACCGTATAAATCGCCCCCGAAAAAATCTTCATTTGCCGGTGCTGTGTTGGCATTCCAAGGCAAACTGCCAACGGGTGAAATATTTGGATTGCCGTTGGCAAAGCGTTCCGGAAAAATCTGATACCAACAGGTTTCTTTGACCCAAGCCGGCACTTTTACCCGATCGCTGTCATGTAAATAAGGAATGCGAAAGCCGTTGAGCAACACGCTATATTGCTGTGGCAGGTTTTCCACCACGCCTAAATCACCAAACAGCACATTTTCACCGTCTTTACCGATCACTTCAAATAAGTACAGCAGCCGACGGTAATCCACCTGTACCTTTGCCAGCCAATAATCATGCAGATCATCGGCGGCGACTTTACGCATTAACACACGATACTGGTATTTCCCCGAATCTTCAAAGATCGTGCTGTCACCGTAATGTAACCACACTTGATCTACATCGTCTTTCTTGCTGCGGAATCGAATGTGAATTTCATTCGCCGTGTAAAGATAGGCGTATTCCGATTCCGCGCGATGATACAGCGCTGCTTTTTCCATGAAAGTGACCTTTAAATTTACCTGATTTTTTGACCGCACTTTTTGTCAGAACCATTTACCCTTTACGTTTCGCTTTCACTTCTTTTAACAACGTTTGAATGTCTTTATCGGCAAAAATGGCATCGATATTTTGCGTTAAACGGCGGCGCCAGTTAGCGTATTCCATGCTGGTGCCAGGAATGTTGACCGGCTCGGTCATATCCAGCCAGTCTTCCGGTTGGAAACCAAAGAGGGCGCTGCTGACATCGGCGACATAAGTTTGCAATTGATGGGTAAATTTTTTCGTAACGGCAGAAGACAAAGTTTCATCAATGCCTTTATCCACTGTAATGCCATTTTCGCTAAGGCGCGCCAAGATTTTTTCTTTGGCATCAATTCTACTATGTCGCAATATTTGCAAGATTTTCGGATTCGGATACACGCCGTATTTTTGTCCCAATTCAAAATCATAACCGCGCCAATAACCGTTAATGGTTGGCAAATCATGAGTACTTAACGTGGTCATCGCCTGATACGGGTATGCTTGCAGATGGCGGCTTTGTCCTTGTTGATCGAATTCAAAGTAGAAAATTTTATAAGACAAAATGCCTGCATTTTTGAGTTTGCTGACGATCTCTTTAGGTACTGTGCCTAAATCTTCACCGATAATCAAACAGCGGTGGCGTTGGCTTTCTAAAGCCAAAATCGCAATTAAATCGTCCACCGGATAACGCACATAAGCCCCGTTTGCCGGGCAATCGCCTTTTGGAATCCACCAGAGACGCAACAACGACATAATATGATCGATACGTAATGCGCCGCAGTGTTTCATGTTGGCGCGAATCAAATCAATGAACGGTTGGTATGCGCGCTGTTTGAGTATATGAGGATTCATCGGGGTTAAGCCCCAATTTTGACCTTGCGGACCGAGAATATCCGGTGGCGCCCCCACAGAAGCGCGCAGACAATACAGTTCTTTATCATTCCAGGTTTCCGAACCGCTACCGGTGACGCCAACCGCCAAGTCACGATACATACCAATCGTCATTTGCTGTGCTTTGCATAAGGCATTGCATTCGGCAAGTTGTCGGTCGGCACAGAATTGCAACCATGCGTAGAATTCGATTTCTTCGCCATATTGATGGCGGAATTGGGCGACCGTTTCGGAATGATAGTCGCGGAACTGCGGTGCCCAAAAATCCCAACCCCATTGTTCCGCATAGCGGCTACTTAAATGGGCGTGTAATGCATCGAAGGTGGCTTGCACCTGCAAACTTTCGCCGCCGTCGCGTACGAAATCGGCAAAGGCTTGTTGTGAAAGTGCGGTCGAATTTTGCTTAAATTCGTCAAACGCAAAACGCAATCCTTTCAGTTTTAACGGAAGCACTTTTCCATAATTCACCCATTCGGCGGCACGCAAATCACTTAATTGTTGTTGCACTTCCGCGGAAGCAAACCATTTTTGTGCACTGTCGCTTTGTTGAAATTCGGGTAATTGATTCACATCAATGTAAATCACATTCAGCCATTTGCGCGAAGAGGGACTGTATGGACTGGCACCGTCAGGATTTGCCGGGAAGAGCGCATGAATTGGATTTAAACCTAAAAAATCCGCTTGATAAGGCGCTAATTCCTGCAGAAATTGTTTGAGATCACCAAAATCACCCACGCCCCAGTTTTGCGCCGATTTCAAGGTGTAAAGCTGAATAAAGGAACCCCACAACTTTTTGCCTTGTTTTAATTCTTGTGGCTGATAACAACGTTGCGGTGCCACAATAATGCGACATTCCACGGTTTTTTTATGACCGAAAAGAGTTAAATCATGATAGCCGAGCGGTAAATCCCGTGGCAGTTCAATATGATTTTTCTTTACTCTGCCTTCAAGAATCTCTTCGGAATTTTCCAAACGCAGTTGCCATTTCCCTAACCATGGATGTTTTTTATCGGAGGTCGTTAACGGCAAAAAGTGCGGTTGATTTTGATAGAGAATTTTCACCGGCGGCAATGGGTTAGTGCGGCTGCGGAGGTGACCGTCAAAGGTTGCCAATAAGGCTTGCTTAATGTGTAACGGCGCACGTATTTTTGAACCGCGCTCATCAAAAAAATAAGGCATGATGCCTGCTTGGTCGAAGGATTTTTCTTTGATAGACATAAGGATTCCTAAAGGATTTTCTTATTTTTCGGCTGGTCGGTGGTGCGCATCTTCCGATACGTACCGCTTATTATTTAGCTGAAGGCACGCGTCAGAAGACGCGCGCCATCAATTATCATCAATGCACTAAAAAGTGCGGTTACTTTTTCAGCCAAATTCGTTGTTGATAGTCACGAATTGAGCGGTCTGAACTGAACGTGCCAAGGCGTGCGGTATTTAAAATTGCACTGCGTAACCAAGCGTCCTGATTCAAATAGGCTTCGCCGACTTTTTGTTGTGCTTTCACATAGCTGTCGAAATCTGCTAACACGAGGAACGGGTCGTGTTTTAACAAGCTATCCAACATCAGTTTGAACATGTGTTTGTCGCCGTGGCAAACTTTGCCTTTGGTTAAGAAATCCATAGCTCCTTTCAACACAGGATCACGTTTGTAGTAATCACGCGGTTTGTAGCCTTTTGCCAATAATTTACGCACGCTTTCTACGGTATGACCGAAAATAAACACGTTTTCTTCGCCCACCATCTCGGCAATTTCTACGTTAGCGCCGTCCAACGTACCTAGTGTCAAAGCACCGTTTAAGGCTAACTTCATGTTACCGGTACCGGAGGCTTCTTTCCCCGCCATGGAAATTTGCTCGGATACATCTGCCGCCGGAATGATTTTTTCTGCCAAGCTGACGCGATAATCCGGCAAGAATGCCACTTGCAGGCGATCTTTCATGGCTTTGTCGTTATTGATCACATCCGCCACGTTGTTGATGGCGTGAATGATGTTTTTCGCCAAATAATAACCTGGTGCCGCTTTGCCTGCAAAAACAAACACGCGCGGCGTGTAATCCTGATTCGGATTGGCTTTCAATGATTGGTACGTGGCGATAATGTTCAACAGGTTCAAATGTTGACGTTTATATTCGTGGAAACGTTTAATTTGAATGTCGAAAATCGCATCGGTATTGACGGTGAAGCCCAAGGTGCGTTGAATTTCATCGGCTAACACTACCTTGTTGTGATGTTTAATGGCACGATATTCTTCACGGAACGCGGCATCATCCACAAATTTTTCCACGCCTTTGAGCAATTCCAGATCTTTCGTCCAGTCTTTTTTCAGGGTTTTATCCAACAATGCGCTTAATTTCGGGTTAGCTTGTTGGATCCAGCGGCGTGGTGTAATACCGTTGGTTACGTTGCAGAATTTGGTTGGGAATAGTTTGTGGTATTCCGGGAATAAATCGCTGACCACTAAGTCCGAGTGGATTTGCGCGACGCCATTAACTTTGAAGCAAGTCACCACGCATAGATTCGCCATGCGCACACGATAATCGAATAGAATCGCCAGTTTTTCCCAAACTTTCGGATTTGCGCCGAATTCTGACCGCACTTTTTCGTGGAAGATGTTGTTAATTTTTTCCACGATTTGGAAATGGCGTGGTAATAATTGTTTAAATAGACGTTGATCCCATTGTTCTAAGGCTTCTGGCAATAAGGTGTGATTGGTATAAGCGAACGTATGGGAGCAAATTTCCCAGGCTTCCTCCCAGCTCAGATCATGTTCGTCTAACAACACGCGCATTAATTCCGGAATAGCCAGCGTTGGGTGGGTGTCGTTTAACTGAATGACTTGATATTTTGCAAAGTCTTTCAAGGCGTGACCTTCGGCAAAATGGCGTGCCAAAATGTCAGCGACGGAGCAGGCACAATGGAAATATTGCTGCATTAAGCGCAATTTTTGTCCGGCTTTGTGGTTGTCGTTCGGGTATAACACTTGGGTAAGTGCGGTGGCATTGACAATTGTTTTATCCGCGTTGAGGAATTTTCCATCGTTAAATAACGCTAAATCGAAAGATTGCTCGCTGTCCGCCTGCCATAAGCGAAGCGGTTGGATAACCTTATTTTTATAACCGACAATCGGCAAGTCAAAGGCTTTGCCTTGGATGGTCAGTTTCGGCTCCCATGCGTATTTATCGCCTTTAATTAGCTTAATTTTACCGCCAAAGCCGATATTTTGCGTTTTGGATGGGTTGTAACGATGCCACGAGTAACTGTTACGCGACCACACATCGGCACATTCTTTTTGCATGCCGTCTTCAAAGGATTGTTTAAATAAACCGTATTGATAGTGTAAGCCATACCCCGTAGCGTTTTGTCCTAGGGTTGCCATGGAGTCTAAGAAACAGGCTGCCAAACGTCCTAGGCCGCCGTTACCTAACGCCGGATCGCGCTCTTGTTCCAACACATCCACTAACGCCACATCATAATTTGCTAAATAAGCTTTGATAGCGTCGTAATAGCCTAAATTCATCAGATTATTGCCTGTGAGTCGGCCGATTAAGAATTCCATGGAAAGATAATTGACATGACGACCGTTTTTTTTCGCGGCAGGTTTGCCATAAGCCAATTCAAGCGTACCTTCGGCGATGACGCGATACCACTGTTCTAATGTGAATTGTTTAGGGGATTGTACGTCAAAATAACGGCAATATTTTTGTGCGATGTTGTCAAATGCTTTGTCATTTATGCTTTGTTGCGGCATAACGCGGCTCCTAATTGGGGTAATGTAAATTTCTGCGTTTTATTATGTTTAATCAAAGCAAAAGGAAATCCTCCTTGTTATAATCTTTGCGGTATGACAACAAGGAAGGAATCGGACATGATGGGGAGGATAGGTCATCCCCCCGGACTTCGCGTTTAGACAAGACAGTAGAAAATCGTTATGTTAATCCCATCAAAATTAATCTGTTCTTATCGTTTACAAAATAGTATTCATCGTGAACAACTCACACAACTACTTGATAAAGCTTATCTTTACCCGTTAGTTCTCGTTAATGCGCCCGCCGGTTATGGCAAAACAATGTTAGTGTCACAATGGGCTACCGAACAACAGAATGTCGGTTGGTATTCATTGGATGAAGGTGACAATAAAACCGAGCGTTTTGCCGCTTATTTCGGTGCAGCGTTGTATCAGGCTATTGGTATCAAGCCATCTTTAGCAGGTGAAGAGGCGTTTAATCAGCCGAATCTATTGTCTTCATTTAATCAGCTATTAATGAAAGCCTCTGCCTGCAAGGCGCGTTTTTATATGGTGATTGACGATTATCACTTAATTGATAACGAAGAAATTCACGAAGCACTACGTTATTGGATTCGTCATCAACCGACAAACATGACGTTGATTTTAATCTCCCGCGCCATTCCACCATTAGGCATCGCCGGCTTACGGGTGCAGGAACAATTGTTGGAAATTGATGTACAACAACTGCCGTTTAACCATCAGGAGTCATTAGCATTTTTCCGCTCTCGTTTTGGTGATGAATTGCAGGAGAATGAAATTATTGCTTTGTGTGACGAAGTGGAAGGATGGCCAACCGCACTTCAACTGATTAGTTTATCCGCCAAGCAGGCAAAACTCGGTTCAAGCGGTGTTTCGCCGTTATTAGGCATGGAAAAACGACTGGCGAAATTAAATAATTTTCATATCAACGAATATTTGAATGATGAAGTGCTAAATCATGTGGATGAAGAAACCCGCACATTCGTGTTGCAATGTTCCATTTTACGTTCCATGAATGAAAACTTAGTAAAACAGGTGACAGGGTTTGCTAATAGCCGACGTAAATTGGAAGAGTTAGAAAAGCAAGGGTTGTTCATTCAACAAATGGATTCGGAAGATAATTGGTGGCGTTTTCATCCGTTGTTTGCCTCTTTCCTTTCCCATTGCTGTGAAATTGAATTAAGCGAACAACTGGAAGAGTTGCATCGTCGTGCCGCTGAAGCATGGCTCAAACTGGGGTATCTAACAGAAGCGCTATATCACGCCATGCAATTAACAGATATGACAACGTTATTAACGATTTTGCAAGAACATGCATGGCGATTGTTCCACCAAGGCGAATTGAAATTATTGGAAGAAAGCCTAAATCGAATTGACTACCCGAATTTAATCCAAAAACCGGATTTGGTTCTATTAAAAGCATGGTTAGTGCAAAGTCAACATCGTCATACGGAAGTTGGAGGAATTTATAGTCAGTTCAAACAGGCATTGGCTGAAAACAACATTCAACTGAGCAAAGAAAACCAAGCGGAATTCGATGTATTGCGGGCGCAGGTGGCGATTAATGCAGGTGATGAAAACACCGCACTTTCCCTTGCGTTAAAAGCCTTAACAGATTTACCGGAAAATTATTCTTACGCCCGTATTGTGGCTACCTCTATTATCGGTGAGGCTTATCATTGTCATGGTAACCTCGAACAGGCCTTAGCCATGTTGCAACGCGCGGAACGCATGGCACGTCAACACCATACTTATCACAGCATCCTTTGGTCATTGTTACAACAATCAGAAATCCTGATGGCACAGGGCTTCCTACAAGCGGCTTATGATATGTTGGATAAAGCGAATTTATTCGTGAAAGAAAATCATCTGCAAAAAGTGCCGATGTATGAATTCCTGCTTCGTTTAAAAGGTCGCATTTTATGGGAATGGTATAACCTAGACAAAGCCGAAGCTATGGCAAATGCCGGTATGGAAGTTTTAACTCAGGCAGAAGACCGCTTACAGTGCATTGCGTTGTTAAGTAAAATTTCCTTGGTGCGGGGCGATTTGGATAATGCCGCGCGTTTATTGCGCGAGGCGGAACAATTGGAAACCATCCGAAGTCACCACTATGATTGGCAAGCCAATGTAGATCAAGCCAAGTTATTTTTATGGCAAATGACCAATGACGTAGAATCAGCTCGTGCTTGGTTGATTCAAAGCCAACGGCCCACAACGGATCGCAATCATTTTACCCAAGTACAATGGCGCAATATTGTTCGTGCACAAATTTTGTTGGGGCAATTTGAAGAGGCCAAACAAATTCTAGATAAACTTATTGCTACCGCAGAAGAATTTCATTTAACCGGTGATTTAAACCGCGCGCTCATTTTGCGTAACCGTTGGTATTTCTTGCAAAACCAAAAAGACTTAGCACAAAAAGATTTAATTGATGCTCTGAAACTGGCAAGACAAACCAATTTTATTAGTGCTTTTGTCATTGAAGGGGAAACCATGGCGCAACAAATCCGCCAATTATTGCAGTTAAATGTGTTAGATGAATTGGCATTACATAAAGCTCAATTTATTTTGCGCAATATCAACCAATATTACCGCCATAAATTTGCCCATTTTGATGAACAATTCGTTGTTAAATTATTGGCTAATCCACAAGTGCCGGAACTGCTCAAAATCAGCCCGCTGACGCAACGGGAATGGCAGGTGTTAGGCTTGATTTATTCCGGTTACAGCAACGAACAAATCTCCGATGAGCTCCAAGTGGCAACCACTACAATCAAAACCCACATTCGCAACTTATACCAAAAAATCGGCGTCGCAAACCGCAACGAAGCCATCGCCTATACGCGGGATTTGTTGAAGTTGATGGGGTATAGTTAGGTAAAGACAAAGTGCGGTCGAGTTTCAGTTTGTTTTTTTTTAATGTTGAAAATCGACCGCACTTTTTATTGCTATGACTAAAATTTTATTAACCACTTAATGCAGGGGATTTTTCAGTCTCTTCCCAATCCTCGTTAACTTCGTTAATTAAGCCTTCTGAAGCCAGTTGTTCATTAAGTTCTTGTTGTTCTTTGACGGCTTTGGCATAGCGTTGCATTTGTTGTTTGTAAGAAAGCGTATTCCAGAAAGCTTTTTGTTCTGCAATGGCTCGGTCGATTTTCTTCCGACTGGAAATCGGAAAACGAATAAAACTGAAACTATTACAAAAAGCAATAGCAGGACGAAACCATGGTGTGCGATAAAACCGACCAATATGTTTTAAAAACTCAGGGTTTTCTTGAGTAAAGAATTCCCGCATGGCTTTAATCAGATGCATGTTATGCAGAGGATTTTGCAAGGGATAACAACCTAAAAGTTCAGCCTCGGTATATTTCCCTTCTACTACAAGCCCGGTCATCAATAAAGCAAACTGTTTACGGCTACCGAACATATAAAAGCTAAAGCGGTTATATTTCATGCCCATCAACGGGTCGCCTTTATCGGGTACCGGCATTACAAAAATTTTATGAAATGCCTGCATATAAATGACCCGCTTTTTACGGTTAAGTCGAATTGAGCGGTGGCGAGGATAGAAAAAGAGTATAAATACTAAAAATAATGGGATTAGCTCAAAGTAAAACACATGTCTTTTCCAAAAATCTTCTGTGACGTAGGGTTTTCTAAATTCTTCGTAGGGTTGAGGTGGGTATTTTTCAGGATAACGCTGGAAATAAGTTGGATCGTCATCATGTAATCGATACATTTTGTATAGCGTAAAAATCTTTTCATCTGGATTTATAGCCCAAATATAATCATTTTTTATTTCCTTATATACTCCAGATAAGGGAAATTTCCCACTTTGATAATCTAAAAATGAAATTACTAATAAAATACCAATAATTAGAGCTCTAAAAAAGCCTCGTAAATAGCCATCAAAAGTTGAGTTTTTGATTTCTATTTCGTCCTCATTGACTTTTCGAATAGAAAAGCCAAGATCATGGAAAATTTTATTTCGATTCATCATTTTCCTTATTATTTCTGAATCTTATGTTTGTGAATTTAGTATACCTTACAGGATGCTTTCTATTCTAATATTCATAAAAAATAAAAGTGCGGTTGATTTTCCAAATGCACAAAACGCTTGCTGAGCTTGTCGAAGCATTCGTTTTGTGTATCGGAGAAGCTGAAATGACTTACACTTCGACAAGCTCAGTGACCGTCATTTCAGCTTTGTACAACTGCTACATAATTTCGCAAACATTTTAAAAAACATTGAAAAATTTTACCGCACTTTTGTCTTTAACGACTTATTTTGTCTGATTGTCCAACCCTTCCGCCGAGTGTTCTTCGTTAATCAGCTTTTGTTCTTCGGCGATGGATTTAAACCATTTTTGTTTTTGGTTGTTGGTTTTCTTGTTCCAGTCGGCCAGTGCGCTTTCAATCGCTTTATCCGCTTTAGCGCGGTTAAACGGTACGGGAAGGGCGAACGCGTTGCAAAATGGGATGGTGGCAATATAGTGCCATACGCTAAAACGGGGTTTGATGTGTTTTAAAAATTCAGGGTTATCTTCTGTGAGATAAGCCCGAATGGCGTTTAAAATATCAATGCTCTGCTTGGAAGTCACCGACGGATACACGCCTAAATAATGACGGGAGGGAAGCATATTTTTTTCTTCCCGAATGGCCATCACAAAAGAGTATAAACTTTCTCCGCCCAAAGGGTGTGGTCCATAACAGGAATAGACTACGCCGCCCAGCGGGTCACCTTCTTTCGGTACAAAGGCGATGCGGTAGGTCCCGTTTAAAATCGGTGCATAAATAATCTGTTTTTTACGGTTGACCCTGATTCCACGCGGGCGCGGCAGACAGAATAAAAATAGCAGGAATGCCATCCAGATTGGGTGGAAGAAAAATCGAATTCTGTTCCATTTGTGCTTTTCAATGTAGTAATCCATATATTCTTCATATGTTTCTATTTTTTCATTTGGATAATTATTTTTCGTTTCTGGTTTAGTAACCCATTTATAATAATCTTCATATAACGGTTTTACTTTTTCTTCTGGATAAATAGTCCAAATAATATCTTCTTTTATTGCCGCGATTTCATAGGAAAAAGGCGGTTGTTTATATTTGGCATTTTGATACCAACTCATGCAAAAAATACCAATAAATAAGAGCCGAATAAATCCTCGAGGATAGCCATCAAAAAAAGAATTACGAATCTCAATTTCGTCTTCTCCGCATTGACGGATGGAATATTTTAAGGTTTTGTATGCTTTATTTTGATTCATATTGCACTCACTTCATTGGAATGGTGGTTAAGTCGGAACTGATTTTGCCGTCGGAGCCTTGGTAATCGGCAAGATACACTTTCAGGCGAATATTTTTTACCGAACGCGGATCAATTGTCTCCATTTGGGCTTTTTCTTTACGGGTGCCGGTAATCGCCCAAGAGATGCCTTTCCAAGGGGTTGGGAAATAGATTACCGCTTTTCCATTTTCAACAAATTCGATGCGTTCCGGCTGTTGGGTGGAGAGATAAGACACATAAGTAGTTGTTACTGTAATTCGGCTATCCACTCGAATAGATTGTGCCATAGCGTTGTTATTGATTGAGGGGTGCTCAACTAATATGGCATTCGGTGTATTATCGTATTGTGAGAGTTTTATGGTTTCTTTAAAAGCAAAATAACGTTGTAGTTCAATTTCATAATAATGAAATATTTTTGTTGATTCCTGAGATAAAGTTACTGCTTGGGTTGTTTCAATATACTGAAATTTACTTTCATCAAATTGTGCACGAAATGACTTTTTACGTTCAAATTCCCACTCATACCCCCTAATTGGATTGCCCCAATAATTAGGGCTTCCTCCCCAAAAACTATTCTCCATCCAGCTGTCCATATCCTCTTTCGATAAAAGCCCCATAATCGTGCCAAGCACTACTGCCGCCAAGCCAACCCATAACACAACAGGCACGACGGCAGCGGCACCGGTCACCGCAAGGGCGTTTTCAGCCAACAAGCCCAGCACCCCATACGAAGCACCGGCAGCCAGCCCGCCAAAACCGCGCAACATCGCGCCATATTGCCCTAACGCATCATTTTTATAACGCGCTTCATACCAGTTGCCATATTCCACCAGTGAATTTAAGAAAACCAATGCCGAATTCACACTGATGAGTCGGCTTGCAATTTGTCTGATAGTGGACATTTGCGAAAGGGATTGGATTTTAAAATTCATCAATTTGAGATTTTGCCGGTGGGGTTTGCTCCCCGAATTAACGAGGTTGGCTTTCACCGTGCTTTTGCTTTCATCCACTTTCGCCTTAAATTTATCTAAAATCGGTGTGGATTTTGCGCCACCCAAGGCGAGTGCGGCAGCCAAGAACGGGTCATTAGCCAACTGTCCTTCTGCGGTTCGGTATTTTTGAGTATTAAAAAAGCCGATAATCACCTCTAACATTTGCAATTTCACTAACCCGCTTCCCACATGAAAATGGGCATATTCCGATGGTACAGAATGAGAGGTTTTTACAGCATTGAGAATTTCCCCTTTCATGCTGTTAGGCGACGCCACAAATTTATCTGTGTGAGAATACCGCCCGGTGACAGGATTGACTTCATATACCCGCTTCCAATTTACAAAGTGAGTGCCTTGTCCCACTTTTTTAACATTATTTGGATTCGCTAATGCACTGTGTTTACTGATGAGTACCTCTACAACCAAATCATAAGAGGCAATAGCGAAATCACTGCTTTTTGCCAATGTTGTCACCATTTCCAAGGATTTATTCAGCGACTTAACGAGGTTTTGTAGCATTTGAATCGATTCATTACTTGTTTGGAACCCTGCAGCCTCATAGGTCACTCCCATTTCGTTGCCCAAGGCTGCGGTTGACGCATTAAAACCATAAGACGAAATATCCAATCCCCAAAGTAGTCCGTGTGCATATAAATAAAAGGCATTTGCCGCATAAACGGCAGAAGTGTCTTTTTTATCCAGAAGAGAGGTTAATATTTCAAATCGAGCGTGATTTTCATCAATTAATTTAATATGGGTTTCTACAACAGATTTAAAATGCTCACCGTACAATCCCGGAAGATTAGCCATTTTATGAATGGCATTTTCGCCCGGAATATCTTCTAGATTGAGTTCTTGTTTTAACGATGAAAATATATCGTTGTGACTATCTTTTGCCAAATGAATCGATGCGACTTTGGTATATTCTTTATAGGATTGTGCTAAGGTAAGTACCTGCGGGACGGGAGCTTGCATCGGCTTTTTATGGAATTGCTCCCACTCTTTGGCAAAGCCAGTATACCAAGGGTTTTTATTATCAATGACACCCTTAACCGCGCCATGTATATCTTTTTGTTGATTAAAATTGTACAAGATTTTCTCTTGTGCATGGGAATGAATAAAACTTGCCGTTCTAATGGCGTATTCATATTTAGTTAATATTTTTTCCCGTTGTTCGTCTAAATAGCCGTGATAGCACGCCAGATCACGGATTGTGCCGATAGGATCTTCCAGTGCAACAATAACACCGTTGCCGTAGGTAATTCGTTCAGAAACATCTTGCCAATTTTTTAATCTACCGATTGGCGTATAGCGATAGCTATTGGAAACTTGATTTTCCATGGCGAGATCTTTCAACGAAAAATCTGCTACTACATCGGTTAATTGTTCAAGGTCGGTTGCAGCTCCCGATGGTGTCTGAAGATTAATTTCTCTCATCCACGATGCTCTACTATCCGGTGATTTTTCAATTTCTTTTAGCAAACTATAAGGCAACTCAAAATCGGAATACATGATATGGATATTTGATATTGCCGAATTCAATGAGATATATTCCGATAAAATAAATGTGCTTTTTTCGCCTTGTACTGTAACTGCCGCTAGTTCTACTTGTTCCTCGGTAATAAGCTCGTTTTTATCTTCATCAAAATCATTTTGTGAGGCGTCTTCTGGTGTAAATACTTTTTTAGTTTCATTTATCAGATCATAAAAATAAGCTTTATATTTTTGCGAGAATCCTTGATTAATCTCATTATTACGATAATCATAAATATACCAAGCTTGCCCATTTTCCGCTTCACCGGTGATGGAAAAACAATCAGACTCCGCATTCACTGCCAAGATATAGATATATCCATCACGCAAACGGCGCAGATCATAATCATCACCGCCTGTTGGTATGCCTTTTGGCAGAACAGGAGCCGTTCCTTCCGTTCTGATTTTTTCAAACGCCTTATCGGTCAATGTCAATCTTGCCGGGTAAAGTCGAATGTCTTTTTGGCAAGGGGCAACAACTTGTGCCGCCTCATCAGCTCCCGGTTTTTCTAGTTTTTTCTTCTCTGTCATAATTCGTTACTCTAAAAATTATTTTAAATTTAATAATGAATATAATTTTGCTGCCCGATCTAACGGTGCAACGTTTTCTTTTGTAACTTGTTTTTCCAGTTTAATAAAATCTATTTCATTTTTGACCGCACTTTGCTTGGCAACAGCATATTGCAATATCGCGATTTTGTAAGTATAGCCTTTATTAAAGCCTTCATCTAAATTCTTAATTAGCACATTTTTGTTTTCTTCCGAATAAAGCTGCGGATATTCCTGTAAAGCATACTCCATTAAGTATTCTCTCGTTTCCAACCATTTTTTATCTTTAAATCCATTCACCTCAAATTCCGTTAGGAGAATCGGGATGTTTCGGGTGTCTTCCGGTAAGGCTTTAAGTTGGTAATAATGAAAACTGTCGCCAATGCCTGAGGCAAAAGCATGAATAATGCGCTTTTCATAGCCGAAAAATTTATTGAGTTTTTCCGGGCTGGTAGCAATGACCTCTAAATAATTGCGTAACACTTTCGGGTCATAAAAACGGAAGAAGAACCACTTGCCGTTTTCGTCTTTCATCACAGGGAAGTGGCGAAGATGACGTAACACGGTGTCGAAATCATAACGGGAATGAATAAAGACGCCCAGTTCTTCATGCCAATTGAATCTAGTCATTGCCTCTTCATCACTAAACAAGCCCATTAATTCGCTTTCTGAGCTGTAATCAGGATAAGGAATCACTTCTACCAAATAAGGTGCGATGTCTTTGGTGATTTCAGCGAATTCCCCTTGAAACAGGCTTTCAATACGGCAATGAAAATTCTCAGGTGCTAAATATTTATGCTTATTGGCATCTAAGATGAAATAACATTTTAATTCGGGCAGCGGCTCGCCAAAAAGTGCGGTGTCTTTTTCCAACGTTTTTTCATCTAAAACCGGCATGAGAAAAGTCGGTTCCTGCCAATTTTCTGACCAACTCGGTTGAGTTATATCGGGCGGAATCGGCGTGTTAGGGAAGAGTAGTTTGAAAATCTCATCAGGTGCAAAGACTTTCGGGTGACGACCAAACTGCCTATCCAGCAATTTCACATTGTTGATTTGATGGCAAAGTAAGTAATGGGTCTCAGTAGCAAACTGTTCCTTGGGTTTCTCACCAACCAATTCGACGACTCGTACTTCACCTTCTTTTAACCCATTAGCTTGATATGCCAGCCATATTTGTCCATGCCGTTGAAAAAAGACTTCAGCCTTTAAGGGTGCCAGTTGGTAATAATAATGTGCCTTTTGCGTGCTAAAGGTCGTTTTGACAAGTTGTTCAAATGTTTCTCGGCTATCGGCAAAAGCCAATAGCGCGACGAATTGCTCAGAACTAGGGGACTGTTGTAGATAGGCAGTGGAAATCCAAAGGGAGGTGGACATAATGTTTTTTGTTAATTGGTGAAAAAAGTGAAAATATTGCGCGAAATCATAGCAATAACCAGTCAGAAGTTCAAAACAAAAGTGCGGTCATTTTTTAGGATGTTTTTTAAAAACACCTAAAATTTCCACCGCACTTTTACTCTGATTAATTTACTTCACTTCGTTATCTAATTCTTCTCGCAGATGACGTTCATTGATGAGTTTTTGTGTTGCTCGGCGTTCGTTGAACCAACCTTGTTTTTGGTTTGGGGTTTTCTTATTCCATTCGGTAAGTGCCAGTTCAATGGCTCGGTCGGCTTTTTTACGACTAAATGGTACACGCAGTGCAAAGGCATTACACAGCGCAATGTTAAATTTTAAGCCGAAGTTTTTAAAATCTCTGCCTACATAGTTTAAAAATTCCGGATTATCTTCCGTAAGATAGGCACGAATGGCGCGTAGGATTTGGGCGTTATGTTCTGAGCTTGGACTTGGATATACGCCGAACAGGGCAGTGACGCGGCGTTTGGAAAGGTAATCGTCAATCCAAACTTGCAATGAAAAACGCTCATGACTGCCAAACGCATATAAGCCGAAACGGCTGTAATTGATTCCGCCTAGCGGGTCACCTTGTTCCGGTACAAAGGCGATGGCATGGCTACCAAAGATAGTTTGCCAATAAATCACCCGTTTTTTGCGGTTGACACGGAAGCCACGTGGGCGAGGGAGGAAAAAGGCAAAGACCACTAAGATGAATAAAGCAGATAATAAAATGCAATGCTTAATAAATACTACTCTATCCTCTTTCCATCTATCTAAATAAGGTTTTCTATATTCTTCATATTCCATAAATGGAGTACTGGTAACAAATTTTCCTCCTTTTTTATATAGTTCAACATAATCTTTATAGTTTGGAATTATCATTTCATCAGGGGATTGTATCCATTTATAATCCCTTTTAAAATCATTTACTTGAGAGCTAAAAGGTTCATTTAAGCTATTTCCCCCGCCAAATCCAATAATCAAAAATCCGGCAAATAAGATAAACCGAATCAATCCTCGGGCATACCCATCAAAAATGGAATCCCGAATTTCAATTTCATCTTCGCCACGCTTACGAATGGAGTAGGCAATATCTTTGTTTGGGTTAATAAAAATCTTACTGAAAAACTCCCCGAGTTTGTCTAGCCAGTCTTTGTTTTCCTGTTGTTCTGCCATGTTTTCTTTATTCATCTCAAATAAAAGTGCGGTTGATTTTCCAAATATTTTAAAAAACATTGAAAAATTTTACCGCACTTTGTTTTAAATTGGTTATTTTACTTCGTTGTTTAATTCTTCCCGCAGATGGCGTTCATTTATGAGTTTTTGTGTTGCGCGGCGTTCGTTGAACCAGCCTTGTTTTTGGTTTGGGGTTTTCTTATTCCATTCGGCAAGCGCCAGTTCAATGGCTCGGTCGGCTTTTTTACGACTAAATGGCACACGTAATGCAAAAGCGTTACATAGCGCAATGTTAAATTTTAAGCCGAAGTTTTTAAAATCTCTGCCTACATAGTTTAAAAATTCTGGATTGTCTTCCGTAAGATAGGTGCGAATAGCGCGTAGGATTTGGGCGTTATGTTCCGAGCTTGGGCTTGGATATACGCCAAAAAGTGCAGTGACGCGACGTTTGGAAAGGTAGTCGTCAATCCAGAGTTGCAATGAAAAACGCTCATGACCACCAAACGCATACAAGCCGAAACGGCTGTAATTGATTCCGCCTAGCGGGTCGCCTTGTTCCGGTACGAAAGCAATAGCATGGCTACCGAAGATGGTTTGCCAATAAATCACCCGCTTTTTACGGTTGACACGAAAACCACGTGGGCGGGGGAGGAAAATAAAAAATAGTAAAACAATTGGCCAAATAAAATGAAAATAAGCTTTTATAGTTCTATATGGCCTTTTTTCTAAATATAATTGCTTATATTCTTCATAAGGAAGAATATTATCGTTTGGAAAGCTCTTTTTAAATTCATCAGATGTTCTTATTTTTATATGCTGTTGATATAACGGCATTATTCTTTCATCGGGATTAAATGCCCATGTGAAATCATACCTAATAGATTCTATTTGAGATGCAAATGGTTTATTTAAGCTATTTCCCCCACCAAATCCAACAATTAAAAACCCGGCAAATAGAATAAAGCGAATAAATCCACGGACATACCCATCAAAAATCGAATCTCGAATTTCAATTTCATCGTTGCCACGTTTACGAATGGAGTAGGCAATATCTTTATCTGGATTAATGAAAATCTTACTGAAAAACTCCCCGAGTTTATCTAGCCAGTCTTTGTTTTGTTGTTCTGCCATGTTTCCTCCTAATGCTTTTTCAATACCAGTTTAGTGAGTTTCGATTTCTTACGGTATTTATTGCCTTGATAATTCGGTACGCTGACTTGCACACTGAGGGCGAGTAAGTTTTCATAAGAAATAGTTCCCTCATCCACATCTTCCGAATAGGTGGTGATATTCATATAAGGCAACCGTTCATCATGAATGGTTATACCGGCTACGCCTTCCTGCTCAAATTCTGTTGTCGTATGAAGTTTTTCTTTCTCAATGCTTAATCGCCAATCTTCGTAACTCGGATAGACCTTTTTCACATTTTTGGCATAACCTTCCATTCTATCAATACGAATGGCTTTAGCATCCTGGGCAGTGTAAATACCCGGGTAACTCACCAGTATTTTGCGCGGATTGGAGCTATCCAATGATACGATCACCTCTGCGACAGATTTTAAGTAGCGTTGCATTTCAATGCGATAGAATTTTACTGAGTCAGTAATATATAACTGAGCATCTGTATAATTAAATTGACTACTGATTACTTGATCTTTAAAAGATTCAGATCGATCCTCAAGCCACTCGTAAGCTTTCTCTTGATTAGGTCCTCCCCAATACTTAGGACTCTTACCCCAAAAACCATTCTCAGCCCACAATTCAATATCTTCCAGGGCAAAATAGTTATAAATAATTGCAATGGTAATCAGCACAATCCCAATGCCTAAGGTGGCATAGGATAGGCCGGTGAGTAACGTCAGTGTGCCGGCAGACAAGGATGAACCCGCCAACATACCTAACGAGCCGATTGCGCCTTCAATGGCTAATCCGCCTCCCATGCTTAATAAGGCTGCGGTTTTGCCCACTTCATCGCTTTTATAATTGGCTTCCACCCAGTTGAAAATTTCAAACATCGCACCGACCCCGGCCAATCCCGTATTAACATTGATAATCGCATTTCGAATACGGGCCAGTGCCGAACCGGCACCTTTTTGTTCAAAATAACTTATCCATTTGCTTTGTTGCAGATTCTTGCGAGAGGTTAACTGTTCAAGTTCCGTTAATGCTTGGGAAGTGTGTTGTTCTAAACCCCCTTTCGGTGCATACATTCCGGCAATCACTTGCATAGAGGCTAAAAACGGATCACTACCCAGTTTTCCTAATTCTGTTTCCGCTTTGTTTGGTACAAAGAAGCCCAACACAACGGAAGCACTCAAGGCTTTATTTAATCCTGCCAATCCTTCCGTGATTTGAAATAAACCATATTGTCTTGGTGCATACTCTACTTTCAGCGAGCGAATGTTCTCTTGTAGCCTTTTTACATGCTTAGGTACCGCGGCTTGGCTTCGATGTGTCGGTAGGATTTTCTCAATCTCTTTGGTGCTTAATTTGGCTTGATATGTTGACCTAATGGTTTGTGGCACACTAAATAGTTTTCCAACATAACCCTTATGGCTACTACTCGCATAACGCACATAGATTTTATCAATTACCAGTTCAATGACTAAATCATAGGTTGCCATGTTGAAATAGCCTGTCTTCGCTACTTTTTCAAGCGCGCCTAAGGCTTTGGTGAAATCCGATAAATATTTTTTCAGAGACTCCACCGCCGGTGTGGCTTGCTGTGCATAAGGTGGGGCTTTATATGCGTCCGCATCTTCAATCGGTAAAGCAGCAATTAAGGCGTTACGTCCGTAAGGTGAAATATCCAATCCATGCAGAAAACCATGCATATAACAGCACCATGCATTTGCCGCCTCAACGTCTTCTGGATTACCGTCATACAAATCATATAGCGCACTGAGTTTATTGCTGTGTGTTGCAATAAAAGCGCTATGAGCATTTGCAACATTCTTAAAGAATGTACCAAAACGAGTTGGGATATAGGCCATTTTATTAATAGCATTTACTCCCGGCAGATCATCTTCCAATTGTAATTCCGCTTTTAACACATTCAGTACATCGGCGTCGCCATTAGCTTTTAAATGCTCCGAGTCAATATAATCAGAAAAGACCTTTTGATATAGTTGGGAGAATTTGATGGGGGCCGGTTCAATGGTCCGTAAACCCTGGTCGCGCAATTCTGCATTCGACATTTCAAGGCTATCCCGAGCAGACTTGACCTCTTCTTTATATTTATGTAGTGCGTGAGCATCAAGAATGCGGGCGGTCGAAATAGCATATTCATATTTCGCCAATACGTTATCTCGCTCTGCCGTTAGATATAAATGATATCCTGACAAATCTCTTGTTGTTCCTACAGGGTCTTCTAGAGCGACAATCACACCGTTTTGGCTATGCATGAGTTGATCTTTTATCTCTTCCCAGCCCGTCGGTTTACCTATCGGGGTAAAGCGATAGGCATTTGAGGTTAACGCCTGGTCAGTCATCATTTTGGTTTGTGGCGAAAAGTCTTTAACCGTTTGCTGTAAAGTGGCCATATTAATTGAGTAGCCTTGCGGATTTTTTAGCTGAACATTGCGCATCCAATGATTTCTCACTAAGGGATCGGTTTCTATTTTTCTTAGCAAATTCATGGGTAGGTCTACATCGGTAAACATCATATATGCACTTTCAATGGCTTTATTAAGCTCAATATAAGGCGTTGGTAAAATGACTTTGTTTATATAACCGGCTTCGTAATCATTAAATAGACTAAAGGAGTAGTTTATTCCGAACGCTTGGTTTCCTTGGTTAAAATCCACATCTTTTGAACGATAGCGGTAAATATACCAAGCCTGACCATTGGCCGCTTCTGCGCTAATTTCGAAACATCCTTTAACTTCGGCATTCACTGCTAAAATATACACATAACCATCACGTAAACGACGGGCATCATAATTTTCGTCGCCTGACGCGTTCTTCGGAAGTGGTGGCATTTCCCCTTTACTTTTTATGTTTTCAAATGCCTTATCGGTCAGGGCGAATCTTGTGGGATAAACTCGAATGCCTTCTTGACACGGTTTGGTTACTTCATCGGCAGGTTTTGCTTGTGGTTCATAATCTTGTTCGTTATTTGCCATTTTCTTGTTCCAAATTTAAGAGATTAAATAATTGTATTGCACGGGCTAAGGGTGCCGAGAACTTTTGTTCTAATTGTTTTTCAAGTGCTGCAAAATCTCGTCCATTTTTCACCGCACTTTGTTTTGCGACGGCATATTGTACGATTGCTGTTTCGTAAATATAGTTTTTGTTTCTTGCTTCATCCAAATTGTTAATTAATTGTTCTTGCTCCTGAGGGGAATAAACGTGCGGATAAGTTTTAAAAATATACCCAACCATTTTTTCTCTCGTTTCCAACCATTTTTTATCTTTAAATCCATTCACCTCAAATTCCGTTAGAAGAATCGGGATGTTTCGGGTGTCTTCCGGTAAGGCTTTAAGTTGGTAATAATGAAAACTATCGCCAATGCCTGAGGCAAAAGCATGAATAATGCGCTTTTCATAGCCGAAAAATTTATTGAGTTTTTCCGGGCTGGTGGCAATGACCTCTAAATAATTGCGTAACACTTTCGGGTCATAAAAACGGAAGAAGAACCACTTGCCGTTTTCGTCTTTCATCACAGGAAAGTGGCGAAGATGACGTAACACGGTGTCGAAATCATAACGGGAATGAATAAAGACGCCCAGTTCTTCATGCCAATTGAATCTAGTCATTGCACCTTCATCACTAAACAAGCCCATTAATTCGCTTTCTGAGCTGTAATCAGGATAAGGAATCACTTCTACCAAATAAGGTGCGATGTCTTTGGTGATTTCAGCGAATTCCCCTTGAAACAGGCTTTCAATACGGCAATGAAAATTCTCAGGTGCTAAATATTTATGCTTATTGGCATCTAAGATGAAATAACATTTTAATTCGGGCAGCGGCTCGCCAAAAAGTGCGGTGTCTTTTTCCAACGTTTTTTCATCTAAAACCGGCATGAGAAAAGTCGGTTCCTGCCAATTTTCTGACCAACTCGGTTGAGTTATATCGGGCGGAATCGGCGTGTTAGGGAAGAGCAGTTTGAAAATCTCATCAGGTGCAAAGACTTTCGGATGACGACCAAACTGCCTATCCAGCAATTTCACATGGTTGATTTGATGACAAAGTAAGTAATTAGTCTCAGTAGCAAAGTGTTCCTTGGGTTTCTCCCCAACCAATTCGACGACTCGTACTTCGCCTTCTTTTAATCCATTAGCCTGATATGCCAGCCATATTTGTCCATGCCGTTGAAAAAAGACTTCAGCCTTTAAGGGCGCCAGTTGGTAACAATAATGTGCCTTTTGCGTGTTAAAGGTCGTTTTGACAAGTTGTTCAAATGTTTCTCGGCTATCGGCAAAAGCCAGTAGCGCGACGAATTGGTCAGAACTAGGGGGCTGTTGTAGATAGGCGGTAGAAATCCAAAGAGAGGTGGACATAATGTTTTTTGTTAATTGGTAAAAAAGTGAAAATATTGCGCGAAATCATAGCAATAACTGCAGAGGAGTTCAAATTTTAAGATGGAAATTTAATAGAAAAGTGCGGTTAAAAAAACAAATAAATTTTTAACCGCACTTTATACCAACAACCTTATTCTCCCGCCCAAATTACCATCACCTTATCGTTATCCAATTCACGGCTAAAGGCGTAGTATTTCTCCGTTTTCGCGGTGGTTTGTTTACCTGCGCCGATGGCAGAGTGTTCTTGGCGGAAGTGGGCAAGTTTTTGCCAGTGGATGAGAAGCGCTTGTTTTTCGGCATTGTTGGTAAGTTCCTGCCAATTCATGTCAGAGCGGGTGCCTTGCATTGGGTCGGAACCTGTCGGGCCGAAGGCACGACCGCTTTCATCGCCATAGTAAATTTGCACGGCGCCCGGAGCGAGTAGCAATAAGTTAGCGGCAGTTTTTTGTTTGGCGACATTGTTTTCGCTGTCAGAGTGGAAAAACAATCGTGTGTCATGGGAGGAAAGATAACTGAGCACATTGAAATCGCTCAACTTGCTATTCATGTCTTGATACACCTCATCCATTTGGGCAAAACAGTTGAGAGCGTTCTTCGCTTGATCTTGAAAATCAAAATTGATCATGGCGTCAAAGCCATTTTGATAATAATCGCTTTTTAATACGCCGTGTCCCCATGCTTCACCGGTCATCCAAAAGTCGTCGCCCTGAGTTTCTTGCGGGTGTTTTTCTTGCCATTGGCGCAATGCAGCTTGTGCAGATTGTTTTAATTGTAGCCAAGTTGATTTTTCTACATGTTTGGCGGTGTCCACGCGGAAACCGTCCACGCCATATTTACGCACCCAATCGGATAGCCAGCCGATTAAATAATCACGCACTTTGGCATTTGGTAATGGCTTGGCGTTGGTTTGTTTGTGTTGAAAAATAGGTGGTAAATCGACCGCACTTTCGCTTTCGGTTTTTAAATCGGGTAGGGAAGCAAGGGACATTTTCAGGTCGTCAAATTTCGGACTGTCGTAATCGCCGATGTCGGAACGCACCCAATCTTTTCCCCACCATGTTGTCCAACCTGTTTTGTCACCGAAGTTAATATAATCGTTAAAACTGTGCCAGTTTTGACCTTGTTTAGGTGTCCAATTTGTCCATTTTTCACCGAGGACGGCGTTAATTTCTTCCGGTTTTAGATAAAGCGAGCCAAACCCAAATTCTTGCATGTCGGCGAGGGTGGCATAGCCCGTATGATTCATAACGACATCAAAAATCACTTTTATGCCGCGTTTATGCGCCTGATCGATTAGCGTTTTAAGATCCTCTTCCGACCCCATGTTTTGATCTATTTTCGTCCAATCTTGGTGATAGTAGCCGTGGTATCCGTAATGCGGAAAATCACCTTTTTCACCGCCACCGACCCAGCCGTGCATTTGTTCTAACGGGGAGCTTATCCACAACACGTTGATTCCTAGCTGTTGCAGATAATCCAATTTTTTCGTTAAGCCTTGCAAATCTCCGCCGTGGAATGTACCGATTTCTTGCATGCCGTCTTTGTGACGTCCATAGCTGTTATCATTTTTCGGGTTACCGTTATAAAAGCGATCGGTTAATACAAAATAGACGGTCGCATTCTTCCAGTTAAAAACGCTTGGTTTTTTAACCGCACTTTTTTCCAATAAAAGCAAACCACCGGCAAGGGGATCCGGTGTGAATGTGACTTTACCATTTTTTACCACTGCGCTTTTGCCTGAGTAGGCATCGCGCACGGTATCACCATCAGAAAAAGTTTGGCTGACGTCAATTTCCAATGGTTTTTTATCCCATTTCGGACAGGTTTTTGCCACGGCTTCCGATTCGGGTTGTTGTTCTATGCTAATGCGTAATGTCGGTGTGCCGCTGCGCGTGTCGATTTGAGCGAGATAATTGCCGTTGCGGAAAATGCGTAACTGAGGAGCGTCACCATGACAAGGTTCCAGAAAAACCGTTTGATTCAGTTTGACGGCACTTTGCGGTTGGAAACATTGATTATCCGTTTGAAATTGCAAAGGGTAAGTACCTTTATCTAATGTTGCCTGTCCTTGGAAGAGTTGCTTTTCGGTACTATCGGACAGCGTATTAAATTGCGGGTGTTGCCATGTTGCCATCGCGTGAGTGGCGCAGAATAGGGAAAGATAAAGTAGGGATTTTTGCATGGGACGTCTCCTGGTGTCGTGATGTCTGACATTGCCGAGGGTGTGATTTATTATCCTCGATTACGCAGAGTTTAGCCCCATTGGGGCTGTGCTAAGTTTTCCAAAGGGGAACAACCTTATGCTTAACCCAGGGTAACTTGTTACCCTAGGTCTGAGGATTTCCACGAGGTTATTTTTTACCCCTTCACACCACCGGCTGTTAAGCCGCCGATTAACCAACGTTGTGCCAGTAAGAATACGACGGTGATTGGGATGGCAGAAAGCACGGCAGCTGCAGCGAAGTCGCCCCATAAGTAGTTTTGTGGATAGAGATATTGTTGCATGCCGACCGCTAAGGTGTAGCTGTTCACATCGCGTAATAACAATGAGGCAACAGGCACTTCGGTAATCGCGGCGATAAAGGACAGAATGAAAACCACTGCCAAAATCGGTACGGAAAGCGGTAATAAAATCAAGCGGAAGGCTTGCCATGGGGTTGCACCGTCCAATGAGGCGGCTTCTTCCAAAGAACCGTCAATAGTTTCAAAATAACCTTTGATAGTCCAAACGTGTAATGCAATACCACCTAAATAAGCGAAAATGACGCCGCCGTGGGTGTTAAGCCCTAAGAATGGAATGTATTGTCCAAGACGATCAAATAAGGCATACAAGGCAACTAAAGAAAGTACGGCAGGGAACATTTGGAAAATTAACATGCCCTGTAACAATGTTTTTTTGCCTTTGAATTTCATCCGCGCAAAGGCGTAGGCACAGGTGGTGGAAAGCGTCACAATGCCGATGGAAGTGATGGTTGCCACTTTAATGGAGTTCCACAACCAAAGTAATACCGGGAAGGGTGGCGGTGTGACGGAGCCATCTGCATGTACTACATCAAAACCGAGAGCGGCTTGCCAGTGTTCCCAGGAAATTTGTTTTGGAATTAAATCACCTAATGCCAAGTTACCCGGACGCAGGGATATGCCGATAACCATTAACAACGGAAAAACAATCAAGCAAATGAATGCGATCAGAAGAATATGCGTTACCAATAAACGGTAGCGAACGGATTTAGATTGTACGATAGCCATAATTTATTCTCCCAATTAATCCAGTTTCATTTTGGTTGCTTTGATGTTGAGTAGTGCCAATCCGCCGACCAAGAGGAAAATGATGGTGGCAATGGCGGCGGCCAAACCAAAGTCTTGTGTGCCGCTGCCTTCAAAGGCGATACGGTAGGTATAGCTTACTAACAAGTCGGTGTAACCCGCCGGCGTAGTGGTGCCGATCATGTCCGGGCGGCCGTTGGTTAATAATTGAATCAATACGAAGTTGTTAAAGTTAAAGGCAAAGGACGCAATCATTAACGGGGTTAACGGTTTTAACAGCAACGGGAAGGTGATTTTGCTGAAGTTTTGCCATGTGGAGGCTCCATCCATTGCAGAGGCTTCGTATAAGTCTGACGGAATCGCTTTCAATAAGCCCATGCATAAAATCATCATATACGGATAGCCCAACCAAGTATTTACGATGAGAATCATGGTTTTGGCCAAGAACGGATCATTAAACCATTCCGGGCTGATGCCGAATAATTGATTCAGAATCATATTAATTTCACCAAAACTCTGGTTGAACAACCCTTTGAAAATCAAAATGGAAATAAAGGACGGTACGGCGTAAGGTAAAATGAGTAATAAACGATAAACACCTTTGCCTTTTAAGGCTTCCCATTGCACCACACAGGCTAACACCATGCCGAGGATCACGGTGAAGGCAACGGTTAAGAGGGAGAACACCACAGTCCAAATAAAGATTTGTACAAACGGTTTTTGAATACCCGCATCAGTGAAGATTTTAATGAAGTTTTGCCAACCGACAGTCACGGTGAAACCGGGTTCCAATGTTTCACTCAACCATTCACCGGTTTCATTCACCGCTTGGAAAAAGCCAATATCGTTGTTGGCTTTGTAGATTTTTCCGTTTTCATTGTTGGTTAAGAGATTAGTTTCACTGTTGAACGTGTAGCGTGGTTTTTGCTCGGAAAATTGACGCAGTGAACTCATGGTCAATTCATTGCCGCTTGGAAGCGTCACACGCATGGATTGCAGTGCGTTACGATTTTGCGTAATCACTTTAAGCGGTGCAGCTTCACCTTGTGGCTCTGGTTGCTCGGTGACGGTAATTTGCGCATCGCTTAATTTAATGTCTTCAGATAAGAAATCTTGATTGGTCGTTTTATTGTGTAACGCCAATTTATAGTTGCCATCGGCTTGCGGATAAAGTTTAAAGTCGTATTTATCGCCGGAAAAGTAACGTTGATCCGTTAATACGGAAACCGCCCGCTCAAAAGCAAGTTGGTTGGTGCCGCTGTAATTGGTGAACGCAATGGCAATGGTGGCAACCAATGGAAACAGAATGAAAATGATCATGCCGGTAATGCCGGGATAAACATAACGCCAGGCATAGGTTTTTTTATTGCTGAAGATATACACGCCGGAGGTTAGTATTACTAAGGTTAAAATAGCGAATAAATACTCTCCTTGCGAATACATTAACATTACTAAATACAGATCAATTAGCAACACGGCACCTGCCAATAGATATTTCATCCATTGCGGCGATGGTGATTTCGCTTGAGTCGGGGATGGTTGCATAAAACACCTCGAAAAATTAATAACTAACCGTCGGCGTGAAAAAACATTTTATTTTTTCACCGCACTTTTAGGGATAAAGGGTGGCCGGAGCCACCCATAAATAGGATTATTGTTGTTTTTGGATTCGAACGCGAGCGTCATCCAAGGCTTGTTTCACGGTTTGACGACCGCTTACCGCATTGCTGATAGCACTTTTTTCTGCATACCAGAAAGCGACAATTTGCGGAATATTCGGCATGATTTCACCGTTTTTCGCATTTTCCATTGTGGCGGCAATGCGTGGATCTTTCGCCAATTTATCTTGGTAAGATTTTAATGCTACCGCGCCCAATGGTTTGTCTTTATTGACTTGTTCTAAGCCATCATCGGTTAATAGGTAATTTTCAATAAACTCAACCGCTAAATCTTTATTCGGACTGGCTGAGTTGATTCCTGCACTTAACACCCCAACGAATGCTTTGGAAGGTTTGCCGTTTAAGGTTGGCAACACCGCAACGCCATAGTTGATTTTGCTTTTCTCAATATTGCCCCAAGACCACGGACCATTAATGGTTAACGCGGTTTCGCCTTTATTAAAGGAGGCTTCTGCAATGGCGTAATCCATATCGGCGTTAATCACTTTGTTTTTCACCATATCAACGACAAATTGCAGGCCTTTTTGTGACCCTTCATTATTTACGCCAATGTCGTTTGTATTGTATTTGCCGTCGGCAAATTTAAATACATAGCCGCCGTTAGAGGCAACCACCGGCCAAGTAAAGTAAGGTTCGGCGAGGTTCCACATGATGGCGTTTTTCTTTTCGGTTTTGAATTTTTTATCTAATTCAACGATTTCTTCCCAAGATTTTGGCGGAGTAGGGAGTAAGTCTTTGTTATAAATTAAAGAAAGAGATTCAATAGCCACCGGATAGCCGATGATTTTACCGTTGTAGTTTTCCGCATCCCATGCGAAATCAACGAATTTATCTTTGAATTCTTTGCTTGGAGAAAGCTCAGCTAATAAACCGGCTTGAGCATAACCGCCGAAACGGTCGTGAGCCCATAAAATAATGTCCGGACCGTCACCGGTAGATGCCACTTGAGTAAATTTTTCTTCCAGTCTGTCCGGGTGTTCGACTAACACGGAGACACCGGTTTCTTTTTCAAATTTTTTACCTACTTCGGCCAAGCCGTTATAACCTTTGTCGCCATTGATCCAAATAACGAGTTTTCCTTCGGTCATTTTTGCCATTACGGCGGAAGACATGACTAAGCCGGCAACGGCGGTTAAGGTAAATTTAACGAGTTTGTTTTTCATGTTGTAAGTCCTTATTGGTTATTTACTGATTCCGGAACGAATACGTTGAGCTGCTTCGTCCAGAGCTTGTTTTACGGTTTGGCGACCGGTTACCGCGTTTTTAATAGCAGAATTTTCTGCATACCAAAATGCCGTCATTTGCGGAATATTCGGCATGATTTCACCGTTTGCCGCATTGGTCATTGCTGCAGCAACACGAGGATCCGAGGCAAGTTTTTCTTGCAAAGCATTTAAGGGAATCGCACCCAACGTATTGGTTTTATTGATAAGCGCGAGACTTTCTTCCGTAAGCAGATAATTCTCGATAAATTCCACTGCGAGATCTTTATTTGGGCTGGCGGCATTAATGCCAATGCTGACGATGCCGACAAAAGGTTTAGATGGCTTACCATCAAATGTTGGCAACACGGACACACCGTAATTTATATTGGTCTTGTCTAAATTCGCCCAAGCCCAAGGGCCGTTAATGATCATGGCAACATCGCCTTTGGCAAATTGAGTTTCGGCAATTTGTCGATCCATGTCTGCAGCGATATGTTTATTTTTGACAAAATCAACTAAGAATTGTAAGCCTTTTTGTGACCCTTCATTATTCACGCCAATATCATTTATGTCATATTTGCCGTCTTTAAATTTAAAGGCATAACCACCCGCAGCAGCAATTAATGGCCAGTTAAAATATGGCTCTGATAAATTCCACGTAATGGCGTGTTTGCCTTTTTTCATTAATTCTTTGTCTAACGCGGGGATTTCTTCCCAGGTTTTTGGTGGTGTTTTAATTAAATCTTTGTTGTAAATCAGGGAGAGGGATTCAATGGCCATTGGGTAGCCGACGATTTTGCCTTCGTAGGTTTCGGCATCCCATGTAAATTTGGCAAATTTGTCTTTAAATGCTTGACTTGGGGTTAATTCTGCCAGTAAGCCGGCTTTAGCATAGCTGCCGAAACGATCGTGTGCATAAATGATAATGTCAGGACCAGCACCATTAGCGGCTTGTTGAGCGTAGTCTTCTTCCAATTTACCGGGATTTTCCACTTTCACCGGTACGCCTGTGTCTTTTTCAAATTTTTTACCGATTTCTGCGATGACAGGGTGTCCTTTACCTCCACCCCAGACCATCAACTTGCCTTCTTCCAGTTTCGCAAGGGCAGATGTGCTTAATAAGGCAGTCAATGCGATGCTTAGAACAAGCGGCTTAAAACAATGTTTAGCGCTAATTTGCATATATCCTCCGATGATGAATCACGAAATAACAAGTAACAGAACCCACTTTCATTTAATAACCTGAATTATGTATAAATGCATCGGTTTGTTATCATCCCCCTGACTACGCCCTCCGAATAACACTGTGATCAAGGTAACATTTTTAGTAAAAATGCGATCTGAATCACAAAAATTAAGTGCAAAAATGAGATCGAGATCACAAAAAAAACAGGTTTTTCGGGAGGAATAAAATTTTTGGTTAAAAAATGGTCTGTCAGTTCTAATCCCTAAAAAAATAATGAAAGGAGGATTTTTTCAATTAAGGGCTAGGCAATGATAGGCAGCAACATCGTCGAGCAGACGTAATGACAATTTAAGAGGTTCTTATCATGGCAAATGTATCGCTACGTAATATCTGTAAATCTTACGGCAATGTACATATCTCTAAAGACATCAATTTGGAAATTGAAGAAGGGGAGTTTGTGGTTTTTGTCGGGCCTTCCGGCTGTGGTAAATCTACCTTATTGCGCATGATAGCCGGTCTTGAAGACATTACCGCCGGCGAACTTTATATTGGCGATAAATTAATGAATGACGTACCACCGGCCAAACGCGGTATTGGCATGGTGTTCCAATCTTACGCGTTATATCCGCATTTGGATGTGGCAGAGAATATGTCTTTTGGTTTAAAACTGGCAGGCGCAAGCAAAGCTGAACGCGATCAGCGAGTAAATCAAGTCGCAGAAATTTTACAACTTGCCCATTTGTTAGAACGTAAACCAAAAGCGTTGTCAGGCGGACAGCGTCAACGTGTGGCTATTGGTCGAACTTTGGTTTCTCAACCTGAAGTGTTTTTATTAGACGAACCGCTTTCCAACCTTGATGCCGCCTTGCGTGTACAAATGCGGGTGGAGATTTCCAAATTACACAAGCGTCTCAACCGTACCATGATTTATGTTACCCATGACCAAATTGAAGCCATGACGTTGGCAGATAAGATCGTGGTGTTAAATGCCGGCGGTATTGCTCAAGTAGGGAAACCGTTAGAACTTTATCATTACCCACAAAACCGTTTTGTTGCCGGTTTTATCGGTTCACCAAAAATGAATTTCTTGCCGGTGAAAGTGACGGCGGTGGAAAAAGAACGGGTACAAATCGAATTGCCGGATGCGAATCACCATAAATTCTGGATCCCTGTAGATGGCAGTGGTGTAAAAGTCAGTGACAACCTTTCACTGGGCATTCGTCCGGAACATTTAATTCCTTCCCATCATGCGGAAGTTACCCTAAAAGGTACCGTGCAGGTAGTGGAATTGTTGGGTAATGAAACTCAGATCCATTTGGAAATTCCAGAAATCAAACAACCAACTTTAATTTATCGCCAAAATGATGTGGTATTGGTGAAAGAGGGCGATGTGATGGACATCGGCATTGTGCCGGAACGCTGTCATTTATTTAAAGAAGACGGTACCGCCTGCAGACGATTATTTAGAGAAACCGGCGTTTAGGAAGGTTCGTATGACTGCTCTCGCACAATATCAACCGCAACCTTATGTGGAATTGCAACACCCAGCGTGGGCAGAAAGTGCGGTCATTTATCAAGTTAATTTACGCCAGTTTACTCCGGAAGGAACGATCAACGCTTTTAAAGCTCACTTACCACGATTAAAAGAACTTGGCGTGGATATTTTGTGGCTTATGCCGATTCATCCTATCGGAGTGAAAAATCGTAAAGGCAGTTTAGGCAGTCCATATTCCGTACAAGATTACTATGCAGTGAACCCTGAATTCGGCAGCATGGAGGATTTTAAAGCTCTCGTGGCAGAAATCCATCATTTAGGCATGTATGTGATTTTAGATTGGGTGGCTAACCACAGTGCGTGGGACAATCCATTAACCCTCAGTCATCCAGAATGGTACACCAAGAATAAACACGGTGATTTTCAACCCACTCCTTGGTATGACTGGGATGATATTATTGAATTTGATTTTAACCAACCAGATTTACGTCAGTATATGACCAATGCCATGAAATATTGGGTAAAAACAACCGATATTGATGGTTTCCGTTGCGATGTAGCAGGCTTTGTACCGGTCGATTTTTGGAATAATGTGCGCCGTGAATTAGATGAAATTAAACCGGTTTTCATGCTTGCAGAATGGGAAAGTCGCGATTTACACCGCCATGCTTTTGATATGACTTACGATTGGTCGCTTTGGGATAAATTAATTGCCGTTGCAAACGGTAAAGGTTTCAATGCGTTAGTCGAATATATGGCGCATGATGTTAAAACGTTTCCGCGCGATGCCTATCGAATGACGTTCACTGACAACCATGATAAAAACGCATGGGAAGGTAATCCGTACTTAAATTTTGGTGCAGCGTTACCAGCAACTATTGTATTAACGGTAGTAGTAAACGGTATGCCGTTAATTTATAACGGTCAAGAAGTCGGTTTAGCTCGTTCGTTAAAATTCTACGATCGTGATCCGATCGAATGGCGTGCGCATCCTCATGCCGAGTTATATCGTGCATTGTTTGCTTTAAAACATCAGAATCTTGCTTTGCGTAACGGCAGAGATGGCGGTGTGATGGTGCGAATTAACAATAATGGCGAAAAGGTGCTGTCTTTTTATCGTGAAAGTGAAGGGCACCGCATGGTGGCAGTGATTAATTTCAGTGACAAAGCCGTGAATGTTACTCTTCAATGTGGTGACATCGCAGGGCAGTATCGGGATTGGTTTCAACGGCAGGATTACACACTAGCAGATTCTGCCGATATTAAACTAGGTGCTTGGGACTATTTAATATTATCCCAAACAAAATAACGTAATTTTCTTAACCTAAGAAGAGAGGTCTCTTATGAAAATTCAAAAAACACTTTTGACAGTTGCCATTAGTGGGGCATTATTTGCAACCAGTGCAAGTGCGGTGGATTTCCACGGTTATGCACGTTCCGGTATCGGTTGGACATCCGGCGGTGGCGAATTAACCGCATTTTCCGCTAACGGCGCACCGGCCAAATACCGTTTGGGTAACGAATCTGATACTTATGCAGAATTAGGTTTCGGTCAAGAATTGTGGAAAGAAGGTGACAAACGTTTCTATTTCGACAGCTTAATTGCCTATGGTGGTAATTTACATAAAGGCGATTGGGTTGAAACCAGCCCAGCCGTGCGTGAATTAAACGTGAAATTTGAAAACTTTGCCGACAGCTTACCGGGCGCTACATTGTGGGCAGGTAAACGTTTCTACCAACGCCATGATATCCACATGAACGACTTCTACTACTGGGATATTTCCGGTCCGGGAGCAGGGGTTGAAAACATTGATTTAGGCTTTGGTAAACTCTCTGTTGCGGCAACTCGAAATACAGAAGAGGGTGGTGCATTTGCTTATTATTATGATCACGGCAAAAAAGATTGGGTAAATGATCGAGACAAGAAGAAAGATGTCTATAACGATGTATTTGATGTTCGTTTAGCTGAAGTACAAGTCAGTAAAAACGGTAAATTGGAATTTGGTTTTGATTATGCGAATGCGCATAAAAAAGATGATTCCCGTTTTATGAATGATGACGCGACCAAAAACGGTCACATGTTCACTATTGAACATACTCAAGGCGAATTCTTCGGTGGTTTCAATAAACTTACCGTGCAATATGCTAAAGACTCTATGGCATCTAAGGGGTGGAATTCAGGTCATGCACAAGGCTCTTTAGTGAATAACCGTGGTCATATGCTTCGTGTAATTGATCAAGGTGTTGTTCAATTTAGCGACAAAGTTGAAATGATGTACGCCTTGATTTATCAAAAAACCGATTTAGATAACAAACAAGGTAACACTTGGTATTCTGCCGGTGTGCGTCCAATGTATAAATGGACAAATACCATGAGTACTTTAATGGAACTTGGCTATGACCGCGTGAAAGACCAAGCTACAGGCAAGAAAAATGACTTGACTAAAGTGACTATTGCGCAACAATGGCAAGCTGGTAACAGCATCTGGGCGCGTCCGGCAATCCGTGTATTCGGTACTTACGCTCACTGGAACGATAAATTCAACACTGAAAATCGCACAAACTTAGGTTACAAAGCGAAAGACGGCGAATTTATCGCAGGTGTTCAATTTGAGGCTTGGTGGTAATCACCAGAGTAATGTGCTATCTGCCAATAGCGGATAGCACAACTTCCTGTTTTCAATCCGTTTTATAAAATCATTTTTTCTGAGGTTAATATGAAAAAAACAATGAAATTTTTGACCGCACTTTTATTGGCGAATATGGCTGTGAGTTCTTCAAGCTGGGCTGACACGCCTATCCATATTAACCCGAACCAACTTTCTCATGTTCAATGGCAGGATGTGCCATTTTCCGAAAAAGTCAAAACAACATTATCCGAACAGCAAAAACAAGCCTTTACTGCGTCATTTGCCGGTGTGGAAAGTCCGGTTGCGGCATATCGCATTCCTGCGAACCAAGGTACGTTAGAAGTGGAAATCATTAGTCCTATCGAAAATAAAAGTGTATTTGTACCAAGTGCGGTGGTTTTGGACAGCAGTTTTAATGTAGCGGCGGTTTATCCTTCTTCCGAGTTTAAATTCCATGAAGAACGTGGAATGGCACCGAATCGTTTCTCTGCAGAGTTAAATCTCACGCCGGCAGCCAGTCAGGATTATATTTATTTGTTGATTTATACGACTCAACAAGATTTAGCCAAAACAACCATGGTGCCACACCCGGCAAAAACCTATGCTAAAGGCACTGGTCATCAGCCGCCTGCGTTAAATGATATTGAGGTTAAACACAGCTTGAACGGCGAAATTCAAATTAACGTGACAAATTCAAACGGCACGCGTTTTATCGGCATTCCAACGAAAGTCTTTACATCCGAAAAAGCCGCACAACCTGTTGGACAGGCAGCAGCTCCGGTGAAAGCTACCGCAGCACCAGCGCCTAAGGCAGTGAACACACCGGTGGATCAAGACACAGAAGCTTATTTTAATCAGGCCGTTACCAAAGCGCTAAAAGCTAATGATGTAAACAAGGCCATGAATTTAGTCAATGAAGCGGAAAAACTTGGTTTAACTTCTCCGCGTCAAACCTTCTTAAAACAGGTTTCATCTAAATAACTAACTAGTCTTTTCATAATTTGCCACCGATATTCGGTGGCTTTTTTTTGTGGTTGGAATATAGCGCTACAGAAAAAGTGCGGTGACAAAAAACGGTATTATGTAGCAAATGTACAAAACGCTTGCTGAGCTTGTCGAAGCATTAGTTTTGTGTACCGGGAAGCTGAAATTACTTACACTTCGACGAGCTCAGTGACCGTAATTTCAGCTTGTGCAACTACCACATAATTTCGGAAGAATAATTAATTTAACGCTAATGTACGTCTCCCGAGACGTGCTTCGTCATTTATTTTGAGTTGGATAATCGATTGTAAAACAGCACGCGTCAGGGGACGCGTGCGATCATTTGGCTTAGTTATGATTATACGCGGGTGTTTACAGGTAACTTCACTTCCCTTATTGACATCGTCATTCCATCAATCAACAACAATTTGCCGCATAAATTCTTGCCGATTTTTAACCGCACTTTGATGGCTTCTAAGGCTTGAATAGAGCCAACTAACCCGACAATCGGTGCCAATACACCGGCTTCTACGCAACTTAAAGCGTTGTCGCCAAATAAACGGCTGAGGGTATGATAGGTCGGCGTATTGTCTTCATAAGTGAAAACGGAAACCTGTCCTTCCATACGAATAGCCGCGCCGGAAACCAGCGGAATTTTATGGGCGGCGCAAGCCGTGTCTAATTGATTGCGTGTGCTGACGTTATCGGTACAATCCAACACCACATCAAATTTACCAACCAAGTCGTGAAGTTGCTGTTCATCCAATAATTGATGGAGAGTGTCCACCTGAATGTGCGGGTTCAGACGTTGCAGGGAGAGCTTCGCCGATTCTACTTTGGGCATACCAAGGCGGCTGTCGTCATGCAATACTTGGCGTTGCAAATTAGATAAATCCACGGTGTCGAAATCCAGTAAGGTTAAATGTCCCACACCGGCAACGGCTAAATATTGGCCGGCGGCACAACCTAATCCGCCGAGACCGACAATCAGCATTTTGCTACTTTTTAACGTTTCTTGTCCGTCAAAATCAATGTCTTTCAACACGATTTGGCGGTTGTAGCGCAATTCTTCTTGATGAGTTAATTCCATAACAAACTCAATGTATTAGCGTAATAAATCGTTGAAAGGCTCGATGGTGATGGTTTCGCCCGCGGCGACGTTGCCACGCTCTTGTTCCAGCACGATAAAGCAGTTGCTTTTCACAAAGGAACTAAACAAATGCGAGCCTTGGAAGCCCACCGGTTGCACTTCAATTTGCCCTTGCGCG
Source organism: Aggregatibacter aphrophilus ATCC 33389 (assembly GCF_900636915.1). Taxonomy (NCBI): domain Bacteria; kingdom Pseudomonadati; phylum Pseudomonadota; class Gammaproteobacteria; order Pasteurellales; family Pasteurellaceae; genus Aggregatibacter; species Aggregatibacter aphrophilus. The sequence continues at coordinate 1,752,491 of NZ_LR134327.1, read as the reverse complement.
TTGAGTTGATAGAAACCTCGTTGGAAATCCAAGCGTCCCGGGGCTTTTTTCAAGTTGGTTGAGGCGATGGCAGATAAACGCATCGGCGCTTGCCATTGGCTATAACCGCTCAGCTTGGCAATTGCCGGTTGCACTAATTGATAGAAAGTCACCAAGGCCGACACCGGGTTGCCCGGCAAACCACAGAACCACGCATTTTCTAATTTTCCAAAAGCAAAAGGTTTGCCCGGTTTAATGGCGATTTTCCAGAAGTTGATTTTGCCGACTTTCTCTAAAATGTGTTTGGTGAAATCCGCTTCCCCTACAGACACGCCGCCACTGGTGATGACCAAATCCGCTTGTTGTTGTGCTTCTAAAAAGGCTTTTTCAAATTGTGCTTCGTTGTCCGGCAAAATACCAAAATCCAATACGTCGCAATTGAGTTTTTCTAACAACAGTTTTACGGTAAAACGGTTCGTGTCATAAATTTGACTGGCTTGTAATGGTTGTCCTACCGGTACCAGTTCATCGCCGGTAGAAAGCACTGCTACTTTTAAACGTGGAAAAACCTTGACTTTTTCGATGCCGAGAGAGGCGAGCAATGGCAAAGAAACGGCATTGAGTAATGCACCTTGTTTTAACACCACATCGCCCAGTTTCACATCTTCACCAATGCGGCGAATGTTTTGGTTTAATTTTGGTAATGCGTGAAATGTCACCGTGCCGTCATCGTTTACTTGAACCTCTTCCTGCATCACCACCGCGTCAGCGCCTTGCGGAATCATCGCACCGGTCATAATTCTGACCGCACTTTGTACCGTCCATTCGCCGGTAAATGGCACACCGGCAAAGGCTTTGCCGGCAACGGATAGTGTCATGGATTGTTGCAAATCCGCCAACCGTACGGCATAACCATCCATAGCGGAATTGTCGAAAGAAGGAACGTTAATCGGCGAAACGAGATCTTCAGCGCAAATGCGTTGGCTGGCTTTGTTAATCGGGAGTGCTTCCGTGGAAGTTGGGGATGGGAGCTGGTTTAGCATTTGTTCAAGAGCTTGAGATAAGGGCAACATACTGGATCCTTTAAGAATAAAAAAGTGCGGTCATTATACTAAAAGTTTTCATGCTACATAGCTATTATCTTCATTTTATTATTGCCTTGGAGTTTGCTAAAATGCCGCATTATTTTGATAAATGCCCCAATTGAGAGTAGTAAATGAATCACATTTCACCTGAAGCGGAGAAAGTGCGTAACGCTCTGCGTCAGAAAGGAATCGAAACGCCAATGATTGTGTTGGACGAAAGTAAAGATGAACGTCGCACACACATTGAACAACATATGCGCGAAGTATTGCGTTTAATCGGTTTGGATTTACGTGACGACAGCATTGAAGAAACGCCTTCCCGCCTTGCCAAAATGTTCGTTGATGAAATTTTCAGCGGTTTGGATTATGCCAACTTCCCGAAAATCACCAATATCGCCAATCGTATGAAGGTGAGTGAAATGGTGTTAGTCAATGATGTTACCTTAACCAGCACCTGCGAGCACCATTTTGTCACGATCGACGGCATGGTTTCCGTGGCTTATTACCCTAAAAACTGGGTCATCGGGTTATCGAAAATTAATCGTGTAGTGGCATTCTTTGCCCAACGTCCGCAAGTGCAAGAACGCTTAACAGAGCAAATTTTATTGGCTTTTCAAACGATTTTGGAAACGGAAGATGTGGCAGTGTATGTGAAGGCCACCCATTTCTGTGTGAAATGTCGCGGCATTAAAGACACTAACAGTTATACGGTGACATCCGCCTTTGGTGGAGTATTCTTAGAAGATCGTGAAACACGCAAAGAATTTTTAAGCTTAATTAATAAATAACCAGACCATTTATTAAAAAAGTGCGGTGGATTTTCGTAGTGTTTTCGGTATTATGTAGCAGTTGCACAAAGGTTTAACCGATTAAAAACCTTAAAATTCCTATTGAAATTTTAACTCAATAGGGATGTAGTGATCAGCTAATTCAACAGTCCCCGATAGGTTGTTTTTGTTAAAACAGGTGGCAAACCTTGATTGTAACGATGTAGGCGAACAAAATTGTAATACATCACATAAACTCTCACATCGTCCATCGCTTGCCCCAAGGTTATATAGTCGCCCTCTTTGCATCCATTCATATTTAAAGCTGCGAAACCAACGCTCCATTGGGGCATTATCCCAACAGTTACCTCGGCGACTCATACTTTGGGATAAAGCACTTCAGCATTAATCCAATTCACCCAAGTGTTTTCCAATAATGGAATTAAGGGGGGGCTATCTTCAACTACAGTATTTAAGGCAGATAATACCTCTTCTAAAGACGAAGGTTGTTCTTGTATATAACTTAATAGCCAAAAGTCAAGTTCAGATAAGCGTTGTTGCAGAATATTAAAATCGCTATCCCGCCATATAACAGCCTGTATAGGGTTTTCATCAAATTGTTTAAAATCGCTTGATAAAAAATCGACTTCATAGCGTTTTAAATAAGCGGCATCAGATAACTGCATTACGCTATGCTTATTCCACTCAAATTTTTTAGGTACTTTTGCTAAAGAAACTTCTGCAAGTAATTGTGTATTTTCAAAATCCATCAATGCCAGTATATTGGTATCAAAACTCTCTTTTTCTTGACAAAATAAGAGAAATTCTCCAGCAATATCTTGAAAATAAGGCGAATGTGATTTTCCTGTTAATACAAACGCTTCTTTTGTCTGAGACCAACTCTCAGCAGAAACGTGTTTAGGTGCTTCAACAAAACAACGGTCAATAAAACCAAAGATGTTATTTCGAACTAAGCGAGCATAAACAGCAAGGCGATTCGGAGCATAACCATTTAGAGGTTGAGCATGAGCCAACCGAACTGCTGTGGCAAGTGCTTTTTGTGTTTCAATAAGCGAAGGTTTAGGCTGCATAGGATATCACCTCTTTTTGAGCATATTTTTGCTGTAGTTGTGCAATATGTTCAACTTCAGCATAAAGTTCTGCAAATGGAGGGAAATTGAAATCACGCTCTAATAATGTTGGCGGAATGACAGGTAGTCGTTGATAGGCATATTCTAATAAATCCCACACAGTACCTTTTACTGGCTCACCGTGCGTATCAATTAATAACTCTGGTAAATGGCGATATGCCCCTTTTATTTTATTAAATGATTCCCCTTCTAAATCCTCTACAACTTGTGCCGCAGAATGTTCTTCGTCGTGTCCGGCAATATGAATGTAATTGACACGTTTCACATTTACTTGTTCTAAAAAAACATAAGGATCAAGTAAACCGTGATTGACGCCATTTACATAAATATTATTTACATCTAAATGAATACCACAATCCGCTTCTTGTGCAATAGCATTTAAAAATTCTACTTCATTCATTGTGCTGGTGGGAGAGTGTAAATAATAAGAGGTGTTTTCTAATGAAATTTGTAATTCTAAAAAATCTTGCACATAGCGGATTCTCTGTGCTACGTGTTTTACAGCTTCTTCTGTAAATGGCATAGGTAATAAATCATATAAATGCCCTTCACATTCACAATAACTCAAATGTTCAGAAAAAAATGTCGAATTATATTGAGTCATTAATGCTTTAGTATTTTTTAATAACTCGCGATCAAGAGGTGCTTGCCCGCCTAATGAAAGTGATAGTCCGTGTACCGCAAGTGGATATTTTTCCGCTGCCTGATCAAATTTATAACGAGCAGCCCCCCCCATTTTTACCCAATTTTCTGGAGCAATTTCCATAAACTGAATCGCATTATTTGATGATAAATTCAAAAAATCATCTGCTAAATCTCGACGATACCCTAATCCTGCACCTTGTAACATAATTATTTACTCCTTTTAATACAACACTGGCGTAAATTTACACCAGTGTTATGTATGGCATCTAGATTTAAATACGATTATTTAGAACCGCATTTACCTTCACCACATTTACCTTCTGCAGCTTTTGGTTTGCTTGCACCGCATTTACCTTCACCACATTTACCTTCTGCGGCTTTCGTTTCGTTTGCGCCACATTTGCCTTCTCCGCATTTACCTTCTGCAGCTTTTGTTTTCACACATTTATCACCCACACAAGGTGTTGCAGCTTTATCTGTACTGCTTGATTTTGGCTCAGCGTGTGCAACAGTAGCTACTGTCATCGTTAATGCTCCTGCTAATGCGGCTAAAGTGGATAATTTTTTCATTTAAATCTCCTAGAATTTGATATTGAATATATAGTTAGAGGAATTTCAACCAGCTTTTAGTTGGATAAACCTTCTTAATAAGCGTGTCTAAAGAGAGTTTCCCTGCTCCCTGCGTAATTAAGATTAATAAAGTTACCACATAAATTAAGGGTAATTTATAACCATTATCACAAACGTTATAACCTGAATCGGCGTGAATGCTATACCACGCGACAGAGATTAAAATCGTTAAACTTAATGCACTAAAACGTGTTAGCACCCCAAATATCAGCAAGAATGGGAAAATTAATTCAGATCCCATTGCAACGTGCCAATTAATATCGGCTGGAATAAGATTAAATGGAAAAGGAAAACGATCTTGTATTTCAGTAAACCAATTTTGGCCATTCCATTTTTCTAACCCTGCCTCTAAAAATTCCCACGCAAGAAAAAAGCGTAAAATCAATAAACTCACGCCGCTGCTGATACCTTGCATCTTACAATCTTTCATTTTTTCCTCTGATTGATTACCTATTTTATGAAACTATTTAGTTCATTATGGTAGGAAATGCTTCCTAGTTATTCTATTAGTCGGAGATAAGCCTTTTTTCTTACACTTTTTTTTCAAAAAATTGAAAATATTATTTTTTGTAAAAATGCAGATAACATTAAGGGCAGAGATTCTAATAATCTTCGCCCTTTTATCTTTTACTGATTAATGTAGTGATCAGCTAATTCAACAGTCCCCGATAGGTTTTTTTTGTTAAAACAGGCGCCAAACCTTGATTGTAACGATGTGGGCGAACAAAATTGTAATACATCACATAAGCTCTCACATCGTCCATCGCTTGCCCCAAGGTTAGATAGTCGCCCTCTTGCATCCATTCATATTTAAAGCTGCGGAACCAACGCTCCATTGGAGCATTATCCCAACAGTTACCTCGGCGACTCATACTTTGGGTTACCTGAATGAAGGTTGGGAGGAATAGCTACACCTTGAGTTTGAAAAAATAGAAAATTTATGCGGTAAATTAGTCAATTTTCGGACTTTGTGCAACTGCTACATAATACCGAGTGTTTTAAAAACGTTTGAAAAATCCACCGCACTTTTGTTTTTCCAATTCGCTGAAATTAATCCTGATATAAGGCGTTATACACACCGCTTTCAAATTGTACCAATGGCGCACGCTTGGTTTTGCTTTCAAGATCGCCGGTGGAGTAGCCATTGATAAATTGTACGAATGCGACTTTTTCACCGCGCGCATTGGTGAGGTAGCCTGCTAGATTATAAACGCCTTTCAGAGCCCCTGTTTTGGCAATGACGTTTTTCACTAACGGTGGGTTAATTAAGGAACCACGTCCGCTTAACGTGCCGTCCACGCCGGCAACAGGAAAACTGTCTAATAAATGTAGCTTATCTTCGTTTTTAGCGATGTAATCCAACACCTGCAACATGGTTTGTGGCGCGACGAGATTATGACGGGATAAACCCGAACCGTCAGCAATAATGCTATTGCCGAATTTAATGCCTACTTGCGATAACACTTTTTTCATGGCTAACGTACCCAGTTGGAAGGAAGCCGGGCGTTTATATTGCTGATAGGCAATCGTGCGAAATAGGGCATCGGCGATTTGGTTGTCGGATTTTTTCATCATTTTTTTGACGAGATCAGGTAACGGTTTAGATAAGTGTTGAGCTAACACTTGACCTTGTTGTTGACGATAAGGTTGTTGAACCTTTCCATTAAATTCAATTCCTAAGCGTTTTAGTTGGCGTTGAATCACTGCAGCAGCAAAGGAATCGGGGTCTTGCACTGCAAAACTTAATCCGAACGGCTTACTTTGGCGTGCCAAGCAACCCTTTACTTGATAGCGGTTGTTGTCATGCACTAAAGCATCTAGCTGGCAATAAGGCGCTTCTTCTTTATCTGCCACATAAACTTGTCCGAATACTTGGATCGGATATTGTGATGGAACGTTAAATTTCACCGGCTCACCAGGTGGTTGGTTGGCGTCAATATCTACATAAAAGCAGTTATTATCAATGTTCACCGCCGCCGGTGGTGAATTAAAACACATAGTTAAATCGTTCCAAATCCAACCTAAGCCGCGATCATGACTAGTGAAGACGGAGGTATCCAGAATTAGATTGCCGGTGATTTTATTGATATTTTGCTTTTTCAGTTCCGACAACAAATTGAAGAGTTGACCGCTGGTTAAATCCGGGTCGCCGGTGAAACGGACGATTAAATCGCCGTTTAATTGTCCGTTTTGGACTTTGCCGTTGGTTAAAAGTGCGGTCTGAAATTGGAATGAATCGCCAAGCGCCAATTTGGCAGCTAACGCAGTAAAGACTTTCTGTGTACTGGCCGGCAACATGAAAGTTTGTCCATGATAATCGGCGACAATTTTATCCTGACTTAGGTTTTTAGCGATAAATGCGAGACTCGCTCCATCGGGCAAATTGCCGAGGTGTTGATTCAAATCGACATCGGCGAAGGTATTTGTAGAGGCAGTTAGCGCGAGGAATAATACGGTTTTTGAGAGAATTCGACGTGGTGAAAACTTATACATAATTCAGACTTGTGGTTGCTATTTTTTGTAAGACGAACAATAATAGTACGCGAACAGACGAGAGTAAAGTTTTCTCGTAACATGATTAATTTATACTGGGGGATCATCATGATCCCACAGTTTTTCTTTATCTAAATTAAGGAAAATCCTATATGCAACAAATTCCAATGACGGTTCGTGGAGCGGAACTTTTACGCAAAGAGCTAGAATATTTAAAGAACGAACGCCGCCCGGAAATTATTAAAGCTATTGCGGAAGCGCGTGAACACGGCGACTTAAAAGAAAATGCAGAATACCATGCCGCCCGTGAACAACAAGGATTCTGTGAAGGTCGTATTCAGGAAATTGAAGGTAAGTTAGCGAACTGCCAAATTATTGATGTCACCAAAATCCCAAATAACGGTAAAGTAATTTTTGGTGCGACGGTAGTTTTGGTCAATACTAATACGGATGATGAAGTCACTTATCGTATTGTGGGAGATGATGAAGCGGATATTAAAAACGGCTTGATTTCAGTGAATTCACCTATTGCACGCGGTTTAATCGGTAAAGAACAGGATGATGTCGTGAATATCACCACACCGGGTGGCGTGGTGGAATTTGAAATTATCGAAGTAGAGTATGTTTAAATCCGCTAAAACAGATAATAAAAAGGCAGTTTTAACTGCCTTTTTTCATGTTTAATTTTTAGGTTATTTACGCGGAAGTTGGATTTTGTTTTCTTCGCTTGGACGATATAACACTAACACATGACCGATGGTTTGTACTTCCGCAGCACCAGTTTCACGCACGATAGCATTGATAATTAATTGCTTGGTTTCACGATCGGAACCGGAAATTTTCACTTTAATCAATTCGTGATGGCTTAGGGATAAATCAATTTCCGCCAACACGCCTTCCGTTAACCCGTTACTGCCTAACATGACCACAGGGCTTAAATGATGAGCAAGGCCTTTTAAATATTGTTTTTGTTTGGTTGATAATGTAATAGACATAATAATCTCGTTGAAAAAATTGATGGCTGATTCTAAAGCAAAACGGGCGTTTTAGCCAATAAATTCTGATGAAAAAACGCCGCTAAAAACAACCGCACTTTTAGGCTTCTTTCTGTGCCAAATAACGTTCCACCGTATCCACAATGGCTTGCGTTTGCGGATCGATTTCAATATTGACTTTTTCGCCCACCTCTTTCTTGCCAATTAGCGTACGATGAATGGTTTCCGGAATCAGGTTGACGCAGAAGCTTTGTTCACGGACTTCACCGATGGTTAAACTAATGCCATCCACGGCAATAAAGCCTTTGGTTAATACATATTTCATCATGTCTTTATTCGGCAGTTGGAACCAAATTTGCAGGTTGTTTTCGGAAGGAATGCGTTCAACGATGTCAGCGGTGCAATACACATGGCCGGATAAAATATGCCCGCCGATTTCTGAGCCCATTTGCATGGCGCGCTCGATATTCACGAAATCACCGACCTGTAATTCGCCCAAGTTTGTGATTTTCAAGGTTTCTTGCATTAAGTCGAAACTCACCAAATTGCCTTTGATTTCCGTGACGGTTAAACACACGCCGTTGTGTGCAACGGATGCGCCGATTTGTAATCCTTTCAGCATTTCTTGTGGCATTTCCACAACGTGTGTTCTAAAATTAGCCCCTTCCGTAATGACCTTAATTTGTGCGGTGCCTTGCACAATGCCTGTAAACATAATGACCTCGAAATCTATTTATTTATGAATGTAAACTTCGTCAAAGAATATCATATTGAAGCTAAAAAATTAATTGCTATCGCCATTCCGATTTTGCTTGCGCAAATTGCGCAAAACTCCATGGGCTTGGTGGATACCATCATGGCCGGACGGGTTAGCTCGGCTGACATGGCCGCCATTTCTGTGGGGGCATCTATTTGGTTGCCGCTGGTTTTATTTGGTCATGGTCTATTGTTGGCGTTGCCGCCGACGATCTCTTATTTAAACGGTTCGGGACAACGCAAACGTATTGCTCATCAAGTACGACAAGGTATTTGGATTGTTATTTTCAGTTGTATTCCATTAGGTTTACTGATTCAGCATAGCGACTTTGTACTACAACGTATGGATATGGAGCCACGTTTGGCGGAGATCACAAGCGGCTATTTACATACCATGATTTGGGGCTTGCCGGGCTATTTATTAATGATTAATTTTCGTTGTTTAAACGATGGCATTGCCAAAACCAAGCCGGCTATGGTGATTACTTTACTCGGTTTAATGCTCAACATTCCCCTCAACTATATTTTCATTTACGGCAAACTTGGCGTACCGGCATTCGGCGCGGTAGGTTGTGGCATTGCCACGGCAATTGTGAATTGGGTGATGTGCTTTTTAATGATTACCTATTGTATGCATGAGAGGAATCAACGTGATTTACAGGTCTTTGCCAATATTATTGAACGCCCGAATATGCATACGTTGATTAAGTTGCTGAAACTCGGCTTTCCTATTGCGGTGGCGTTGTGTTGTGAAGTGGCCTTATTCGCATTGACATCATTATTCTTATCGCCTTTGGGGGCGGACGTGGTGGCCAGCCATCAAATTGCGTTAAATACTAGCGCCTTTGTATTTATGTTACCGATGTCATTGGGCATGGCGACAACCATTTTAGTGGGCCAACGTTTAGGTGAAAAATCCCCGCGCGGAGCTAAACTAGTGTCTTATTCCGCTCTGGCAGTCGGTTTAACCATCACCATAATTACTGCATTTTTAACGGTCATTTTGCGGGAACAGATTGCTGCGATCTTTGTGAAAGATACGGAAGTTATTGCGATGGCGGGATCGCTGTTATTACTGGCTGCCTTATATCAATTTTCCGATACGGTTCAAGTGATTATTGGTGGCGTGCTACGTGGTTATAAAGACACCAAAGCCATTTTATACATTACTTTGTTTTGCTATTGGGTAGTCGGTATGCCGCTCGGTTACGTGTTAGCCCGCACCGATTTTATCGTGCCGGGAGGTATTGCTGCCAAAGGTTTTTGGACTGCCTTTGTCGTGAGTTTAACCCTAGCAGCCGCCTTATTAATTTATCGTCTTCGTAAAACCCAAGGGCAGACAGACGATGTCCTGTTGGCACAGTTGGAAAAATTAAAATAAACATCAGCCTGTTACCTTTGTAACAGGCTTTTTTCATCTAAAGTGCGGTCGTTTTTCAAGATGTTTTTTATTGTTCTTAAAAAAAGAATAATTCTCTTTTTCAGCTAAAGCATTTCAGCTATACTGTCGCCGTTTTTTGACTCGAAAAGGGAATCTTTATGAAATTTAAATTAAGTGTAATTTCTACCGCACTTTTAACTGCTATATCTATGTCGGCTTATGCGGAAGAACCTGCAGAAAGTCTTGAACAAATCACTGTTGAAGATACCGGCATTAAGCAAAATGGTTATCAAACCACCGGGACGTCTGTGGTATCAAAAGCCGAAGTGCCCGTGTTGGATACACCGAACACGGTGAATATTCTTTCCACCCAATTATTAAAAGATCGCAAACCCGAATCCTTAATTGATGCGCTTTACAATGTGAGTGGTGTCAGTCAAGCCAATACTTTAGGCGGCATGTTCGATTCCATTCAAAAACGTGGTTTTGGTGGCAATCGTGATAATTCGATTATGCGTAACGGCTTGCAAGCCGGCCCAGCCAAGAACTTTAGTGCCACCACGGAAACCGTCGAAGTCTTAAAAGGCCCTGCCTCTGTGCTTTATGGCATTCAAGATCCGGGCGGTGTCGTCAATATCATTACCAAAAAACCGCAACAAACGCCGAAATATGTGGTTGGTGGCACATTGGGAAATCATAGTTTGTGGGGAACACAAGTGGATTTCACCGGTGGCTTAGGCAACGGCTTTGCTTATCGTTTTATTTATGACAAACAAGAAAAGAATTACTGGCGTAACTTTGGCAAAATTAAAAACGCCACTTACGCGCCTTCACTTTCTTGGGAAAATGACACCACCAAAGTCTTCGTGGCGTATGAACATAAAGATATTCTTGAGCCGTTTGATCGTGGGACGAATTTATTAACGGCGACAAATTCTCTGCCGAATATTCCGGTCTCCCGTCGTTTAGACGAACCAAATAATGAGACGACGGCAAAAACCGATAACATTGATTTTAAAGTTGAGCATAAACTTAACGATAACTGGAAATTAAACGCCGGTTATAACTATGCCCGTTATGAATATTTCTATAATCAAGCGCGTATTTCGAATATTAATGTTAATACACGCAAAGCCCGTCGTGCCATTGAGCAACAACAAGGTGATCAACGCGTGCATAGTGGCACATTAAATATCGTGGGTGAATTCGGTATTGGTGAGATTGGTAACCGTTTTGTCGCCGGTGTGGATGTGATGCGTAATATTCGTGATCTTGGTCCGATTTATAATCAAGGCATCATGAATTCCGATATTAATATTGATCATCCAAACTACACCAATCCTGTTGCGCAGAAGAAAAACGGTAACGGCAATGCCTACCAATATAACTATTTAAAAACTGTCGGTGTTTATGTTCAAGACACCGCTTATTTTACTGACAGCTTCATTGTCACCGGCGGTTTGCGTTATGAGTACTTTGACCAATTTGCCGGCCGCCATTGCTTAAATGCAGCAAATTGTGATGTATCAAAAGGGCAAAACTTAACGAAGACCGGTAATACGGATCAGCACGATGGCAAATTGCTTTATCAATTAGGCGCGGTATATAAATTCACGCCGAATATTGCCACCTTTGCCAATTACTCGGAATCATTCCGTCCGCAAATGAGCGTTGCAACCCCTGTAAACGGCGATTTGAAACCTGAACAAGGCAAATCCATTGAAATTGGTGCGAAGTATGAAAATGCCGGTTTTAACGCAACAGTTTCGTTATTTAACATCAATAAACGTCATGTGGCAGAAGCAGTGGGTAGCGGCGCTAATACCGAATTAAATATCGTCGGCAAACAACGTTCCCGCGGTGTTGAATTTGACTTAAACGGTCAGCTTACCGATCAGTTGAGCGTGGCGGCAAACTATACTTACACCAAAGTGAAATCCTTAGAAAATGAAAGATACCCTGACGCGGTGAATCAACAGCTTTCCGGCGTACCGAAACATCAAGTCTCTTTATTTTTAGCTCATAATGTGGGCGAATTCGATTTCGGCAATATCCGTGTTGGCGGTGGTGCGCGTTATTTGGGATCTTGGTATGCCTATACCAATAACTACGCTAAGTCGTATAAAATTCCACACGCCGTAGTGTATGACGCCTTTATCGCCTACGACACCAAAATCTCCGGCAAGAAAGTGTCATTCCAACTTAACGGTAAAAACTTAACGGATAAAACCTACTTCCCATCCACTTCAGGCAATGCAACAAACACGCTGATTCCTGTGGCGTTGGGTTATGGACGTGAGTTTATCTTTAATACCAAAGTGGAATTCTAATTAAATATGTTCATCCCTAAAGGGCGTTTAACGCCCTTTCTTTTTGGATATTCAAATGGATTGGCAAACAGAAGTTAATAATAGTTTATCTTGGATTTTGACCGCACTTTTGGGCGTGTCGGCAGTGTTGGTGGTATTGGCATTGACGCTTAAACGAACAGACTTCGGGCAACGCTTTTGGCTGATTACACAACCTTGTGTGCAAACCTCGTCGGCATACAAAATTATCGGTTTGCTTTTATTGTTGCTGACATTGATTTTGCTGGAAGTGCGAATCAGCGTGCTGAATTCTTTTTTCTATAACGGACTTTATACCTCGTTACAAGAACAAAAAGCCGACGCCTTTTGGTTTTTTGCCGGGCTTAATGCCTTGTTGGTGATGTTCAAAATCGAGCATTCCATTATCAATTATTTTGTACGCCAGCTGTTTGAAATTCGTTGGTTAGAAAAACTCAATAATGAAATGCTGGTGCGTTGGTTGCGCCATAAAAATTATTATCGTCTGAAATACGAAAAAGAATTGCCGGATAACATCGATCAACGTATCGAACAAGATGCCCGCGAATTTATTAGTGGCACGGTTACCATGTTGCAAGGCTTGATTAATTCCGTGATGTCTACTATTGAATTTACGATTATTCTGTGGGGCTTGTCAGGGATATTGGTGTTGCTCGGCGTGCCGATTCCGAAAGGCGTGGTGTTCTTTATTTATATTTTTATCATCGTCGCCACCGCACTTTCCGTTTGGATTGGGCACCCGCTAATTAAATTGAATTTTGATAAAGAACGATTGAACGGGGATTATCGTTATTCCTTAATTCGCGTGCGTGATAACGCAGAAAGTATTGCGTTTTACGGCGGTGAAACAAAAGAGCGGTCAAATTTACAAGAGAAATTTCACGCTATCATTCACAACCGTTGGGTAATTGTGCGCCGTATGTTGGGGTTGGACGGATTTAATACCGGGGTGACGCAAATTGCTATGATTCTACCGCTCATGTTGCAAGCGCCGCGTTTCTTTGCCGGACAGGTGAAATTAGGCGATATGCACCAAACGGTGCAAGCCTTCAATCGTCTTATGCGGGCGTTGTCTTTCTTTCGTTTGTTCTATGAAGAATTCACGCTGTATCAAGCGCGCTTAAACCGTTTGTATGGTTTTTTTACCAAATTAGACGAATTGGACGGTACGGACATTCATCAACCGGTGGAATGTTCCCATCGGGTGTCATTGCATCATTTCGGGATTAAAGACGGCAACGGAAAAGTCTTGTTGAAGGATCTGAACGTGGATTTGCAAAATGGCGATGCTTTGCTCATTCAAGGCCCGTCAGGTGCAGGAAAAACCTCGTTACTCAAAGCTATTGCGGGGATTTATCCGTTTGATACGGAAGGTCGGGTAGAGCGTCCATGTAGCAACAGTCTGTTTTTGCCACAACGCCCGTATATGCCGCAAGGCACGTTACGCGAAGCGATTTGTTACCCGAATATTGTGCCTAAACGTGGTGAATTGGAGTTGGCTATGGAGCAGTGCTGTTTGAGCAAATATATTCCGTCTCTTAACGAATCTAATGATTGGCAAGCTATTCTTTCGCCGGGAGAATTGCAACGGGTGGCGTTTATCCGCATTCTTCTAATGCAACCCGATGTGATTTTTTTAGACGAAACCACATCGGCACTGGACGAACCGACGGAAGCATTGCTGTATAAAATCATCCGCAGCCGCTTCCCAAACATGATTATTCTCAGTGTCGGTCATCGTTGCACATTGCAGCCATTTCATAATAAGCGGTTGGTGTTGTAGTGAAGAAGGGGAAAACATTGAAACAGCGATGGTTATCGCTTAGGTGAGATATTGGAAGCATAAAAGTGCGGTCAAAAAATTTGATGGATTTTTTGACCGCACTTGTCGTTTTATTCTTTCCAAATGATGTGATACTGGCGATCTTCTTCGCGGTGGGAAATGAGGAATTTGGCGAACACCTCGTCCATTTCATCTTGTTCGTTTACCAAGCCAATCCAGACTTCCGCATATTCTTCCGGATCGATTAACACGCCGATTTCTTCTTCCCAGTTGTTGGCGGTTTCTACAAATTCCACGGCACCGCGTTCTTCAAATTGCAGGTTGAACAACAAAATATCGGCCGGGTCGAGATTTTCCGGTGCCATTTCAAGAAAAATATCGTAAGCAATATCAATGGCCGTATCGGGATCCAGTTTGGTGAGTTCGCTCATGTGTTTATTCCGTCAGTTAAATTTGGCGCACATCATAGCATAATCGGAGAAAAGTGCGGTCGGAAAAAATAACGTTTTTTATGACAGCACTTTCTTTTCTGTCTAGCCGGTATTGCGCATTCCTGCCGCGATACCGGTGATGGTAATCATCAGCGCCTGTTCCACATCGGGATTCGGGTTGTTTGGTTGGGCGCGTAGGCGACGTAGCAGTTCCACTTGCAATAAATTCAGCGGATCGGTGTAAACGTTACGCAAAGCAATGGATTCGGCGATCCAAGGCAGGTTAGACATCAGCTGATCTTTATGGGAAAGCGACAAAATGGTTTTAATGTCGTCTTGTAGCTGCTTCCGTAAGGATTCGCCCAAATACCACAGTTCCGGTTTCACCAAATGCTGATCGTAATGTTCCGACAACCACATATCCGTTTTACTAAACACCATTTCCAGCATACCAATCCGAGTGGAGAAGAACGGCCAGTGTTGGCACATTTCTTCAATTAATGCCAGTTTGCCTTGTTTAATGGCTTCTTGTACGGAGGCACCGGCGCCGAGCCAACTTGGTAGCATAAGGCGATTTTGCATCCACGCGAAAATCCATGGAATGGCACGCAGGCTTTCAACCCCACCATGAGGATTGCGTTTTGCCGGACGGGAACCGAGAGGCAATTTTGCCAGTTCCTGTTCCGGGGTGGCTGAGCGAAAATACGGTACGAAATCTTTATCACCTCGGACGATATTTCGATAAATAGCGCAAGAAGAATCGGACAGCTCGTCCATAATCTCCCGCCATTCCGTTTTCGGTTCCGGCGGTGGCAATAAGTTGGCTTCTAATACAGCGCTGGCGTATAAATCCAAACTTTCTACGGCAACAGCCGGTAAGCCGAGTTTGAAGCGAATCATTTCCCCTTGCTCCGTTACCCGTAAACCGTTTTTCAGTGAGCGTGGCGGTTGGGAAAGCAAGGCCGCGTGTGCCGGTGCACCGCCACGTCCGGTTGTGCCACCGCGTCCATGGAATAAAGTGAGTTCAATGTGTTGTTGTTCACATAATTTCACCAAGGCTTCTTGCGCCCGATATTGCGCCCAAGAGGCAGCCATCATGCCGGCGTCTTTGGCAGAGTCGGAATAGCCAATCATCACCATTTGTTTGTTGTTAATGACACCACGATACCAACCGATATTAAATAATTCGGTCATGACCTGTTCGCTGGCATCTAAGTCATCTAGGGTTTCAAACAACGGTACTACCGGTAAATGGTAAGGCACACCGCATTCTTTTAATAACAAATGTACTGCAAGTACATCGGACGTGGTGCGTGCCATGGAAATGATGTAACAGGAAATCAAGCCTTGAGGCTGCTCTGCGATCACTTTACAAGTATCTAAAATTTCTTGTGTTTCTGCTGATGGTGTCCAATCCAACGGAATTAGCGGTCGGCGTGAACTGAGTTCTCGAATTAAAAAGGCTTGTTTATCCCCCTCACTCCATTGGGCATAATCGCCCAAGCCGATGTAACGGGTGATTTCTGCCAATGCTTCGGTGTGGCGGGTGCTTTCCTGACGAATATCAAGCCGCGAAAGGGTGACGCCAAAGCAACGAATGCGACGCAAATAATCCAATAGCAATCCGTTGGCGATTATCCGCATACCGCATGCCATAAGCGATTGGTAGCAATCATACAGCGGTTCCCACAGTTGTTCGTTTGTGGTGATAATGTCCTCTTTGGTGGCACGTGGGGGACGGTTTGCCAATAAATCATCGTAGTAGGTGAGGGTGGCGGAAAGTTTGGTGCGTAAAGTTTTGGCAACCATGCGGTAAGGCTCCGGATGATCGCCGTATTTGGCAAGGAAGGCTTCAGTACATTGTTGCATGGAAAGCTCATCCACCAACAGTTGAATATCTTTTAAGAATAAATCGGCGGCTTTCCAGCGGGCAAGTTGTAACACTTGGCGGGTGACGTTGGCGGTGACAAACGGATTACCATCGCGATCGCCGCCCATCCAAGAGGAAAACTGAACCGGTGCCAGTTCCACCGGTAATGAAATGCCTAAATATTTAACCGCACTTTCATTGAACTGACGTAAAAATTCCGGCACCGCTTGCCACAAGCTGTTTTCGATCACGGCAAAGCCCCATTTGGCTTCTTCAAACGGCGTCGGACGTTGGGTGCGAATCTCATTGGTGTGCCACGCCTCGGCGATGAGTTGCAACAAGCGACGTTCAATGGCTTTGCGTTCTTTTTCGGTTAAATCGGAATGCTCCAACTGGCTCAAACATTTGTTGATTTCCACATTTTTATGTACCAACGAACGGCGGGTTACTTCTGTTGGATGGGCGGTTAGCACCAATTCAATCAACAGTTTTTCTACGGTTTTGATGATATCTTCTGATGCTAGGTTTTGACCTTGCAGACGTTTAAATAAGGCTTCAATAGAGCGATTGGAAGACACTTCATCATGATGATGACGGGAAATGGTTTGATATTGCTCGGCAATATTGGTTAAGTTGAGGAACTGGCTGAAAGCGCGAGCGACGGGGATGATATTGTCATCGGAGATGGTCGAAAGCGTGTGTAGCAACTGTTGACGCGCTTGGTCATCACCATTACGTGAATTTTTTGATAACACCCGAATATTTTCAATGAGTTGCAAAATAGCATCGCCTTGCGCATCGCAAATGGTCTCACCTAGAAAATGCCCCAACATACTGATGTTCTGTCGCATTTGTGCGTATTGCTGAATCATAGTTACCTCACTAAATTAAAAATAAAAACACTTGAAACAGGATAGATATAAACAAAAATCAGGTTAAAGATCAACCATAATTAATTTATTGGTTTAAATAAATATAAAATTTGGTAGATTATTTTTAATAAAGCGCGGTAATTTTTGAAAAAGTTTTTGAATGTTATAGATATGTTTAAATAATATTAAAACATGGATTGGGATGATCTTAATTTCTCGATGGAGAGTGTTTATTCATCACCATGGGCAATAGACTTACCCATGGCCACAGATTTTATGTGGATTTAGCATTTTTTTACTGATTTACGAATCACTAATTCAGGATGAATTTCGATCGTTTCCCGTTGTTCAGATTTGTGATTAATTCGTTCAAATAACAAATTGACCGCTTGCACGCCCAAACGGGATTTGGACTGGTGAATAGTGGTAAGCGGTGGTGAATAGAAGCGGGAGGCGTGAATATTGTCATAGCCGATGATGGAAATATCATCCGGCACGCGCAAGCCTTTCTCGCCAATAGCGGAAATCGCCCCCAATGCCATAACGTCGTTGCAACAAAATACGGCGGTAGGTAATTCTGTTTGGCGTAAAATTTTGTTCATGCATTCATAGCCGTCTTCCGGCTCAAAAAAACCTTCCATCACCCAATCCGGATTAACGGTTAATCCGGATTCTTTCATGGCGTGTAGAAAGCCTTCATAGCGAGTTTTTGCAGGGGTTTTAGTAAGTTCGCCGGAGATAATGCCGATGTGTTTATGACCGTTTTCAATAAGATGTTTAGTGGCTAAATAACCACCATCAAAACTGTTGTCTTGAATAATGTCTGTATGGGCATTCGGGCCCCAATCCATAACCACCATTGGAATGCTTTCAAAGTTGGTTAATACGTTTAAGGAGTCCGGCAAGTATTCGGAACACATCACCAAAATACCATCCACCCGTTTTTTGGCCAACATTTCCAAATGGTTTTTGATTTTTTCCGCATTGTTTTGCGTGTTACAGAGAAAGAGCGAATAGCCTTGGCGATAGCAATGTTCTTCCACGGCATGAATAATTTCAGCAAAATAAGGTGCTTCACTGGTGGTGACAATCATACCGATGGATTTGGTGGTGTTGACTTTTAAGCTACGCGCCACTGCACTTGGGGAATAATTGAGATCTTTAATTGCTTGCAATACCAACTTTTCGGTTTCTTGTGCCACAAAGCGGGTTTTGTTAATGACGTGTGACACCGTGGTGGTGGATACACCGGCCGTTTTAGCGACGTCTTTAATGGTTGCCATGATTTTCTCCATAAAAATTTTAGCTATTATAGAGAGGGAATCTGCTTTGGTTAAGAGCGGAAAGCAGAAATTTTGGGAATTGTCACACTTTTTTAGATTTGGTTGGCGTTTTACGTAAATTTTTTGTTAAAATGCGCCACGATTAACGCAAAATTAATAACAGATGAGGTAAAAAAATGGGTACGTTCGGTTATGCAATGATGATGGTTGTGCTTTCTTTAGGCTTAATTCTTGTCCTTGCTTCATCAATTTTTTAAGTTTAAAAACGCTAAAAAAACAAACCGCACTTTGAGTTGAAATGAATAAATTTGGCATCAAAGTGCGGTTTAATTTTCTTCCGAATCTGTCGGTATGCCTGCTAACCCATCTCGAATTTTCTTTTCAAAGAAAGCATAGTCCACTAAAAATGCATCGTGCCCGTAATCTGAGGCAAATTCATGATAAGTCAATCGCACGCCGCTTTGTTCCAATAATTGCTTGCTTTTACGCAATTCCGGTACTTTAAACAGTTGATCATTTTCCACTGCCACTAACGTGTAACCGGCTTTAATGCGGGAAAGGGCGGTTTTCAAATCGGCATAACCGATACTTGGATCGTATAAATCCAAGGCGCGCAACAAATGTAAATAGCTGTTGGCATCAAAACGGGCGAGGAATTTTTGGCCTTGATAACTTAAATAAGACTCCACTTGGAAATAATCCGCCTGCAAATCACCTTCTGCCTTAGTTGCGCGTCCAAAGGCTTTGGTTAATTGTATGTCGGTGCGATAGGTGAGCATACCGAGCATTCGAGCAATAGACAGACCTTTATCGGGCCGAGGGCCATTGTAGTAATCGCCGTTGTTGAAATTCAGATCGTTAATAATGGCTTGACGCATAACATGGTTAAAACCGATAGCTTCCGCACTGAAGGAAAGCGATGAGCAAAGATTGACCACGTTAGAGACAAAATCAGGATAATTGATTGCCCACTGTGTTGCTTGCATTCCACCGAAAGAACCGCCGATAACGGCGTGTAAATGCGTGATGCCCAAGGTATCAAGCAGTGCTTTTTGTACTTTCACCAAATCTTGCACGATCACAGGCGGAAATTGACTGCCATAAGGACGGTTGGTTTTCGGGTTAATAGAGGACGGACCTGTTGTGCCTTTGCAACCGCCGAGAACATTGGAGCAAATAAAAAAATAACGGGAAGTGTCCAACGCCAAACCATCGCCCATAAAATTTTGCCACCAACCGACTTGGTTTTCTTCCTTATCAAAATAAGGCTCGGCATCGCCGGTTAACGCATGACAAATTAGTACCACATTGCTTTTATCCTCATTGAGCTCACCATAGGTTTGGTACGCCACATCAATGTGATCAAGCTGACCGCCTAAGATGAGATCTAATGGTTGATAGGTAAAAAGGGTGGTGGTTTTTATTGTCATTGCCGGCAATTTTGTTATAGATAATAAGCGCATAAACTACATCTTGAGTTATAGCTTGTCAAGAAAATTTAGACGTCTAAACATCTGGAAGTTTTGAAGTCTATAAATCAATAAATTACACTTGAATTTCAATCCTTTTTTCATTATTTTGACAGCAGTTGTTTATCATAAGAAAGATCAATGAAATTGAATTTAAAAGAAAAGTTACAAAGCGCCTTCACCCTATTGCAAATTAAACGGGCAATCCGTTATTTGGCGATATTTGTGGCTTTTTTTGCTTTTTTATTGATTATTGTGGATCAAACCATCGGTTATTATGTTCGTAAGGATATTTATTACGATATTGAAAAAATACCGAATCGCCCTTATGGCTTAGTGCTTGGCACATCAAAATATTTTGCCAATAACACGCTGAATTTATTTTATTACAATCGTCTGCTTGCTGCACAGCGCTTATTTGAAGCGAAAAAAGTGGATTATTTATTATTAAGTGGCGATAATCGCACCCTTCAATATAACGAGCCTCGCACCATGCTGAAAGATCTGAAAAAAATGGGGGTGCCGCAAGAATTTATTTATTTGGATTTTGCCGGATTTCGCACATTAGATTCGGTCATCCGCGCCGACCAAGTGTTTAAAGCACATTCTCTGACGATTATTTCACAAAAATTCCATTGCGAACGCGCGTTGTTTATTGCTAAGTTCCATAATATTGATGCCATTTGTTTTGTGGCGGATTATCCGCAAGTATATTCTTTGGTTCGGGTGAGAGAGTTTTTTGCCCGTTTGCAGGCGGTGTGGGATTTAATGGTGGAAAGAGAACCGCACTTTTTGGGGGAACCGGAGCCGCTTCCCCCACCGGTTACTATTCCTAATGTGAACAGTGATACTTAACCGTCTTACGCATTAACGGTGTCGTGTTCGCCGTGTTTTTATGTTTTTTCGACATGGCATCAAAAGCCAAATTCAACAATGATTGGGATACTTTATCGTAATCCTGCACACTACAAATCACCGGATTTGCCAATAATTCCAACATTTCAAAATGTCCGAAAGTAGCGATGATCAAATCATGCGGTACATGACCTTGGCGTTGCAATAACACTAACAACACGCCTTCCAATAAAGTGAAAGAGGTTGTAAAAATCGTGGTGGGCAGTTCGTTTTGATCCAACCAACGGGCAAAATCTGCTGCCGCATTGTCTTTATGGAATTTATCCGTATATAAATACGTCACCGGAATGTCTTTTCCTTCCAATGCCTTGCGGAAACCCTTTTCACGCTCTTGGCTGGTTGGTAATTCAGGCAATGCGCCGAAAAACAGGATGCGTTGTTGCTCAGCTTGTTTTAATAATTCGTTGCTTAAGCGATAGGCGTCTCCTTCGTCATCGGTTAATACATTCACCACATTCGGCGACATAATTCGACGATCAAACCCCACCACAGGAATCTCGATATTTTGATAAAAATCCGTATTGTAAGGCAGGGTAGAAGAGACAACCAACGCATCTATTTGACGTTGCAGTAAATGTTTTACGCAGTCTTGCTCGTTTTGGACTTTGTCGTTAGAACAGGAAATTAATAATTGGTAGCCTTTTTCTCTCAAACGATTTTCCAAATTATTCGCGATTTTGGCATAACTGATATTTTCAAAATCGGGAATAATTAAACCGATGGTTTTGCTTTTTCCTACACGTAAACTCGCTGCCATGGCATTCGGTTTAAAATCATATTGTTTAATTAAGGCCTCCACCTTCTCGATAGTGCTGTCACTAACGCGATACTGCTTGGCTTTTCCGTTCACAACATAGCTCACGGTTGTACAGGATACGCCCGCAAGTTTTGCAAGTTCATCTAATTTCACATTAACTCCTTATCAATGTCAGAAATAGATAGTTTGATTGGTTCTTAAGTTAATAATATTTTTTTATTGGGTTAAACCCGATGAAATTATAACACTTCCATTAACGACGATAATAACGATAAAAATTAAAAACATGACAAATCGCAAGAAAGGCATAGAAAAATGCTTGTGCAAGTTTGATTTTTATGTGTCAAAAATGCATTAATAATCATTTAGCATCAGGCCTTTATTTGTTGGAAAGTCTATTCCATTTTAGAATAAGCTTATTTTGTTATTATGACAGGGTAAACATAAGCAGTTTGATAAAAAAACACCTCATAAAACGAACCGAGAACTAAAAGTGCGGTAAGTTTTTAAAGGTTTTTTTATATGAATTGTCGGCATGACTAATGGCCCGAGTTTCCTAACGCGTGCTGATGGTTGCAAATTAGTTAGAAGTACATGCTGGGAAGCGTGTGCTAGTAAATGAAAATATAATTTATGTTTAAAAAGATAAAAATTTTCCCGTTCAAGGTAAACTTAAAGAGCATTTTACCTAGAATAAAGGCGACTATATGTCATATAAATTGTAAAAATAGTGCATGGGTATTAGGTATAACAGTGCTTATTGTGTTACCGCTAGGCTTAACCATTTTTCCGTATCTAATTCTGCCAATTGATAAAGATAGTTATTTTTTTAGGATGATTTCTACAATTAATCTAAATTCTATTTTAATAATTGCTCCGTTATGTTCACTCATTATTAATAACTGGAAAAAAGATAAACCTCACTTAGAAAAAGGGATAGAAAATCTAGCAAAAGTTATTTTTGCATGTGTTATTTCCACTTTTTGTGCAATTTCAATACTATATGTTTTTTCATTCTTTTTTAGGCTATTTTCAGATGGGGATTCAAATATTTTCTTTACCTCTAACAAATTAAAGATAACAATTCATTTGATTATATTTATTATATTTATTTACTCTATGCTGGCTATAGATGAAATTATGGAATACCTTTCTAAGTATCCTCATAGATTGTTTGCCATGTTATGGAGCTTGTTATTATTGGGATATATTCTTTATGAAATTGTTTTTAAATTGCTACCATAGTTTTTAAGATTCTAATGATACTGTACTGATAGCGCGCGTCTCCCGATACGTGCTGTAACAAACTAATGATCGGTTCTAGTCAGGATACGTGTGCCAGCAGAAAAAATAAAACACAAAGTTCGGTCAAAAGTTAAAACGTTTTTACAGGTTATTTAACCCATAATTGATATTTTGATTGGAATTCTTCGCGAAATTATTGGTGGAATTATTCAAGGTGTAATGGAAAGCCTGTTTCTTAAATATAAGAAGCTAACATTCGGCTTGATGATGATTATTGGGATTCTAAGCGGTTGTATTTTGGTCAAGATGTTTGCTGATGTCGAGTAGTGGAAAATTTTATTGGTTTCTGGGGCAATTGCTGTTTTTGCTACTTTTATCATTGAGCTTTTTATTTATTTAATCGATAAAGTTGTTGGGAAATTTCAATGACTGCTTGCGCTATCAGCAATATTAACCAAGAGTGCGGTTAGTTTTTTAATCGTTTTACAGTAAGAAAACAAAATAGCAAAACGTACAGACATAAACACGATTTTAATTATTGGGTTGGGCTCTAATTGATGGCACGCGTTTCCAACAAATTCTGCACGAGCTCAACTTAAAACAACCGGAAAACCGCACCGCACGTAATGTACAGGAAGCGGTGGCGTTGGCAAATGAAGTGGGCTATCCGTTGGTGGTGCGCCCGTCTTATGTATTGGGCGGTCGAGCTATGCAAATCGTGTATAACGATGAAGAACTAAACCGTTATATGCGCGAGGTGGTGTGGTGATGGGCGTGGGCAAAACCTTCTCAGAAGCCTTCTTAAAAGCCGAATTGGACGCCGGCGAACGCATTCCGAAAAAGGGTAAAGTGTTTTTGTCCGTGGACGACAGCGACAAAGCCCGCTTATTGCCGGTGGCGCGGCGTTTACAGAAAGAAGGCTACGGTTTATGCGCTACTCAACGGCATTGTGACGCAAATCGTCAACAAAGTACGCGAAGGTCGCCCGCATATTGTGGACGCCATTAAAAATGGCGAAATTGCTATTGTGATCAATACCGTAGGTAGCCAAGCGGAGAGTATCGCGGATAGCCATTCCATTCGTGCCGGCGTGTTGCAATGTAAAGTGTTCACCCAAACAACCCTTGCCGGTGCGGAAGCTTTGGTGGAGGGCGTGAAAAGCTTCGATCACTGTGAGGTGTATACCTTGCAGGGATTACATGAAGGCAGTGGTGAAAACCTAGCGGAATAAAGTGCGGTGAGAATTTTTGGGGGGAGTATAAATTATTCTGCTTCGACAGGCTAAGCAACCGTAATTTCTTCCCTGTTTAGTCATAAAAGTGC
Source organism: Aggregatibacter aphrophilus ATCC 33389 (assembly GCF_900636915.1). Taxonomy (NCBI): domain Bacteria; kingdom Pseudomonadati; phylum Pseudomonadota; class Gammaproteobacteria; order Pasteurellales; family Pasteurellaceae; genus Aggregatibacter; species Aggregatibacter aphrophilus. The sequence continues at coordinate 1,728,313 of NZ_LR134327.1, read as the reverse complement.
GGTCAAAATTCGTTGTAAATTTTGACCGCACTTTGTTTTTATTTATTGACTATAAATAACCCTTTTTTCCACGTGGTAAGCTCACCAAACCGGAACGGACGATTTCAATCAAAACAGCTTCTTCTTTAGCGTGTTTACAAAGGCGTCCAGTTTGTCTTTGGTGCTGGTGAGTTGGATAATGTAAGACTTCGTGGTGACATCCACAATTTGCGCACGGAAAATATCCGTCAAACGTTCGCGCTGCGCCTTGTATTGGGTAAACGTGTTCGTTGGCATCGACGTTGACGTCAACAAATACTAGTTTATTTTTAATGCTGAACGCTTGTTTGAGTTTTTCTTCCAGTTCTTCCGGTTTGGCGATTTGAATATCCACATGATCGTAGGCTTACGCTAATTTCACGAAATTCGGCAGCGAGTTCATGTAAGTTTGCGAATGGCGACCGGAGTAAATCAAATCCTGCCATTGTTTCACTATGCCGAGGAAATGGTTATTTAAACAAATGACGACCACAGGAATATCATACTGTTTAGCGGTCGGTGGAAAGCCCTTGAATGTTCATTTGAATACTACCGCCACAGGTAATACAAACAACTGTTGCTTTCGGAGTGGCAAGTTTTACGCCAAGTGCAGCAGGTAAACCGAAGCCTATGATGCCGAGCCCACCGGAGTTGATCCAACGATGTGGTTTGTCGAACGGGTAGTGTAATGCAGCAAGCATTTGGTGTTGTCCTACATCAGATGCCACATAGGCATTACCCTTGGTTGGGCGATAAATCGTTTCAAGCACTTGCTGTGGTTTAATAACGCCACTGTTACGATCGAAATTTAGGCATTTTTCTGCTTTCCATTGTTCGATTTCTTTCCACTAATCGGTTAAATCAGATTGGGACTTCGCAAGGTTTTCATCTTCCAATAACGATAAAAATTCATCTATACGCTTTCTGCACTGCCTACAATCGGAATGTCAACCGGTACGGTTTTGGAAATGGAGGTTGGATCTACATCCATATGAATCACTTTGGCATGTGGGCAATATTTGGCGAGATCATTGATCGTGCGATCATCAAAGCGAACGCCGATACCTAAAATCAAGTCACTGTTATGCATTGCGGTGTTAGCTTCATAAGTACCGTGCATACCAAGCATACCGAGGAATTGTTTATCTGTGCCCGGAAAGGCGCCTAAACCCATGAGGGAAGAGGTTACCGGCAAATTTAACTATTTCGCAAACTGGGCCAAAGCATCGTGACAGTTGGCTGAAATCATACCACCGCCCACGAAAAGCACCGGTTTTTTGCTACTAATAAGGCCTTTAAAGCGCGTTTAATTTGCCCTTTGTGCCCCTGCACCGTCGGATTGTAGGAACGTAATGTCACGTCTTCTGGATAGGTGTAGGCAAATTTGTTTAATGGATTAACGACATCTTTCGGCAAGTCAATCACCACAGGACCGGGACGACCGGTAGAAGCGATATAAAAGGCTTTTTTGATAATAGTTGGAATGTCTTTCGGATCTTTTACTAAAAAGCTATGTTTTACTACCGGACGGGAAATTCCTATCATGTTGTATTCTTGGAAAGCGTCACTGCCGATTAAGCCGGAAGGTACTTGACCGGAAAGCACCACTAAAGGAATGGAATCCGCATACGCGGTGGCAATACCGGTAATGGTATTGGTGGCCCCCGGGCCGGATGTGACTAGAACACAGCCAACTTTGCCTGTGGCACGAGCATAACTGTCAGCCATATGAACTGCCGCTTGTTCGTGACGTACTAAAATATGTTCAATACCACCTAGGGTATGAATGGCATCATAAATGTCTAAAACCGACCCACTCGGGTAGCAGAATAAAAACTCAACCCCCTGATCGCGCAAGGATTGCACAACCATTTCTGCACCCTATAATTTCTTCATTTTTACCTCTTGATTAGCCGTAAATTGCCATTGCGATTATTTGAAATGTTAAAAAATTATAGACCCACTTGCTTACTTATTTACCCTAAGGGGACATTGATGAAGTCAACGTTGAAAAAGCATTTAATTTTTTGACTGCACTTTATATAGATGGTGTGCTATTCCAGCAGCGTGAACTTTGTATTTGTGATTCACTATGTAGTAGTTTTAACGGAAAATATTTTGTTTATCTATTGATAAAATGCATATTTTAAGTAATTTTTAAACATAAAATTTTGCAAAATAAATTTAAACGATATTTAATAAATAAAAATTAATCTTTAAATATAAAAATGCGACTTTATATCGCATTTTATAAAATATACAAAATAATCGTTTGAATTTAATTTTTGTGCGTCAGATCACAATTTAGCGTTTCTTAAAGATAAGCACTAATATGGCTAAAACTACGCCGGTGATAATAAATCCTAAGATACCGGAGTACGTTAGGCCAACAGTGATATAGCCCGCGATACTTGCGGTAGCAACCATTATGGCATAAGGCAATTGTGACGTTACATGATCCATATGGTCACATTTCGCACCGGTAGAAGATAAGATAGTGGTGTCAGACACTGGTGAGCAGTGGTCACCACATACTGCACCCGCCATAACGGCAGATAAACATGGCAACATAAGTTCTACGGAGCCTGCTGCTGCGTGAGCGGCAATGGCAGCAGCAATTGGCAACATAATGCCGAATGTTCCCCAACTGGTTCCTGTGGAAAAGGCCATGATCGCAGCCAAGATAAAGAGTAATGCAGGTAATAAAGCCAATGGTAACGTGTCGGAAACTAGAGACGCCAAATATGTCCCGGTTTGTACGTCACTGACCACATTATTAATCGTCCATGCGAAGAATAAAATTAAAATAGCGCCAAGCATGGATTTCATGCCGAGTAACCAACCTTTGATATATTCTTGACCGCTAACTAGACGATCTGCCGCAATACAAATAGACGCCATAATGACCGCACTTAAACCGCCGGCAACAAGGGAGATACCTACGGTAGTATTTTCAAATGCGCCTAATACACTAAATGGTTTGCCATCGGCGGCCAAGGCTTCGTTACCGGTATACATCATGGCAGAAACGGTGACAATGATAAGCGTTAAAATAGGTAACACGAGATTACGCACATGGCCGTTAACGCCGGAGAGTTTTTCTTCTGTATTATTTGCTTCTAAAGCCAGTTTTTCATGTCTTGCCATGGAACCGATATCAAAAGAAAAATAGGCCACGAAAAACACCATAAAAATAGAGAAAATAGCGTAATAGTTCATTGCACTCATTGCCATGAAAGCGCCAATAGGTGAATATCCGGTGATGGAATAGGTAGCTAATAAGCCTGCAATTAAGGTGATGATGTAAGCTCCCCAGCTGGATACCGGCATTAACACACACATCGGCGCTGCGGTGGAGTCTAAAATATAGGCTAGTTTAGCTCGGGAGACTTTGAATTTATCGGTAATAGGACGGGCAATGGCGCCTACGGCTAAGCTGTGGAAATAATCATCAATAAAGGTGATAAATACTAAAGAAGCCGCAACTAATTTAGCACCTCGACGACCTTTAATATGTTTTTGTGCCCATTCGGCAAAAGCGCGGTTACTCCCAGACATGCTTAAAAGTGCGGTTAAAATGCCGAGCAATAATAAGAAAATCAGGATATTTATATTATTGGTATTTAATCCGTCATCTTTTACGAATAGGGATGAGATGTTATTTTTTAAATAGATGAGGGTATTAAGCGGATTAAAATTAGCCAGCATGACCGCTCCGACCAGAATACCGATACTTAAAGAAAGTAATACTTTACGCGTCACAATAGCAAGTAATAAGGCAAGTACCGGAGGCAGTATTGACCAAGTTGATGTCGAATAGTTTATGAGTTCCATAATGTTGTTCTACCTAAATTAAGGGAGAACCACTGACTTTAAATATTTAAAATAATGTTAGAAATGATTTAAAAAAGGTAGGCAAAATAAGACCTAACCTAACCAGTAGCGCTCCATAGTTGTAAATATACTATGACAGTGACGGTTCTTTCGAAGACGCCACCAACCGATTAAAATGACTTTTAATCGATTTCGGCAAATGTTCCTTTCCATTTTCTTCACCGTTATCCACTCGGAAAATATACTTATAACATTTGCACCTCTACATACGTAGGATGGCATAAGACTACAATAAAAAAGTACTAATGCCAATAATTATTGTCTATAAATTTGCAAATTGTTTTATGACATAGTAAATCATATTTACGTTGCTCCATAATTTGTTTATGATAGCATATGTTTGTGTTAATTAATGTATATATAGAGAGGAGAGAAATTAATGACTGATGTGTTAAAAGTTTTAACCAATATTCGTAGTTTACGTGTAATTGCTCGTGACTTAGCATTAGAACAATTGGAAAGTATTTTAGAAAAAATTCAGTTGGTTGTGGCTGAGAAAAAAGAAGAGTTATTAAAAGCTCAACAAGAAGAAAATGATCGTCAGGAACGTATTGCCAAATATAAAGAATTGTTAAAACAAGAAGGCATCACTACAGACGAATTAGCCGAAATTTTAGGTTCTAATGTTGTTCGTAAAAAGAGAGAATCTCGCCCAGCTAAATACCAATATGTTGATGAAAATGGTGTGACTAAAACTTGGACAGGTCAAGGCAGAACACCAAAAGCAATTCAAGTGCAGTTAGATAAAGGTAAATCCTTATCTTCTTTTGAAATTTAATCATTTATTGCATTTTCACGAAGAAGCCCATTTTTATGGGTTTTCTTTTTTATTAAGATGATAGAAACTTATGATTGAAAATAAAATATTATTAACTGATTGTCCGGATGATAAAGGTCTGATCTCTAAAATCACAAATATTTGTTACAAGCATCAATTAAATATTATTCATAATAATGAATTCGTTGATTTTGAAACTAAACATTTTTTTATGCGTACGGAACTACAAGGCATTTTTAATGAAGAAACATTATTGACGGATTTAAATTTTAGCCTACCGGAAAAAACAAACTGCCGATTAATTAGTGCAAAACGTAAACGGATTGTTATTTTAGTCACCAAGGAAGCGCATTGTTTAGGTGATATTTTAATGAAAAATTACTATGGTGGTTTAGATGTAGAAATCGCTGCAGTGATTGGTAACCATGATGTGTTACGTAGTTTAACAGAACGTTTCGATATCCCATTCTTTTGTATTAGTCATCAAGATTTAACCCGTGAGCAGCATGATCAATTATTGGCAGAAAAAATTGATGAATTCGCACCGGATTACATTGTCCTTGCGAAGTATATGCGTGTGCTGAATCCAAAATTTGTGGCACGCTATCCTAACCGGGTTATCAATATTCACCACTCATTCTTACCGGCTTTTATTGGCGCTAAACCTTATCAACAGGCATATGAACGTGGCGTTAAGATTATTGGAGCAACGGCACATTTTATTAATAATGAGTTGGATCAAGGTCCGATTATTATGCAAAATGTGATTAATATCGATCATACTTACAGTGCCGAAGCTATGATGAAAGCAGGGCGTGATGTGGAAAAAACAGTATTAAGCCGCGCCTTAGATTTAGCGTTGCACGATCGGATTTTTGTTTATAAAAATAAAACGATCGTTTTATAGACCGCACTTTAGTTGCTACAATAAGCACCTTTCTGATTTAAGCCACCTTTCTGTCTGTCAAAAATCGAGGAGAGGTGGATTTTTTTATTAATTATGGTTTGAAGCTTGAAAAGTAAAGCTTCTGCCTTCATATACAACGACATTGCAAAATACAAGACAGGTTATGGGCAAAAAAAAACGCTCGGCGAGTTCTAGTCGCTGGTTAAACGAACACTTTAAAGATCCTTTTGTACAAAAAGCGCATAAACAAAAACTGCGTTCCCGTGCATATTTTAAACTTGATGAAATCCAACAAACTGATCGTTTATTTAAACCTGGTATGACCGTAGTGGATCTCGGTGCCGCTCCTGGGGGATGGTCACAATATGTAGTGAGTCAAATAGGTCGTAATGGACGGGTTATCGCTTGTGATATTTTGGAAATGGATCCTATTGTTGGTGTGGACTTTCTACAAGGTGATTTTCGTGATGAAAATGTGTTGAATACCTTATTGGAACGTGTGGGCGAAGATAAAGTGGATGTTGTGATGTCTGATATGGCGCCGAATTTCAGTGGAATGCCGTCGGTAGATATCCCACGAGCAATGTATTTGGTGGAATTAGCACTGGATATGTGTAAACAAGTTCTCGCCAATAAAGGAAGTTTTGTAGTAAAAGTTTTTCAGGGTGAAGGTTTTGATGAATACTTAAAAGAGATTCGTTCTCTGTTTAGTGTGGTGAAAGTTCGGAAACCTGAAGCCTCTCGAGATCGTTCTCGGGAAGTCTATATCGTAGCAAGTGGATATAAGCTTTAGTTAAATAGGTTAGCAATAAAACTAATTAATTTGATAACTTTAACTTTAGTAACAAATATAGTAACCTTGCGACATTTTGTTAACTTTATGAATGGGGTAATGCCTTGAACGACATGGTAAAAAATTTAATTCTTTGGGTGGTTGTTGCAGTTGTGATGATGACTGCATATCAAAGTTTTAATGCCGCTTCTAGCGGGGGAATAACGGACTATACAACGTTTATTTCAGATGTTGAAAATAATCAGGTACGTCAGGCTAAATTTGAAGACAATGAAATTTTAGTCACCAAAGCCGACGGCGCTAAATATACAACAGTTATTCCATTGGAAGATAAAGATCTTTTGAATGACTTATTGAAGAAAAAAGTAAAAGTTGAAGGCACCCCGCCAGAAAGAAGAGGATTGTTATCTCAAATTCTGATTTCTTGGTTCCCGATGTTGTTATTAATCGGAGTTTGGGTTTTCTTCATGCGTCAGATGCAAGGCGGTGGTGGTAAAACTATGAGCTTTGGTAAAAGTCGTGCTCGCATGATGACACAAGAACAGATAAAAACCACTTTTGCAGATGTAGCCGGTTGTGATGAAGCAAAAGAAGAAGTCGCTGAAATTGTTGATTTCTTACGTGAGCCAAAAAAATTCCAAAATCTTGGCGGTAAAATTCCAAAAGGGATTTTAATGGTTGGCCCTCCGGGTACGGGTAAAACCTTATTGGCGAAAGCCATTGCCGGGGAAGCAAAAGTGCCTTTCTTTACTATTTCCGGTTCTGATTTCGTAGAAATGTTTGTTGGGGTAGGGGCATCCCGTGTGCGTGATATGTTTGAACAAGCTAAGAAAAATGCGCCTTGTTTGATTTTTATCGATGAAATCGATGCCGTCGGTCGCCAACGTGGTGCTGGGCTTGGTGGTGGTCATGATGAACGCGAGCAAACCTTAAACCAAATGTTGGTTGAAATGGATGGATTTGAAGGTAATGAAGGCGTTATCGTGATTGCTGCAACTAACCGTCCAGATGTTTTAGACCCTGCGTTAACCCGCCCGGGGCGTTTCGACCGTCAAGTTGTGGTTGGATTGCCTGATGTGAAAGGTCGTGAGCAAATTCTTAAAGTTCACATGCGAAAAGTACCTGTTGGGCTGGATGTTGATGCAATGACGCTTGCGCGTGGTACGCCAGGCTATTCAGGTGCAGATTTGGCAAACTTGGTGAATGAGGCGGCGTTATTTGCTGCACGTACCAATAAACGTATCGTTACGATGGTTGAGTTTGAAAAAGCCAAAGACAAAATCAACATGGGGCCTGAACGTCGCACCATGATCATGACGGATAAGCAAAAAGAGTCCACTGCGTATCACGAAGCGGGTCATGCTATCGTTGGTTATTTAGTACCGGAACATGATCCTGTGCATAAAGTGACTATCATTCCACGCGGACGTGCCCTAGGGGTAACCTTCTTCCTGCCGGAAGGAGACCAAGTGAGTATCAGCCAAAAACAATTGGAAAGTAAACTTTCCACATTGTATGCAGGTCGTTTAGCAGAAGATTTAATTTATGGCGAAGAAAATATTTCGACCGGTGCATCTAACGATATTAAAGTGGCAACCAATATTGCGCGCAATATGGTCACCCAATGGGGGTTCTCCGATAAACTCGGTCCAATTCTTTATACAGAAGATGATGGTGAAGTTTTCCTCGGTCGTTCAATGGCGAAAGCAAAACATATGTCCGATGAAACGGCTCACGTGATTGACGAAGAGGTTCGCGCAATTGTTAACCGTAACTATGAGCGTGCAAGACAAATTCTGAGCGATAATATGGATATTTTACATGCCATGAAAGATGCTTTAGTAAAATATGAAACTATCGAAGAAGAGCAAATTAAGCAACTTATGAATCGTGAACCGGTGACTCCGCCATCAGGTTGGGAAGTGCCGAGAGACAATGGCAACAAGGCGCAGCCGCAACAACCAAAAGCGGAAAAGCCAAAAACAGAAGAGCCAGAGTCTACCGCAGACACACAAAGTGCGGTTGAAAAAGATACCGATTCCGAATCTTTATAATGCTAATTAAAAAGCCTTTCTCCTTTGTTAGAAAGGCTTTATTATTACAACCCACTTTTTGAAGTGGGTTTTATTTTTTTGGAGACAAAATGGAACTGGAACACAAAATCGAAGATTTAATTGCAATTTTCAATCAATGTTTTGAACAGGAATACAACACTAAATTGGTTAAAGGCGGAGATGAACCGCTATATGTGCCGGCAAATGAGGATTGCCCTTACAATGTCATCTATTTTGCTCGCGGATTTTACAGTAGCGGATTACACGAGATTGCGCACTGGCTGGTTGCCGGCAAGGAGCGGCGTAAATTAGAAGATTTCGGTTATTGGTATGAACCCGATGGGAGAACAGAAGAGCAACAGCGCTTATTTGAAAAAGTAGAAGTCAAACCGCAAGCGCTTGAATGGATCCTCGCCACAGCGGCCAATTTCCGCTATTTCGCCAGCTCCGATAACCTTAACGGCCAACCGGGCGATACCCAACCTTTTAAGCTGGCGGTGTATGAACAAGTCAAAACTTATGCGACTAAAGGGCTGCCGAAACGTGCTGAAACCCTCCGTCAAGCCTTAGCTAAGTTTTATGGCACGGAAAATAAAATTGATTTAACCAAGTTTGATGTAACAAGAATTTAGGACAAGAAATAAAAGTGCGGTTAAAAAACGAAGTGAATTTTAACCGCACTTTTGCTTTTATTATTGACGAGCCAATCTTAAATTTGGTGGTAATGGCTCAAAATTTGAACGATAAGGATTGATATCTAGGCCACCTCGGCGGGTATAGCGTGCGTAAACAGTGAGTTTTTCCGGTGCGGCGAAGTGCATTAAATCGCAAAAAATACGCTCGACACATTGCTCATGGAATTCGTTATGTTTCCGGAAGGAAATGATATAACGCAATAGCTGTTCACGGTTGATTTGCTTGCCTACATAATGAATTTGCAGACTGCCCCAGTCCGGTTGTTGGGTGATAAGACAGTTAGACTTGAGTAAGTGGCTGACCAACGTTTCTTCTACAATATTGTCGTTTGTACAATCTTTCAGTAACTCCGCATTAAACGCATAATCCTCAATTTCAATATCCAACCCATCAATACAGCTGCCGGCTAATGCTACGATGGGTTGTTGAGTATAATCCGTTAAGGAATTTAATCGCACTTTCACCTCACCCTTAGCACAATCTTGCAAATCCTGCTGCAAAATTTGCTGAACCTCATTGAAATTGGCAAATTGGGTTTGATTAAAGCTATTTAAATAAAGTTTAAAGCTTTTCGATTCGATCAAATTTTCACTACGAAAATCAATGCTGACATCGGCAATCGCCACTTGTGGAACGCCTTTCTGGTTAAGCCACGAAATTTCGTATGCCGTCCAAATATCCGCACCGATGGTGAAAGGTTGAGTTGTTGTAATGTTCAGCATGTCGCGGTTTAAGTGACGTGGAACGGGTTGTAATAAAGTGCGGTCATATTTTTCCGCATATTTTGTTTGTTGACCGAGTTTAAGGGCGTTTAGGCTTTTATCTTGATAATGCATGGGATTCCTTATTGCCAGTGCCATGAGAGATTGGAAATGAGGCGGCAATGATCACATTTAAAATATAAGAAGTCAAAAAGTGGTTGCTCCAGTGTCCAAGCACGTTTGCATAATGGACAATGGGAATGTAATTCGGCTTCTCGGCTTTCGCCGCCGATTCGATACAAATAATAGTATGTGGGGATGCCGCTGTGGCGAGTAATTTCTTGAGCTAAGTGATAACCATGTTTAAACAAATGAGTTTCCGTACTGCTAATTTGTTCCAATGCTTCTTTTTCTAACACGGAACCATTCATTTGCAACTGATCGCACGCCTGCCAATTTTCTTGCCATTTGATGGTGTCCATTGCCAAGTGCGGTATGTTTTTCAGTTGTTTATACAACGGAATCGGTTGCAAAGTATCACCGCTATGTAATGGTGAGCAAGATTGCAAATAGGTCGTGTAGAGCAGTTGCCAAGAAGGTGTTTCCGACGCGGTAATGTCGGAATTGAGATCTTCCGCTACGATTTGAAAACTCTCGAAAAACACACCGCACTTTTCTGCTTCTAGAAGGGCTTGGGTGACCGGCTGATTGTTAAATTCAGCCAATAATGAGGTTTGTTCGGGACAAGTCACACGCACGGCCAAGCCTTGTTGATTTTCCTGCTCAGCAAGAAATTGCGGGATTTCACGTCCAATAATCTGTCCGTTATAACGCCATTGCTCAATCAGTTGATTGACGCAATGGGCTTGTTTTTCCAGTGAAAAATCACTTTTTTGAAGAGAAAAAAAGGCTTCGATTAAATACATAATAGATCACGTTAATATGAAAAGCCGAATTTTACACTAAATTCGTTCAACTGGCGCAAAAGCATGAAATCTTCTACAATGGCGCGTTTATTTTTATGAGGTGTTTTATGCATCAACAAACCCGATTACATTTGCAAAATTTACAGCATACTATGGAACGCTTGGCGCTGTGGCAAAGTGTTCCGCCACAAGAAGCGGCTTTTTTAAGCGAACAACCTTTTGCGTTGGATACGATGAATCCGACGGAGTGGTTGCAATGGATTTTTATTCCGCGGATGCATGCTTTGGTTGAAAGCCAAGCGCCATTGCCGCGCCAAATCGCTATTAGCCCTTATTTGGAAGAGGCTTTGAAAGAAGAGGATTATTTAGCGGAATTATTAATCCCGATCATGGAAATTGAAAAGCTGTTGCAACAACAATGTTAGAGATTTTATATCAGGATGATGTATTGGTCGCCGTAAACAAACCGGCGGGAATGTTGGTACATCGCAGTTGGCTTGATCGCCATGAAACACAATTTGTTATGCAAACCTTACGCGATCAAATCGGGCAGCTGGTTTATCCTATTCATCGATTAGATCGTCCGACATCCGGCGTTCTGCTTTTTGCCTTAAACAGTGAAATAGCTAATTTGTTATGCCAACAGTTTCAGCAAAAACAAACGGAAAAACAGTATCTAGCTGTAGTTAGAGGATATGTGACAGGGCATGGCAAAATTGATTATCCGCTAAAGATTCAGTTAGATAAAATTGCCGATAAGTTTTCTCAACAGGATAAAGCACCACAAAGTGCGGTCACTTTTTATGAAGGATTGCAGACTGTGGAAATGCCTTACGGTGTAGGGCGTTATGCCACTTCCCGTTATTCTTTGGTGCGTTTGGTACCGAAAACGGGGCGTAAGCACCAGTTACGTCGTCACATGAAGCATATTTTTCACCCGATTTTAGGGGATACACAATATGGTGATTTACATTAAAATCGTGCTTTAACGGAGCACACCGGCTGTTCCTGTTTAATGTTACACGCGGAAAAATTAACCTTTGTTCATCCGTTGACTCAACTTCCGATTACGATTCAGGCAGGATTGGATGCACAATGGCGGAATTTAATGCAAACTTTTCAGTGGTAAAAAATACGTAAAAAAACGACCGCACTTTTCGTAAAAATAAGATAAGGAAAGAAAATGTTAGATAAAGACTTATTAAACCTCACTCATGAACAGCAACAACGTGCAGTTGAGAAAATTCAAGAATTAATGGCTCAAGGCATTGGTAGCGGAGAGGCGATAGCCTTAGTGGCAAAGCAATTACGTGAACAGAATAAAAATACGCAAAATCATAAATAATCAGCTAAAAAACCGGAAAAGCTGAAGGGTTTTTGCACGTTATTTTTATGAATTTTTGTGATCTCTGTTTGATTTTCAAACTTTTTTTATTGCATGAGCGATAAATTTATTTAAAGATGGGCACCAGCAAATTAAGGTGATAGGGCAGTATGTCTTATTGAAGTAAAGGTAGTTCTAAATGGACTAAAAAACCATAAGAGGTTTAAATTATGGAAGTTGGTGTTGTTAAATGGTTTAATAATGCGAAAGGATTTGGGTTTATTTCTGTAGAAGGCAGTAATACCGACATTTTTGCACATTATTCTGTCATTGAAATGGAAGGCTATCGTTCCTTAAAAGCGGGGCAAAAAGTACAATTTGAGGTCATTCATGGCGACAAAGGTTCTCATGCCACAAAAATTATTCCGGTTGTAGAATAACTATAAAAATTTCCTTATTTAGTCATTGAAATTTAAAGACAAGCACCTTTCGGTCTTGTCTTTTTTTATTTCAGTAAATCTTTCAACCCGGCTTTCATGGCTGACATTTGGCTTTCGTACAAGGCTTTCTTTTCACGTTCATCGATCATGTAAGAAATAGTTTCCGACAACGTCATTTTCATTTTGCGGGAATATTTGGACAAACGTAGCCAAACGGCATATTCCAAATCAATGGATTTTTTCTTGGTGGATTGTTTTTCACCGTTAAAGAAACGCTTTCTTCTGGCGCGAATGGCTTGATCGAGTTTAATGACCAATTCGGGTGCCAAATGGGTTTTTATCCATTCTTCAATTTGTTGCGGATAGTTTTGGCGACTGATGAGTTGCTTTACGATGTCTTCTTGTAAACTTTTTTCGGCGTAACGGGTGATATTTTCGCCTTCACGGGCTTTTTTGGTTAAATAAACCCATTTCCAATGTGCTTCTTGATTTTCTAGCTTTTGATATTTCATTTTTATACATGATTTTAGTGACGTGGTAACTGTGTCACTATACGCTTTTTGTGACGGATTTTCTAGCAAATTTTTACTCAATACGCATAAATATGCGATAATGCCGCCAAACAACCTTTAACTTAGAGAGTAGTCGTGACTTCATCTTATAACACTTTGCCTTGGCAGGAACTTCGTCCGGAATTGAGCGTGACGGAAATATCTTCACAGCCTCAAGATTTTTTCGCATTACAACCCCGCGCAGAAAAAGCGATTCGTCATTTCATTAAAAATTCCCACCGCACTTTATTGGTGCTTAAAGCTGATGATCAGGCAGAATATGCGCCGTTATTGGAACAATTTATTCAATCTCAAAAGCCAATGCCGGATTTGTGTGGCGTGCAATACATTATTGAACAAGGAGATTCTTTTTCTTTTCCTCGTATTTCTGCAGAATTGGCGCAGTCTCATGATGACAATTTTGCTACGCAAAAAAGCGTAGGAACGGCGTTATATTTCGATCAGTTTCAGTTATTTGGCTCAGTGAAAATTCACGCCACATCACACGACATTCAGCTTAACCCCGGTTTGGTGCATCAATTAAATAGCGGTGTTTTAATTGTGACTGCCGGCGCATTATTGGCACAATTTGATTTATGGCAACGACTAAAACAAATTCTCACCACCGGCGTGTTTAACTGGTATTCCGCGCATCCGTTTAAAACCTTGCCTTGTGACATTCCAAGTTATCCGTTGCAGTTAAAAGTCATTGTCTTAGGCAATCGTACAGAATTGGCGACATTGGAAGAGTTGGAAGAAGATCTTTATCATTTGGCGGATTATGCGGAAATCGAGAGTTATTGCCGTGTTGCCAATGCGGAGCAACAGCAACAATGGATGGGTTATGTTCAGTCCGTAGCGCAACAACATCAATTGCCGATGTTGGATTTGAGCGGCTTTAATAAACTTTATCAATTATTGGTACGTGACAGTGAAAACCGCGAATTGATTAATATATCGCCGTTGACGTTAAAAAATATATTGACGGAGACGGCACTTTTAACGCAGTCCACCTCCTTAAGTGCGGTGGATTTTGAGCGTTATTTTTTACATAAAGCAGAGCAATTTGGCTTCTTGCGTGAACAAACTTACGACAGCATTTTGCAGGAACAAATTTATGTGGCGACCGAAGGTGAAATGGTTGGACAGATTAATGGTTTGTCAGTCATTGAATATCCGGGGACGCCGTTAGTTTTTGGCGAACCTTCCCGTATTAGTTGTATTGTGCAATATGGTGATGGTGAAGTCGTAGACGTGGAGCGCAAAACCGAATTGGCGGGGAATATTCACAGCAAAGGCATTTTAATTGCAGAAGCCTGTTTGGCGAATATTTTAGAATTGCCTTCTCAGTTGCCGTTTTCTGCTTCCTTGGTTTTTGAACAATCTTACGGCGAAATTGATGGTGATAGCGCTTCTTTAGCCGGCTTTTGTGTGCTAGTCAGTGCCTTGTCCGATTTACCATTGCCACAATCTATCGCCATTACCGGGGCGATCGATCAGTTTGGTTTGGTGCATTCTGTCGGAGGCATAAATGAAAAAATCGAAGGATTTTTCACAATTTGTCAGCGTCGCGGACTTACAGGTAAACAGGGCGTAATTATTCCGAGCGCAGTGGTGAATCAACTGAGTTTATCTGAGACGGTTATAAGTGCGGTTAAAAATCAGGAATTTTTTATTTATCCTGTAGAAACCGTGGATCAAGCCTGTGAAATTTTGTTACAACGTGACTTAGTGGAACAGGAAAATAAAACCTACACGATGGATACCATGCCCTTGTCACGCTTAATTAATCAACGTATTAACCAATATGCAGATCGGCAGTCACATCGATATGGTTTTTGGGATTTTCTCTTTTCCCGCAAAAGCCATTAATTCAAAATTGCCATTAAAAATTAACTGATCGGACAAGTTAGGCGTACAAGTGTTAGCTATTCTAAATGCAGGAAGGCTTTGTTAGAATCCTTTTCGCGTTTGTATTTCAACAAAACATTTACTTTTTATAGGATTTTTATAATGAACACTTGTACACCAAACATTAAAGACAGTTATTCTTACGAAGATTTATTAGCTTCCGGACGCGGAGAACTGTTTGGCAAAGAAGGCCCGCAGCTTCCTGCGCCGACCATGCTAATGATGGATCGTATTGTGAAAATGACTGAAGATGGTGGTACATTTGGTAAAGGTTACATTGAAGCCGAACTTGACATCCATCCTGATTTACCGTTTTTCGCTTGTCACTTTATCGGTGATCCCGTTATGCCGGGTTGTTTAGGTTTAGATGCTATGTGGCAATTAGTCGGCTTTTTCCTTGGTTGGGTTGGTGGCAAAGGCAAAGGTCGAGCTCTTGGCGTAGGCGAAGTGAAATTTACCGGGCAAATCCTGCCGACCGCCAAGAAAGTGATTTATCGCATTAACATGAAACGCGTCATCAACCGCAAATTAGTGATGGGCATGGCGGACGGCGAAGTGGAAGTGGACGGTCGTGTCATTTATACTGCAACGGATTTGAAAGTCGGTTTATTCCAAGATACGTCAAGTTTCTAATTCACGTTTCCAAAAACACTGAAATTTTTGACCGCCCTTTTCTACCAATGAAAGTGCGGTTTGTTTTTTCGGTGTTTTTATCTTCATAATGAACTGGTTATTTTTTTTGCAATCATCAACACAATCAAATAAAAAACTTGTTTTAGCCTGAAAAGCTAGCTATCATTAGCGCACTTTTCACTGCGACCGTAGCTCAGTTGGTTAGAGCACCACCTTGACATGGTGGGGGTCACTGGTTCGAGTCCAGCCGGTCGCACCATCTTTTCTTTCCTTATAATTTCTTCATATTTAGTTATATTTTTTATTTCTCCAAACCCGTCGCAGTTTTTCTGATCTTTTGCTAGAATCAGCGGGAAAAACACCTTTCTTATAACCTTGTTTTTCATCGTCTTTATTTTGTCTCTGATTGGAAATAACAATGAAAAATCAATCTTTTCTACAACAATTCTTTAAATTAAAAGAAAAAGGAACCTCCTCCAAAACGGAAATTATTGCCGGAATCACCACTTTTTTTACTATGGTGTATATCGTTTTCGTGAACCCATCCGTGTTGGGTGATGCAGGCATGGATAAACAAGTTGTGTTCGTGACTACGTGTTTAATTGCAGGCTTCGGTACGATTGCCATGGGGTTATTTAGTAACTTGCCTATCGCATTGGCACCGGCAATGGGCTTGAATGCGTTTTTTGCGTATGTGGTTGTCGGTAAACTTGGTTATTCTTGGCAAGTGGGCATGGGTACCATTTTTTGGAGCTCTGTCGGCTTGTTGCTATTGACTATTTTCCAAATCCGTTATTGGCTGATGGCGTCTATTCCGCTCAGTTTACGGGTAGGTATCGGCGCGGGGATTGGTTTCTTTATCGCCTTAATTGGTTTCAAAAATATGGGTTTGGTTGTTGCAAATCCTGCAACCTTAGTTGCTTTAGGCGATCTACACAGTCCGCAAGTGTTATTAGGTATCCTTGGCTTCTTTATTATCGTGGTGTTGGCCGCACGCAATATTTATTCCGGCGTGTTAATTTCTATTGCAGCAGTCACCGCACTTGCATCGTATTTTGACGAAAGCGTGATGTTCCATGGCATCGTTTCCATGCCACCGGCATTAACTCAAGTGGTTGGCCAAGTGGATATCGCCGGTGCCTTGGATACGGCACTTATTGGTATCATCTTCTCTTTCTTATTAGTGAACTTATTTGACTCTTCAGGAACTTTATTGGGCGTGACGGACAAAGCCGGTTTCAGCGATGAAAAAGGGCGTTTTCCGAAAATGAAACAAGCCTTATATGTAGATAGTGCCAGCGCCGTAGTTGGTTCTTATATCGGTACCTCTGCAATCAGTACTTATATTGAAAGTGGTGCCGGTGTTTCTGTCGGCGGACGTACGGGAATGACTGCGGTTGTTGTCGGATTATTGTTTTTACTAACCATTTTCTTCTCGCCATTGGCCGGTATGGTGCCGGCTTATGCGACAGCAGGTGCGTTAGTTTATGTGGGTATTTTAATGGCATCCAGTTTGATTAAAGTGACGTGGGAGGACTTAACCGAAGCTACCCCGGCCTTTATTACTTCAGCTATGATGCCATTTACATACTCCATCACGGAAGGGATCGCCTTCGGTTTCATCAGCTATTGTGTGATGAAAGTGGGAACAGGACGTTGGCATGAAGTTAACGCGCCGGTTTGGGTGGTTTCCGTATTGTTCTTGATTAAATTTATATGGATAGGTTAATCATTATGCAAAAAATTCTTTTTATCTTAAATGAATCGCCGTATGGCAGTGAAAAAAGCTTCAATGCCTTACGTTTTGCCGTCAATTTGCAGGAAGAGCATGGCAAAGAAGTGGGCATTAAAGTATTCTGTTTCTCCGATTCAGTTTTAAGCGGTCTCGTTGGTCAAAATCCAAATGAAGGTTCTAATGTGCAACAAGTTATGGAGATTTTGATTGCACAAGGCGCTGAAGTCAAACTTTGCACTAGTTGTACAAAAGCCCGCGGCTTGTCTGAGGCCAAACTTATTGACGGCGTTACCCGTGGCACATTGGATGATGTGTCTAACTGGACGTTATGGGCCGATAAAGTTATCAACTTTTAATTGAGCATCATCGGGCGGAGACTTTCCGCCCTTGTTTTATCTTTTTTCATTCATCGATCACCATGCAACAACTCAATCCTATTTCTACGCCACTTAATGCCATCAGCCTTATTGAAGCTTCCGCCGGTACGGGAAAAACCTATACCATGGGTTCGCTTTATTTGCGTTTATTGTTACAGGCGGGGGAAAATGCTTTTCCTTATGCGTTAAATGTAGAACAAATTCTCGTCGTGACGTTTACCGAGATGGCGACAGAAGAGTTGAAAAAGAAAATCCGTGAACGAATTTATGATGCAAAACAGAAATTTATCATTTATCACCAAACACAGGATTTATGTGCATTTGAACAAGATGATTTTTTACGTGGATTAGCCGAAACAATCACTGATCTGCCTCTTGCCATCCAACGGCTGACTTTGGCGGAACAGAATATGGATTTGGCGGCGATTTATACCATTCACGGATTTTGTCGCCGAATGCTCGTGCAATATGCCTTCAATTCGGGGATTCATTTCAATTTGGAACTGAGCGGCGAAGAAGACGAATTGTTGTTACATTTAGCACAAAATGTGTGGCGCACACATTTTTATTCGCAACCTTATACCGTTGTGGAATTTATTCAACAAAACCTCACTTCACCATCCAATGTGATTTCTCGAATTAAAAAATTTGCCGGTACGGAATTAAAACTTCCGAAAAATCTACCGCACTTTTTTGATGGTTCTTTATCCGAATTTCTCCCCAAACTTGCCGATTATTCACAACAGTTAACAACACGAATAATGGAACTGAAAGGAAAATGGTTAGAAAAAGAAGCGGAAATCGTGGAGTTGATTGAAACGGAAGTCAACACCAAATATAAAAACACGAAAGAACAAAAATTAAACCGACGTAGCTTCACTTCAGCAACTCGCCCGAAATGGCTTGCCGCCATGAAACAATGGGCGGAAAAAGAGACCGCAGATTTCCCCGATTGTTTTTATCGTTTTGGGCAGCAGGCAATGAACGAACAAGCAGGGGAAGCGTGTGAACAACCTTTGACCCATGCCGTGTTTAGTCAAATTGATAAATTATTACAAGTGTTCCAACAGAGCGAATGTTTGGCACAAGCGCTGTGGTTTCATTATTTAAATGCCCTTAATACGCAATTAGTGGAATACAAACTCAATCACAGCGAAAAGAGTTTTAACGATTTGTTGCGCCTGTTAAAAGAGGCGTTGTATCACCCGCAAAATACCGAATTCGCCCGTCTGATTAGGTATCAATTCCCATTTGCCATGATTGATGAATTTCAAGATACGGACGCGGTGCAATATCAGATTTTCTCAAAAATTTACGTAGAACAATCGCAGCCCGATTTCCAGCCAGATAAAGGTTTTATCATGATTGGCGATCCGAAACAGGCGATTTATAAATTCCGTGGTGCAGACATTTTTACTTATTTCCAAGCCGCCCGCCAAGCCGAACATTGTTTCAATTTAGATAAAAACTACCGTTCTGAACAAAATGTTGTGGCTTGCGTCAATCATTTATTTGATTTCAGCGAAAATTCCCCATTTTTATATCAAGATATTCAATTTTTACCGGTAAAAGCGCGAGAAGATCATCCGCAATTTTGGTTAAACGGAAAGGCTGAGCCTGCCGTGCGTTTTTATCTAGATGAATCTTCTGTAAAAGAAAATATGGCGAAAAACTGTGCCATTTCTATTCAACATTGGCTGCAAAGTGCGGTGGAAAATCAGGCTGTTTTTAGCACTGATGGTCAGACAGTAGAAAAAGTGCTGAAACCGGAAAGCATTGCTGTCTTGGTGCGTAGCCGCAAAGAAGCGGAATTGATTAAAAATGAGTTGCGCCAACTTGGCATTGCCTCAGTGTATTTGTCGGAAGACAGCAACGTGTTTGACAGTCATGTAGCGAAAGATTTGCTACTTATCCTCACAGCCTGCCTGAATCCGTTTAGTGAACGCCATATTTTAAATGCCGTGGCAACGGAAATTTTTGCGCAAACATCTGCCGATATTCAACGTATCAGATTGAATGAAACGCTTTGGGAACACTGGGTGGAGAAATTTATTCAGTATCAAAAAACGTGGCAAAAACAAGGGGTGTTGGTGATGTTACACCGTTTGTTTTTACAAGAAAAAATCACGGAAAAATGGTACCTAACGGCAGATGGCAAACGCATAGTCACAGATTTATTACATTTGGCGGAACTGTTGCAGGAAGCGGCAACATTAAATGAAAGTGAAGCGGCGTTGTTGCGTTGGTTTGAAAAACAAATTCAGGGTGAAGATCGGCAAAAAGAGCAACAAGTGCGGTTGGAAAGCGAGTTGCAATTGGTCAAGATCGTGACCATTCATAAATCCAAAGGTTTGGAATACGATTTGGTTTGGTTGCCGTTTATCGGTTATGCCTCTTCATTTAAACCGAATCAACTTTCCACTTATTTTGATGAAGAACAGCAACAGGTGCTGTGGGATTTTGATAAATCACATATCGACTTGGTACAAAAAGAAGATTTTGCCGAACAATTACGTTTGCTTTATGTCGCGTTAACTCGAGCCAAATATCAGTTGGTCATTGGCGTGCCTCAAACCTTTGAGAAAAAATGGAGTAGTTTGCTTTATGTGTTGACGCAGGGGGATATTCAAACGGAAAGCAAGCCGAATGCGTATGAAAGTCTGCCGTTGTTGGATAAATTGGTGGCAAAAGCGCCGGCAAATAGTATTGTGATTACCGATACGAAGACATTAACACCATTACCGTTGCGGCAACAGGCCGAAATTCAAACCACCTTGCAGGCTGCCAAATTTAGCGGACATATTGAACAAAACTGGGCGGTTACCAGTTTCAGCGCCATTGAAAACATTCATCAAAATAAAAAATATTATAAAGCGCAACAGGTAGCGGAAAGTGCGGTCATTTTTGAGCGTGTTTTTGATGTCGGTAAGGATTACGATTTTAATGAACAACCGACAGAAACGCTGCCGGAAACCGCAAGCTGTGAATCCGCCTATCCTTTCGGCTATTCACCGTTTGATTTTCCGCATGGCATTAAAATCGGTACGGCATTGCACCGCTTTTTAGAAAAATACGATTTTAGCCAACCGTTGAATGAAGAAAAAGTCCAAAAACTTTGCCACTGGTTACAGTTAGAGGAAACTTGGCTGCCGTCGTTACAACAATGGATGAACGCTATTTTACATACGCCGTTAAGTGCAGAGGAACCGACTTTAAAATTAGCGAATTTATCCCGTCGGCACTGTGTGAAAGAAATGCAATTTTATTTGAAATTGAATCAATTATTTGATGTTTCGGTATTCAATCGTGCGTTGCAACAATACCATCACCTGCCTTCCGAGTCGCTACAATTTGATGCTATCCGAGGAATGTTACGGGGTTTTATGGATTTGGTGTTTTATCATAATGGCCAATATTATTTGCTGGATTACAAATCCAATTTCCTTGGTGTAGAGCCGCAAAACTACGTTGGCAAAAGCCTTGAGCAAGCCATGCTGACGAACCACTACGACTGGCAATATCTGTTTTATACATTGGCACTGCACCGTTATTTACAACAACGTGACGCAAATTATGCCTACGAAACCCATTTCGGCGGTGTGTTTTATTGCTTCTTACGTGGCATGAACGGCGAAAATCAAAACGGCGTGTTTTTTGATAAACCGGATTACGCGTTGATTCAGGCTTTGGAGAATTTGTTCTAATGTTAGCTTTATTATCCCAACTCAAAGAAAAGGGCATTATCAACGCCGCCGACTATTATTTCGCTGAATTTATTCACCGCAAACAACAGCCATTTCAATATACGCCGTCGATTCAAAATTTGGCGGTGCTTATGGCGGCGTTGTGTAATTTCAGTTATCGGCAGGGCAATACTTGTATTTTGCTGAATCACGCCACGGAGCAGGATTTGTTCGGTTTGCAGGATTATTTTAACGAACGCGTTTATTTAACGGACATTCAGCAAAAAATTGATTATTTACCCATTGAGCAATGGCAGGCAGCATTGCTGGCGGCGCAACATATCGCTTTCACCGCCGCGCCGTTGCAACAGATCGCGCCGTTGGTATTGCAGTTTGACCGCTTGTATTTTTATCGCATCTGGCAGGATGAATTCCGTATCGCCGATTACTTTAAAAGTGCGATCTGTTTTCAACACGTTTTTTCAGCCGAACAGATGGCGCAAATCGCTCCGATTTTGAACCGCTATTTTCATGAAGAACAGGGTATCGACTGGCAAAAAATCGCGGCGGTGATGGCGTTGCGTCAACGATTTTGCCTTATTACCGGCGGGCCAGGCACGGGCAAAACCACTACCGTCACCAAACTGTTATTGACCTTGCAGGAGCTTCACCAAAACGGCTTGCGCATTAAACTTGTCGCCCCGACAGGGAAAGCGGCGGCACGGCTTACGGAATCCATTGTGGACGCGGTAGATCGCCTGAAACAGACTTTTTCCACGGAAAAACACGAGCGAGAAATCATCGAAAATCTGCGCATTCCCATGAATGCGGAAACCATTCATCGCTTGCTCGGCGTGCGTTTTTTCAGTGAGGAAACCCGCTATCATGCCGACAATCCTTTGCCGGTGGATGTGTTGGTGGTGGACGAAGCGTCCATGATCGATTTAACTTTGATGGCAAAACTGCTTAATGCGCTCAAACCGGAAACCAAATTGATTTTATTGGGTGATAAAGACCAGCTGGCTTCTGTAGAAGCCGGGGCGATTTTAGGCGAATTAGGACGTTTCGTGAATGCGTCGGCGCCGACGTATAGCCCCGCAATGACGCAATATTTACAGGCGACCACGGGCATTTCTCTTGCTGCGTCGGAACATGGTAATCCTATCAGCGACAGCATTTGTTATTTGCAGGTCAGCCGCCGTTTCGGGGCAAATCCGGAAGTGGGTGCGTTGGCGGCTGCGGTGAATTCAGGCAACGCGGCGGAAAGCTGGCAGTTATTGCAGCAATATCAGCAACATCAAGCAAAAAAATGCGGCGTATATTTAACGGATTTTGCTCGTTATTTGACCAACAAAGAAGATAGTCAGCAACATAAAACCTGTGTGAAGCTCATCGTGGAACGTGCGGCAGAGGAATATCGTCGTTATTTGCAGTTGATTTCACAAGAAGGGCAGATGGATGAAGAAAAAGTGCGGTCGATT
The DNA here is from genome assembly GCF_900636915.1 of Aggregatibacter aphrophilus ATCC 33389. Classification (NCBI taxonomy): domain Bacteria; kingdom Pseudomonadati; phylum Pseudomonadota; class Gammaproteobacteria; order Pasteurellales; family Pasteurellaceae; genus Aggregatibacter; species Aggregatibacter aphrophilus. The sequence goes on along the minus strand of NZ_LR134327.1, from coordinate 1,705,411 downwards.
TTCGCGGCGTTTAACGGCATTCGTTTTTTAACAGCGTTGCGTGTGGGCGAATTCGGCGTGGAGCAATTAAATCTCGCCATCGCAGAAAAATTACGCCAAAAACGCCTGTTGCAATTTCATCAGGAACGGGAATGGTACATCGGCAAACCGATTATGGTGACGCAAAATGATAGCAATGTGGGCTTGTATAACGGTGACATCGGCATGTATTTGGGAAACGGACGGGTATGGTTCGAGCAGGGACAAAACAGTTATAAAACTGTGCTGGCAAGTCGTGTGCCGAATCATGAAACCGCATTCGTAATGACGGTACACAAATCACAAGGTTCGGAATTTCCGCATACTTTCCTGATTTTGCCGCTGGAAAACAGCCCCGTGTTATCCAAAGAACTAGTTTACACCGGCGTTACCCGCACCAAAGATTTTTTAACGGTGTTCGCGCTGCAAAGCGTATGGGAAAGTGCGGTGAAAAATCCGGTGCAACGGCAAAGCGGATTGGGTCAATTACTGGAAATCTAAAAAGGAGAAACTATGACAAAATGGGATGAGCGTTATCAAACGGAAGACTATATTTTTGGTACGGAACCTAATGAATTTATCGCCAGAATTCAATCTTATCTGCCCACTTCCGGGCGAGCATTGGATCTGGCTACCGGAGAAGGGCGTAATGGTGTCTTTTTAGCTTTGCATGGATTGGAAACGGAAGGGGTTGATATGTCTAAAGTGGGTTTGCTCAAAGCGCAAGCGTTGGCGCGTAAGCAAAATGTTTCGTTTACTACAAGATTGGCCAATATTGCAGAGATGGATATGCCGACAGCATATTATGCCGTAATTACTTCCGTTTTTTGTCATTTTATGGAACCGCAAAGAACGCAAGTGATGCAACGTATTGTGAATGCATTGCAACCGGGTGGGTTATTTGCCGGCGTGTTTTATCATCCGGACCAAATTCATTATGGCACTGGTGGACCCGGTCAGGTTGAAATGTTGGGTACATTGGCACAGATGCAGCAGGCGTTAGCAGGCTTGGAATGGCTTATTGCAGAGCATAGCGTGCGTGAGATGAATGAAGGAAATCGCCATATCGGCACCAGTTCGGTAATTTGTCTGTTGGGACGTAAGCCTTAAGTATTTTTGGCATTATGGTGAATGAAAAGAGAAAAAGTGCGGTTAAAATTTATCATGTTTTCCGGATAAACCGTTAGCTTTTCATTGAAACTTTTTGTATAATCGCGCGACCCTGTGAATGCTGCGGATTCCCACCGCGCATTATTTTGTCGAGATCGCACTCGAAGGGGTGAAGATTAAGATAACTGGTTGTGCTTTTTTAAGCACTGGGTATTAATATTATTATATTGGTAATTAATTAATGAAAACTTTTGTAGCAAAACCAGAAACGGTTCAACGCGACTGGTATGTAGTAGATGCGACAGGTAAAACTTTAGGTCGTTTGGCGACTGAATTAGCGCGTCGTCTTCGTGGTAAACATAAAGCTGAATATACTCCGCACGTTGATACAGGTGATTACATCATCGTGATTAACGCGGACAAAGTTGCTGTAACCGGTAACAAAGAAAGCGATAAAATTTACTACTGGCACACAGGCTATGTAGGTGGTATCAAACAAGCGACTTTCAAAGAAATGATCGCGCGCCGTCCTGAAGCAGTGATTGAAATTGCGGTTAAAGGTATGTTGCCGAAAGGTCCATTAGGCCGTGCAATGTTCCGCAAATTAAAAGTGTATGCGGGTGCTGAACACCAACACGCTGCACAACAACCACAAGTATTAGACATTTAATCACGAGGTTTTAGGATATGGCAGAGAATCAAAACTACGGCACAGGTCGCCGCAAAAGCTCTTCAGCTCGTGTATTTATCAAACCGGGCAATGGTAAGATCACCATCAACCAACGTGAATTAGACGTATATTTCGGTCGCGAGACTTCTCGTATGATCGTACGTCAGCCATTAGAATTGGTTGAATTAACTGATAAATTAGACCTATACATCACTGTTAAAGGTGGTGGTATTTCCGGTCAAGCGGGTGCAATCCGTCATGGTATTACCCGTGCATTGATGGAATACGATGAAACCCTACGTCCTGCACTTCGTGCAGCCGGCTTCGTTACTCGTGACGCACGTCGCGTTGAACGTAAAAAAGTGGGTTTACACAAAGCACGTCGTCGTCCACAATACTCCAAACGTTAATTTTTATACGTTTTTCCAAAAAAGCAGAGAGCAATCTCTGCTTTTTTTATGTGTGAAATTCAGCAAAAGTGCGGTGGGTTTTTAGAATGTTTTTGAGATCCGCCAAGCCTTGTTATAATGCACGCCGTTTTAAGTAAAATCAGGGCAGAACATGAAAATTGCATTAGGTGTGGAATACGACGGAAAAGATTATTTCGGTTGGCAGAAACAAGAGAAAGTTGCCAGCGTACAGGCTGAACTGGAACGGGCGATTTCCACCGTTGCCAATGAGGAAATCGGTATTTTCTGTGCAGGTCGTACGGATTCCGGCGTACATGCCACAGGGCAGGTGATCCATTTTGAAACAACAGCCAATCGTCCTGAGAAGGCCTGGAGTTTCGGTGTCAACGCCAATTTGCCTGATGATATTGCTGTGCGGTGGGCGAAAGTAGTCGATGATGATTTTCATGCCCGTTTTAGCGCCACCGCCCGCCGTTATCGTTACATTTTATATTGCAACAAACTGCGTTCAGCCATTTTGCCGCAGGGCGTAACTCATTGCCATTTGGAACTCGATCATCAATTAATGCACCAGGCGGGGCAGGCGTTGCTCGGTGAAAATGATTTCAGTTCTTTCCGTGCCGCGCAATGCCAATCCAACACGCCGTGGCGTAATGTGCACCATTTAAACGTCAGTCGCCAAGGGCAATATATCATCGCGGATATTCAAGCTAACGCTTTTGTACATCACATGGTGCGTAACATTGTGGGGAGCTTGATTGAGGTAGGTTGCGGCAATCAATCGGTGGAATGGTTAGCTTGGTTGTTGGCTCAGAAAGATCGTACTCTCGCCGCACCAACGGCTAAACCGGAGGGGTTGTACTTAGTGAATGTGCTTTATCCCGACCGATTTGCATTGCCGAAAATGCCGTTGGGACCGTTGTTTCTAGCAGATTAAGCATAATAATACTAAGAAAATAACCGCACTTTAATTTGCTCCTCACGGTTAAATAGCAGATCAAAGTGCGGTCATTTTTTAGCTAAATTTTCTTGCCTTTTCCACAAAGTGAGAAATTTTCTTATTTACCTCGATCGGGTTATAATCCAAACAGTATTTTCTGATTGGAGGCTATTATGGCGAAACAAAAAATCGATCCACAATATGTTGATCAACTTATTCAATACATTGGTGGACGGGAAAATATTTCCACCGTCACCCATTGTATTACCCGTCTACGCTTTGTTTTAAACGACGAAAGCAAAATTGATACCGCAGGCATTGAATCCTTGCCAATGGTAAAAGCTAATTTCTCCACCGGTGGGCAGTATCAGGTGGTGATTGGTCAGGAAGTGGGGGATTATTACAAAATCCTGCTGGAGAAAACCGGTTTGGCGAGCGTGGATAAAGAACAAGTGAAAGCCGCAGCACGCAAAAACCAGAAATGGTATGAAAGCCTGATTTCCCACTTGGCAGATATTTTTATTCCGTTACTACCGGCGTTGATCAGCGGAGGTTTGATTCTCGGTTTCCGTAACGTCATCGGTGACATTGCCATGTTTGATGGCAAAACCCTGACTCAAGTCAGTCCGTTCTGGGCAAGTATGCACTCCTTCTTATGGCTTATCGGTGAAGCGATTTTCTTCTTCCTGCCGGTGGGCATTTGTTGGTCTATCGCACGGAAAATGGGGACTTCACCGATTCTCGGGATCGTGCTTGGTGTAACATTGGTTTCCCCTCAACTAATGAACTCTTACGCCCTCGGTACGCAAACACCGGAAACCTGGGATTTCGGTTTATTTATGATTGAAAAAGTGGGTTATCAAGCACAAGTGATTCCGGCCATTATGGCAGGTTTGGCGTTATCTTATATTGAACGCTTCCTCAACAAAGTTGTGCCGGATTTCTTGAATTTAATTATCGTCCCCGTAACGTCTATAATTTTGGCTGTGATTTTAGCCCATTCCATCATCGGCCCTATCGGACGGGAAATCGGTAACGGCGTTGCCTTTGTGGTAAAACACGCGATGACCGGTAGCTTTGCGCCAATTGGTGCGGCATTATTCGGTTTTTTATATGCGCCGTTAGTGGTAACGGGTGTTCACCAAACCTCTCTTGCCATTGATATGCAAATGATTCAAAGCATTGGCGGCACACCGGTTTGGCCGTTAATTGCGTTATCCAATATTGCACAGGCCTCCGCGGTACTCGCTATCATTTATGTGAACAAAACCGCACAATCCCGTGAAGTAGCAATTCCTGCCGCTTTATCTGCTTATTTAGGTGTTACCGAACCGGCAATGTACGGTATCAACTTAAAATACCGTTTCCCAATGTTGTGCGCAATGACAGGTTCCGCCTGTGCGGCATTAGTGTGCGGTTTTGCCGGCGTGTTGGCGAATAGTATCGGTGTAGGCGGTTTGCCGGGCATCTTATCTATTCAACAACAATTCTGGGGCACTTTTACCGTTGCCATGGCTGTTGCTATCGCTGTGCCTTTTCTTCTCACCACGATCATTTATAAACGTAAAGAAAAAGCGGGAACTTTAGCTTAATTCTATGAGTTAACCTCCCAAAGTGCGGTCGTTTTTTACGGTAAATTCTGACCGCACTTTTAACTTTTTTGCTAGCACGCATCAGCAGACGCGTTCCATCCAGATTCAAATTAAGAAATGAAAAGGACACAACATGAACAACTCCCAATGGTGGAAAAACGGCGTTATCTACCAAATCTATCCGAAATCCTTCCAAGACACCACAGGCAGCGGAACAGGCGATATTCAAGGCATTATCAAGCGCTTGGATTATTTACAAACCTTAGGCATTGACGCTATTTGGATTACGCCTATGTATGTATCGCCACAAATTGATAACGGCTATGACATTGCCGATTACCGCAATATTGATCCAAGTTACGGCACTATGGCTGATTTTGAACAGCTGGTCGCCGAAGCTCATAAACGCAATATTCGCATTGTAATGGACATGGTGTTTAACCACAGTTCCACTTTTCACGAATGGTTTCAAAAAGGCGAAGATCCATCCTCCGAATATCATGATTACTACATTTGGTGCGAACAACCCACCAACTGGAAATCTAAATTCGGTGGTTCTGCGTGGAAATGGTCGGACAAAGCACAGCAATATTATTTGCATCTATTTGCAACCGAACAGGCGGATTTAAACTGGGAGAATCCGAAAGTGCGGTCGGAATTGTTTGCGATTTGCAAATTTTGGGCGGAAAAGGGCATTGACGGTCTGCGTTTAGATGTAGTGAATTTAATTTCCAAACCGGAGGTATTTGAAAACGATTATGAGGGCGACGGTCGCCGTTTCTATACTGATGGGCCCAAAATTCACGAATATTTACAAATACTTAACCAAAACGCCTTAACGCCTTACGGCTTGATGTCAGTGGGCGAAATGTCTTCTACACAATTAGAACATTGTCAGCAGTATGCCAATTTAGACGGCACCGAACTTTCCATGACCTTCAATTTTCATCACCTGAAAGTGGATTATCCGAACGGCGAAAAATGGACCTACGCAAAACCCGATTATGTAGCACTGAAATCTATTTTCAATTATTGGCAGCAGGGAATGCATGGACGTGCTTGGAATGCGCTGTTCTGGTGTAATCACGATCAACCGCGCATTGTTTCCCGTTTTGGGGACGAAGGCGAATTGCATCAAACCTCAGCGAAAATGCTCGCTATGTTGCTGCACGGAATGCAAGGTACGCCATATATTTATCAAGGCGAAGAAATCGGCATGACCAATCCGAATTTTACCTCTATTAAAGACTATCGCGATGTGGAAAGCCTAAACGCTTACCAAGAATTGAAAGATAAACACTTGTCTGAGACAGAAATTCTGAAAATTTTGGCACAAAAATCCCGTGATAACGCTCGCACGCCGGTTCAGTGGGACGCTTCCGAAAATGCCGGTTTCTCCGACGGCAAGCCATGGATTAACGTGGCGCAAAATTATCATGAAATTAACGCAGAACAGGCTCTACAAGATAAAAAATCTGTGTTCTACACTTACCAACGGTTAATTAAATTACGCAAAGAATTGCCGGTGTTCACTGATGGCGACTATCGTGATTTATTGCCGGAACATCCTTGGGTTTGGGCATATCAACGCCATGCCGATGGCAAAACATTGACTGTGCTTGCCAATTTAAGCGATGAATTGCAATCAATTACATTAAATGTGAAAGGCGAAGAGTTAATGAATAATTATGTAGATTTGGAACGCAATACCGAAGAAATCGCCTTACAGCCCTACCAAGGTGTTTATTTATTATCCTAAAAATGGTGTTTGTTTTTTGTAAATAAGATTGTTTATTGGCTTTCTCTTAATGTGGTTATTGAAAAGCTAATATTTAAAAAAATTATATCATTATGTGACCGTACTTTGATTTTAACGTAAAAAGTGCGGTCGTTTTTTTGAGTGTTTCTTGCAATACATTACTTAGTTTTCAGCGTAGAATAAAACAGTTGCAATAAAAGTGAGGTTAGCATGGCAAAACAAAATTTAATCCGACAATTATTTGATTATGTCTTAACCCAATATGGCACTAAGCCGGAATATCTTTGGAAAAATCACCCTAACTATGGTGTATTGCGTCATGCCGATAATCGAAAATGGTATGCCATTGTGATGAATGTCGAAAAATCATCGTTGGGGCTAAGTGGTGCAGGGAAATTGCCTGTGATGAACGTGAAATGCACTCCTGAAATGTTGAGTTTATTTCTGCCGCAAACAGGCTTCCTACCGGCGTATCACATGAACAAAAATCATTGGTTGACGGTGTTGTTGGATGGCTCTGTGGAGAAAGATACCGTGCTGTTTTTATTGAACGCCAGCTTTGATCTCACAGCCACCCGACAAGTGAAGAAGCAACTTGGGATCTCCCGTTATACAGAATGGATCGTGCCGGCCAACCCGAAATATTATGATGTGGAGAAGGACTTGCGCGAAGGCGGTGAGATACATTGGAAGCAGAGCAACAATATTGCCGCGGATGACATTGTGTATATGTACGTCACTGAACCTACGGGTGCTATTCGCTATAAATGTTTGGTATTAGAGGTAAACATTCCGTATCACAAAAAACGAACGGATGATTTACAGGTGAAAAGAGTTATGAAAATTCGTTGTCTGAAAGAATACGATAAGACCCTAATCCTCCGCGCTAAAATGGCACAATTCGGTGTCACTGCTGTACGCGGACCACGGCATATGCCGTATGCATTAAAACAGGAAATTGCGATGCTAAGCGGGGAGTCCTGTGAAAAGTAAAAATACCTCCAAAACAAACCGCACTTTGATTTTATCAACCAAAGTGCGGTCATTTTTTATAGCGTTTTTACGCTGCGTGTTTTGGTTGTTTGAACACCGTGACTTCAGGGGCTTGGCCGACGAATTTTTCTACTTGCACGATACACGTATTCGGTGAGTTACCTTGCGCCAGTTTTGAGGTGCCTTCGTCGCGGGTAAGCACGTTCGGACAGCCGTTTTTGCACAATGGTTTTTCACTTTCGCCTAAATCCATCGGGTCATACCATGCGCCTTCGTGTAAGGCGACGGTGCCTTTGATGATATTTTCCGTGACAACTGCGCCTGCAAGCACTTGTCCGCGTTTGCTGTGAATGCGCACGATGTCACCGTCTTTAATACCACGTGGTGCGGCATCTTCTGGGTGAATCATCACCGGTTCACGATCATTGACTGCATATTTTTGGCGTAATGAGGTATGCGCCAATTGGCTATGCAAACGGTAGTACGGGTGTGGCGTCACCAAGGCGAGCGGGTATTCTTGGGTAACGTTGCCGGCAAACTCTTCCGGCTCCATCCAAGTTGGATGCCCTTTGCAGTCGTCGTAATCCATTTTGGCAATCACATCGGAATAAATTTCGATTTTACCGGATGGTGTGCCGAGCGGATTAAGCAACGGATCTTCACGGAATTCACCATAGCGTACCCATTTTTTCGCCGCTTCATTTGCTTCAAAATTTAGCGGTTTGTTTTCTGCCCAGAATTTATCAAAACGTGGCATCGCAACGCGGTTTGTGCGTGCGGCAGTAAAGGCGGCGTTGTAGAATTCCTCCAGCCATTCCATTTCGGTTTTGCCTTCGGTGTATTGTTCTTCCACGCCGGCACGTTTAGCGAGTTCAACGAAAATATCGTAGTCATTTTTGGCTTCAAATTGCGGCGGGACCACTTGTTTCATCGGGTAAATGCTCATCATGGAATAGTCGCCTGCCATGGTTAAGTCATTGCGTTCGTAACTGGTGGTTGCCGGCAACACAATATCCGCCATGCGCGCAGTCGGCGTCCAGTTCACTTCGTTCACAATCACCACTTCCGGTTGTTGGAAGGCTTTCACTAAAGTATTGGTGTCTTGGTGGTGAACAAATGGGTTACCGCCCGCCCAATATACGGCTTTGATGTCCGGATACGTGATTTCGGTGCCGTTATATTGAATGGTTTTGCCCGGATTGAGCAACACATCGGCAATACGAGCCAATGGGAAAGCCGATTTGGAGGTGTCATCCAACCAGGTTTTTGCACCGGCTTTGCCTGATGGACTTGCTGTGATGGAACCGATGATGCCGCCAGTGGCTGTCGGTACACCGCCGTTTGAATAATGGTAGCTCAAGCCGAAACCGCCGCCCGGTAAGCCGATTTGTCCTAACATGGAAGCGAGTGTGACCAACATCCAGTGGCTTTGTTCGCCGTGGCGTTGACGTTGCATTCCCCAGCCGCCCATTAACATGGTGCGTTTACTTGAGAAATCTTTTGCCAGTTGTTTGATTTTATCGGCGGGTATGCCACAGATTTTTGCCGCCCATTCTGCATCTTTCGGTTGGTGGTCGGTTTTGCCTAAGAGGTAATCCTCAAACTTGCTATAACCGGTGGTGTATTTTTTCAGGAAGTCTTTGTCGTGTTTATTTTCGCTCACTAAGGTGTGCGCAATACCAAGCATTAACGGCACATCCGTTGCCGTGTTAATCGGCAACCATTCGGCATTCAACATTTGGCAGGTTTCACTTTTTTGTGGATCGATACAAATAATGCGTTTGCCGCTGGCTTGGAATTTTTTGAAATACTCAATCCCTTTTTGATCGGTGGACATCCATGCAATACGCATGGTAGTGAGTGGGTTGGCTGACCAAAGCACGATAATATCGCTATTTTCCAACACCGATTCCCAGCTGGTTTGTTGTTCATAGACTTCAATCGTACCCAACACGTGCGGCATAATCACTTGCGCCGCGCCGGTGGAGTAGTCGCCTTTATGCCCTACGAAACCGCCGGTGGCGTTCATATAACGTTGTAACAACGTACGGGAAGCGTGCAATGAACCGCAACTAAACCAACCGTAAGAACCGGCAAAAATGCTTGTCGCGCCATGCTCTTCACGCACCCGTTTGAGTTGATTGTGCACTAAATCCAAGGCGTCATCCCAAGAAACGCGCACCCATTCATCGCGCCCACGCATGGTGGTGTCGCTTTTGCCCGGGTTGGTAAGAAATCCTTTGCGCACCATCGGATATTTCACGCGGGTTTCGCTATAAAGTTGATCGGGTACAACGCTTTGCAATTCATTGGGTACGGCAGGTTCAATCGCCGGGCCGGATTTTACCGCTTTACCGTTTTCCAATACCACACCAATCGGCCCCCAGTGAGCCGCAGTGACAACGGTTGTCATTTTGGTTTCTACTGCATTCGCATTTGAGGAAACCATAGAGCCGACTACACCACCGGACAGTGATGCGCCCGCAACACCCGCAGACGTTTTTTTCAAAAAATCGCGGCGTTGTTGATTAATCATTGTGTTTTTCATTTAAACCTCGTCTTGTCGTCGTCATTAAACTTAAAAATTGCCAAGATAGATTATTTTGTTTTCATATCTTTGGCATTGCGTTGCAAATAAATGGTGAGGGCGCGAACCTCATCTTTGTTCATTGAAGTACGATCTTTCATGGAATTGACCACGCCAATCCACTGGTTGGCCGTGTAGTGATCCGCGCCGATAACAGCATGGCAACCGCTACAATTGTTTTGATTTAAGTTGTTGCCATATTGACTAAGTGCGGTCAAATCCGAAGACATTTTTGCTTTTGCTACGTTTACGGCAACATTCACTTCTTTCCATTCGGAATCGGTCACTTCATCGTGTTTGGTTTGCAACACTTGCACATTGTTGCGTGCATCTTCATCTAACAATGCCACTGTAATACGTTTGCCTAAATCCAAATACACCACAGATTCCGCGCCTGTTTGTTGCCAACCATGTATCGTGCCGTGAACTTGATCGCCTTGCGCCTCCCACTGTATGACTTCGGTAAATGGCATTAAACGCACTTCGCCGCCTTTTGCATCTTGTGCTTTCACCATTTCGCTCGCGTAAAGGGATGGCGTCTCGACGATGTTGCTACCTTTTGGCGTAGCCGATTTATCGGTGGACTCTTCCGCGTGCATCACCGGTAAGAAGTGAGCGATGCCTTTGTGGCAATCAATACAGGTTTGTTTGTTGGCATTAGCTTCAATATGCATTTGTTTGGCCAGTTTGGTCTGTTGTGACAATTCCATAGCATCAAAACTGTGGCAGCTACGACAAGTTTCCGAATCGGTGGCTTTTAAATCATCCCAAACCGCTTGCGCCAGTTCCGCACGATGTTGTTCGTATTTCTCTTTGCTGTCCAACTTGCCGACGGCTTCGAAATACAAATCTTTCAAAGTGATAAATTTGGCTTTCACATAATGCCAGCCTTCCTGCGGAATATGGCAATCGACACATTCCGCTCGAATACCTTTTGCGTTGGCAAAATGTTTGGAACCTTCCCATTCTTGACGCGGATAATCCATGGAATGACAACTGACACAAAATTCAGGCGTACTTGTTTTGTGCATAATCCACTGAGAACCCCACAATAAGCCCGCACCCAGCCCCATGAGACAAAGTGCGGTCACTATTTTTGTTGTTTTCATAATTCACCCCTAACAAAGAAAATTTTATTATTTTTATAACAAGAAAGAATAATAACCATAATTGGTTAGATGGATTCTAGTGGGAGAGATGAAAAATAACCATGATCTTAATCAAACAAATGAGCCAACAGTTAGTATTCTCTTAATAATCAATTTGTTATAGAGGTTTTAAAAATGATGAATAATATAATTATTCATTATATAAATTAATATGCAAACAATACCTATAAAGACTTATGGGTACGGTGCGAATAGCATTTTTCCCCTTATCTGCTAAAATGCACGGCATTTTTTTAATGGAACAAAGAAGTTAACCCAACATGAAATTTATTATCAAATTATTCCCTGAAATTATGATTAAAAGCGAATCCGTTCGGAAACGGTTCGTGAAAATCCTGACCGGCAATATCCGTAATGTGTTGACAAAATATGACGACACGGTCGCGGTAGTGAAACATTGGGATTACATCGAAGTGCGGTCAAAAATCGAAGCGAATTTACCGACGCTCATTGAGCAACTGCAACGCATTCCGGGGATTCACCATTTTCTGCAAGTGGAAGAGAAACCTTTTTCCGGTCTGCATGATATTTTTGAGCAAACGTTATCGGATGTGGCATCTCAGTTGGAAAATAAGACCTTTTGCGTACGGGTAAAACGCAAAGGTAAACACGAATTTAATTCACTAGAAGCGGAGCGTTACATCGGTGGCGGATTGAATCAACATATTGCCAGTGCCAAAGTGCAACTGAAAAATCCTGATGTAACGGTGCGTATTGAAATTGAAGACGACAAAATGATGTTGGTTCGCGCCCGTTATGAAGGCATCGGCGGTTATCCGATCGGCACTCAGGAAGATGTGTTGTCGCTGATTTCCGGCGGGTTTGACTCCGGTGTGTCCAGTTATATGCTGTTACGTCGCGGTTCACGCGTACATTATTGCTTCTTTAATTTAGGCGGTGCGGCGCATGAAATCGGCGTAAAACAAATGGCGTATCACATTTGGCAACGTTATGGCAGTTCTCACAAAGTGCGTTTCGTAGCGATTAACTTTGAAGGCGTGGTGGGTGAGATCCTCGAGAACGTGGATAACGGACAAATGGGCGTGGTGCTCAAGCGCATGATGGTGCGCGCCGCGTCTAAAGTGGCGCACCGTTTCGACATTCAGGCGATTGTGACAGGGGAAGCGCTAGGACAGGTTTCCAGCCAAACTTTAACCAATTTACGTTTAATTGATGAAGCCTCTGAGGTGTTGGTGTTGCGTCCGTTAATTACGCACGACAAAGAACAAATCATCGCCATGGCAAAACACATTGGCACCGATGATATCGCCAAATCCATGCCGGAATTTTGCGGCGTGATTTCCAAGAATCCGACGGTGAAAGCGATAAGAGCGAAAATTGAACAAGAAGAAGGCAATTTCAATTTTGCCGTGTTAGAAAGTGCGGTGGAAAATGCGCAATATTTAGATATTCGCCAAATTGCCGAGCAAGCGGAGAAAGAGGTCGTTTCTGTGGATACGGTGTCCGTGTTGGCTGCAAATGATGTGATTATTGATATTCGTAGCCCGGAAGAAATCGACGAAAACCCGTTGCATATTGAAAATCAAGCAATGATACTTCTGCCGTTCTATAAACTTTCCGGTCAATTCGCTGACTTGGATCAAAGCAAAAATTATGTGCTGTATTGCGAGCGTGGCGTGATGAGTAAGTTGCAGGCGCTGTATTTAAAAGAAAGCGGGTTTAATAATGTGAGGGTGTTTAAGAAATAGCGTTAGAATTAATCGTAACTATTTAGAATAGTTTATTTTTTTATTTAAATGGCTACCAAATTTAACGTTTAAAACGTTGTTTTTTATGACCGCACTTTAGATGTAAAACTTCCCCAAAAGGGAAGTTTTTTTATTTTCTAGACCTTACATTTATTAAAATTTCCTATTGAGTTACTTTTTATTGATTTGTGTCAATAACTACTCATTTGTGATTAGGTAGTATTCCGCCCCATTTTATTATGAATATGGGGGATACTATGAATGATATAAAAAAACACTCGGAATGGAGTTCTTTATTGTTGCTACTATTTGTCATCCTGCCATTGGGCATGATTGCTTGTATTGGTATTTACGGCTTTGTCATATGGTTTTTACAACTCTATGTTATTGGCTTGCCGACGGCATAATAAGGAAGTTTTAGCATGAGAAACAAATTAAAAAGTTTATTTTTTACACCCTCTAAGCGTTTTGGGTTAGGAATTTTACTGACGTTAGGATTTATTGTTGGTGCTGTTAGTTGGCAGCAATTTAATAATGTGATGGATGCCACTAGCGCAGAAGAATTTTGTGTTGGTTGCCACTCTATGCAGACGCCTTTTAATGAATTAAAACAAACGGTTCACTGGAAAAATAACAGTGGCGTGCGTGCGACCTGTCCGGATTGTCATCTTCCGCACGATAAGACTAATAAATTTGCCCGTAAAATGCAGGCGAGTCGCGAAGTTTTGGCGGAAATGACCGGTAAATATAACGAAGAAGGTGCTTTTGAACAACATCGTGCGGAAATGGCAGAACGCGAATGGGCCCGTTTTACCGCAAATGGTTCAAAAGAGTGTAAAAATTGTCATAGTTACGAACGTATGGATTTCGATAAGATGTCGAAAGCAGCTCAGAAAGCTATGAAACCTGCGGCAGAACGTAACCAAAGCTGTATTGATTGTCATAAAGGCATCGCGCACCATTTGCCACAGAAACAAGCGGGCGCGGGAAATGCGTCTAAGTTTGAAGAGTTGGTGATTAAAAATCTTAAATCGAATCAAACCTATTATGCTAAAGGCAATGTACCGTTATTTGCTGACGAGGCATTGAGCCAAAATATCGGTAGTCTCGAAACTGCGGCTCCGGTCACTGTAGTGAAATCCGGTGATAAAGCGGATTTGGTAGAACTGCTCATGTGGCGTAAAGATAAAGGTTTCGGACGGATTTGGTATAACCAATTTGGTAAAAATATTACCGATGCCGTTTTAACCAAGGAATTTATGCAAGCCGAGCCAAAATTTGAGGTTTTGGAAACGAAGGAAGATTCATTAACCGGTTTAACTTGGCAGAAAGTGAAACTGCCGATATGGGTTGCCCATGATCAACTGATTGAAAATATCGATGCGGTGTGGGCAAATGCCGAAAATACTTATAAAACTCAATGCAGTACGTGTCATAGACAGCCGCAAGTGGCGCATTTTGATTCCAACACTTGGATCGGTTTATTTAAAGGTATGGTTGGATTTACTAATATCGATGAACAGACCGGTAAAGAAGTGTTGCGTTATCTTCAATTACATTCATCTGATTTTGACACCCATAAAGAACAAGAAAAATAGGAGATTTTGGAATGTTACAAACTCGTCGTCAGTTTTTGAAAAATATGTCTCTTATGGGGGCGATCTGCGCTATGCCGAATTGGTTGGTCGCGAAGGAAAAGGGTGCGGAAGATATTACGCAATGGAAAATGACTGGTTCGCACTGGGGTGCTATTCGTGCCAAAGTGGAAAATGGTTGCGTAGTAGATGTAAAACCGTTTGAGTTAGATAAATATCCAACGGAAATGATCAACGGTATTAAAGGGTTGATTTACAGTGATGCTCGGATCCGTTATCCGATGGTGCGGGTGGACTGGTTAAAAAACAGAGAAAAAAGTGACCGCACTTCCCGTGGCGATAATCGTTTCGTACGTGTAACCTGGGATGAGGCGCTGGATTTATTCTATGAAGAGTTAGAGCGGATTCAGCAAAATTACGGTCCGTGGGCGTTACACACGGGGAATATTGGCTGGCGTTCTACCGGGCAATTCCACAGTTGTGGTAATCACATGATTCGCGCTGTCAGTATGCATGGGCATAGCGTTAGCACCGCAGGTGACTATTCCACCGGTGCAGGGCAGGTGATTTTGCCTTATGTACTAGGTTCCACTGAAGTGTATTCACAAGGGACGTCATGGGAAGTTATTTTGAAAGAAAGTGAAAATATTATTTTCTGGGCAAGTGATCCGGTGAAAAACCTGCAAGTAGGTTGGAACTGTGAAACGCACGAGGCCTATGCCTATTTGGAACAGCTAAAAGCAAAAATTGCTGATAAGCAAGTGAACGTGATTAGTGTGGATCCGGTGAAAACCAAAACGCAACATTATCTAAACTGCGAGCGTCAATATATTAATCCGCAAACTGACGTTCCGTTTATGCTGGCACTTGCCTATGAGTTGTATACCAAAGATTTATATGACAAAAAATTTATAGAAGTCTATACCGTTGGTTTTGAGAAGTTCGTGCCTTATTTGTTAGGGGAAACGGAAGATAAAGTTGCCAAAACACCGGAATGGGCAGCGGAAATCTGCGGAATTAGTGCAGAACGTATTCGTCAATTTGCCCAAATGCTTGCGGGTAAACGAACGCAGTTAATTTTTGGTTGGTCAATTCAACGCCAACAACACGGTGAGCAACCGTACTGGATGGGGGCCGTGCTTGCTTCTATGCTGGGACAAATCGGCTTGCCGGGTGGCGGAATCAGTTATGCGCACCATTATAGTTCCATCGGTATTCCGGAATCCGGTGCGGCAATGCCGGGGGCGTTTCCGTTAAATTTGGACGAGGATCAAAAACCGAAATACGACAATACGGATTATAAAGGTTATAGCTCCGTTTTACCTTGCGCTCGCGTGACGGATTCCTTGTTGCAACCGGGAGAAACCATTAATTACAACGGCAGTAAAGTTGTTTATGCCCCATATAAAATGGCGATTTTCACCGGATGTAACCATTGGCACCGCCAATCCGATCGTAACAAAATGAAAAAAGCCTTTTTACAGCTGGAAACCATAGTATCCATCAATTACAGCTGGACAGCGACTTGTCGTTTTTCCGATATTGTGTTGCCGGCCTGCACGCCGTTTGAGCGTAATGATATAGACGCTTACGGTTCGTATAGCAACCGAGGCGTTATTGCGATGCAAAAATTAATCGATCCGCTATACCAATCTAAACCGGACTTTGAGATCTTTAAAGAACTCTGCCGCCGCTTTGGTAAAGAAAAAGAATATTGCCGGAATATGGACGAGATGGAATGGGTGGAGAGCCTATATGAAGATTGCCGAAAAGAAAACCAAGGCAAATTTGATATGCCGCCATTTGCTGAATTTTGGAAAAAAGGTTATGTCATGTTCCCAGAAGGAAAACCTTGGGTGCGTCATGCCGATTTCCGTGATGATCCTGAATTACATGCATTAGGCACACCTTCCGGCTTTATTGAAATTTTTAGTAATAAAATTGCAGGGTTTGGCTATGACGACTGTAAAGGGCATCCAATGTGGTTTGAAAAAGCCGAACGTTCGCACGGAGGGCCGCACTCTGACAAATTTGCTTTCTGGTTGCAATCTGTTCACCCGGATAAGCGCTTACACTCCCAGTTGTGTGAATCTGCAAAGTTACGTGAAACCTATAGTATTCAAGGGCGTGAGCCGCTGTTTATGAATCCGCAAGATGCTCAAAAACTTGGTATTCAACATGGCGATTTGGTTCGTGTATTTAATGAACGTGGACAAGCCATTGTTGGCGCTCATTTGTCTGACAGTTTTCCAAGCGGTGTAGTGCGTTTACAAGAAGGCGCATGGTATTCGCCTCTCGGTGCGGAAATCGGTGCGATTGATACTTACGGCGATCCGAACACAATGACGCTGGATATCGGTAGTTCTATGTTAGCGCAAGCGGTGAGTGCCAATACTTGTTTGGTTAATGTGGAAAAATTCCAAGGTGTTGCACCACAACCAAATGGTTTTAATGGGGCTATTGAACATGCTTAAGATAAGCATTCAGGAGAGGCAATTTGTCTACAGTTGGATATGTTCCTTGCTTAGCAAGGAACTGACACCGGAGCAGTTAGCGCATTATCAACGTGGTGATTTCGATAGCTTATTCGCTTTTTTAAACGAATTGGGCTTTGCTGAACAAACCGAACAGTTGATCGCTACGTTATATCCGATGGAATTTCAACAACTTGAACTGGCTGCTGATTTCGCGCATACGTTTTTGCTTGAAGGAAATATCAGTGCTATTCCCTATATGTCAGCCTATTTACAGGGTGAAGAGTTGGATGTGGCATTAAACTTGGTCGATCAATGGATGACACATTACCAACTTGGTGTGAATCGGGAGCAAAATGAGCCGAGTGATCATGTTAGCGTATTATTAGCAATTTTAATCCGCTTAATTGGAGAACAGCCTTTTCATGTACAACAAGATTTTGCACAGAAAGTTTTACTGAATTGGTTGCCTGAATTTGTGAGAAAAGCTAATGATGCTTCCTGTAAAACGAAATTCTATGCCATGTTATGCAATTTATTCTTGGCCTTTATGACGGAAGACTTTGCAGTTTAAGTTTAAGTTTAAGTGCGGTCAGTTTTTGTGATGAAAAACATTCAGAAAACCGACCGCACTTTTTTATTCACAATTAGATTTCAAACACCGAGCCGGCAGGAATATCTCGGCGCTGCATATTTTCACTGAAATGCACAATATTATGTTCACCTAGAATTTTCACCTGATTGCCGTTAATTAAAAACGCAGTGCCTTCCGGCATGGCGTAAATTTGTGCCGTCGGGTTCACCAATAAAAATTCTTCAAAACGTTCTTCACGGCTTTCCCCGTTATGCCCAGGCATTTTACCTGAAATGAAGTGTGGATTGATTTGATAAGGGAACAGATTAAGCGCATCAAAAGACGGCGGATAGGTGATCGGCATATCGTTGGTGGTCATGATGGATTTGCTCGCTATATTGGCGCCCGCGCTCCAACCGAAATACGGCGTACCGCTTTTCACTTTTTCACGAATAATGTCTAATAAATCATGTTCATACATTTGCTTTAACAAACAAAACGTATTACCGCCACCAATGGCGATCACATCCGCTTGTTCAATAATGGCGCGGTGCGGTTTGCCATGATGTACCGACTGAATCTCCATATTTAATGGCGCCAGAATTTGTTGCACTTTTTGTTCGTATTGATCGTTGGTTTGACGCACGCCTGCGTAAGGCACAAAAGCGATTTTCTTGCCTTGGTATGGTGCTAAAAAATCCTGTAACCACGGAATGGCATGTTCCAAATAGCCTGTATTGCCATAGCGAGAACCGCTAAGCAGTAACATTTTTTGCATAATTCAATCTCCTGATGAAATAACCTTTACCATTATGCTGAGTTATGTGTTTTTATTAAGCAAAAAATGTGAATTTTGTGATCTGCGTAGAGATTTAAGTGCGGTGAAAAAATGTTGTTTTTTATGACCGCACTTCACTAAATATTTGTGGCTTCCATTTGGATTTGCTGACTGATGTCCGGCTTTTCAACCAATTCGCCCACTAATTCATCAATCGCAGAGCAGAGCAGAGTGCGATCATGGCGATAGGAGACATCGTCGGCATTAAGACGACCGGCGAGAATTTTGAGATGAAGCTGCTCATCAATTGTGGTATCGGTAGGCACAATGGCACCATCGATAATGGGTTTGCCAACGGTTTCATGTATCCATTGAATTCGATCTGTCAGTGAAAGACGCGCTGCCGGACCACGTTCGGTGCCAAGATTATCGATAAAGATTTTTTTAGCTCGACTGTGTTGTAATTGCTCAATAATTTCCGGTAATAAAAGGGGAGGTATAATACTGGTTAAGAAACTACCGGGGCCAAATAAAATGACTTCGGCTTCCTGCAAGGCCTGAATGGCTTCCGGTGTGGCAGAGACATAAGGCACCAGAAAAACAGATTTTGGTAAGTCAACTAGACTATCTACGCTCACTTCTCCTACGACGCTAGAGCCGCAATCTAACACGGCGGCAAGGTGTACAGGTTGCTCTGACATGGGCACGATGAACGATTTCACCCGCAGTAGATCACGTATCAGATTCACCGCTTCCGTCGGGCGAATATGCATATCCTCCAAAGCTTTTAACATAAGATTGCCAAGGTTGTGGCCGGCTAATTCGCCATTGCCACTGAAGCGGTATTCAAAAAGGGCAGAGGCTGTGCTGGGTTCGGTGATAATTTGATTTAAGCAATTACGCAAATCACCCCACGCGATGCCGCCTTGAGCGGTACGAATACGGCCTGTGGAGCCGCCGTTGTCAGTAGTAGTGACAATGGCGGTTAGCCGTTCTTTCATAAAACTAAGCGCAGACATGACACGCCCCAATCCGTGCCCACCGCCGATGGCTACGATTTTTGTGATCCAACTGAGATTTTCGTGTTGTTGATAGCCTTTAAAATCCGCCATTATATTTCCTCTCATTTTCTGTCGAGAACATTATAGCGATCTATTTTAAATAGAGAAGTTGAACCTGATTAAAGGCTAAAAAGTACCAATTTTTCGTTATTTAATTTATCGCTATATAAATTTATATATAATTGATTTTAAAGAATTTTGTCGTTTTATAATCTAGATCAAATTAATTGATTGCTTTTGTTTTCGTGAATCTCTTACAATACTGGAAAATTCGTTAATCGCATAAACTCCGAGCTTACTTAACCTACGTTTTGTAAAAATATGGTGGTAATGCCAATAGTACGCAGTTTGTATTATTCAGGGATACGTTGGAAACGGCTTATCCTCTCCGTTTTTTAGAAAGGTGTCAAATGCAACCCATTCCAATAAAAAATGTTGGAGCAGTTCAACTTGTTGATCCGTTCCAGCGTGAATACTATTATCTACGACTATCTATCACGGATGTGTGTAACTTCCGTTGTAACTATTGTTTGCCGAACGGTTATCAGCCTGAGCCAAACAAGCCTAGTTTCCTTACCTTAGATGAAATTCGCCGTTTGGTGAATAATTTTAGTTTAATAGGAACAGAAAAAGTGCGTATTACCGGTGGGGAGCCGACACTGCGCAAAGATTTTCTGCCTATTGTAGAAACTATTAGCCAAATTGAAGGCATCAAACAAATCGCACTCACAACGAACGGATTTCGCTTACTGAAAGATGTTGCTGCGTGGAAAAGCGCCGGAGTGACGTCTATTAATGTAAGTGTTGATAGTCTCGATCCAAGAATGTTCCAACGTATTACTGGCGTTAATAAATTTGATGAAATTATGCGCGGTATCGATCGCGCCTTTGAATGCGGCTACCAGAAAATTAAGGTCAATTCCGTCTTAATGAAAGACCTAAATGCCAATGATTTTGAACGTTTTTTGGCATGGATTAAAGATAAACCGATTCAAATGCGTTTTATTGAATTAATGCAAACCGGTGAGATGGATTCATTCTTCCAAAAACATCACTTATCCGGTCAGGTTCTTGAACAAAAACTATTACTTTCCGGTTGGCAATTGCAAGCCAAAGGACGATCTGATGGCCCTGCAAAAGTTTTTCGTCATCCTGATTATGTGGGCGAAATCGGCTTGATTATGCCTTACGAGAAAAATTTCTGTGCCAGTTGTAACCGTTTACGGGTTTCTGCTAAAGGGAAATTACACCTTTGTTTATTTGGCGAAGAAGGCATTGAGTTACGCGATTTGTTACAGTCAGATGAACAACAACCCCTTCTACAAGCAAGAATTTTTTCTGCGTTACAAGGTAAACGTGAACATCATTATTTGCATATCGGCGATAGTGGTGTGCGCAATCATTTAGCAAGTATCGGCGGTTAACAGGCTGCCGATAACGCAAAAACACATTCAAAATTAACCGCACTTTTAATTATCATGACAACATTTACTCATATTAATGCTAATGGCGAAGCCAACATGGTGGACGTTTCCGAAAAAGCCGAAACCGTTCGTGAAGCCCGCGCCGAAGCCTATGTTCGTATGGCGCCGGAAACCTTACAAATGATTCTCTCCGGTCAACATCACAAGGGCGATGTTTTCGCCACAGCCAGAATTGCCGGTATTCAAGCC
Source organism: Aggregatibacter aphrophilus ATCC 33389 (assembly GCF_900636915.1). Classification (NCBI taxonomy): domain Bacteria; kingdom Pseudomonadati; phylum Pseudomonadota; class Gammaproteobacteria; order Pasteurellales; family Pasteurellaceae; genus Aggregatibacter; species Aggregatibacter aphrophilus. Next base: position 1,684,299 of record NZ_LR134327.1, on the reverse strand, counting down.
GCTAAACGGACTTGGGAGCTGATTCCGTTATGTCATCCGCTGTTGCTTACCAAAGTGGAAGTGAGCTTAACGCCAATGCCTGAGTCCAATCTGGTGCGAATTGAAAGTCTGTGTAAATTAACCGGCAAAACCGGCGTAGAAATGGAAGCCTTAACTGCAGCCGGCGTTGCTGCGCTCACAATTTATGATATGTGTAAAGCGGTGCAAAAAGATATGGTCATTGAAAACGTTCGTTTGTTGGAAAAGTGCGGTGGAAAATCCGGCCATTTTATTGCAAAGGAGACATCATGTTAACGGTCTTATTTTTTGCCCAAACCAGAGAATTGGTGGGGGTAGATAAACTCGAAATAGAAGGTGATTTTGCCACAGCTGAACAATTGCGCCAATATTTGACTGGCAAAGGAGACAAATGGGCGTTGGCATTGCAACCGGATAAACTCTTAGTCGCCATTAATCAAACGTTGATGCCGTTAGAAAGTGCGGTTAAAAATGGTGACGAAATTGCGTTTTTCCCACCAGTGACCGGGGGTTAAATGGACGATATACAAATTTCGGTGCAAGAGCAGACTTTCGATCAAAATGCAGTATATCGTTGGTTGAGTGAAGAAACTTCAGTAGGTGCCACGGTTATTTTTGTGGGTAAAGTGCGCGACTTAAATTTGGGCGATGAAGTCAGCAGTTTGTATTTGGAGCATTATCCCGCTATGACTCATAAAGCGTTATTGGATATTGCCCAACAGGCAAAAGTGCGGTGGGATTTACAAAAGATTTCAATTATTCATCGTGTCGGTCAACTGAATACCGGCGATGAAATTGTATTGGTGGGTACGTCATCTGTTCATCGGGGCGATGCTTACCACGCCAATGAATTTATAATGGACTATTTGAAAACCAAAGCACCTTTTTGGAAAAAAGAACAAACAACGAAAGGGGAGCGTTGGATTGAAGGACGTGACAGTGATTATGCCGCTGCCGATAAATGGAAATAATATATTGTAAAATCTCAGAAAATAAACAGAAAAATATCCGTTTTACCTACGAAACGGATATTTTTTTATTGTGATAAACACAAAAAGATTATGGTTTTCTTGGAAAATGTAACCTGCTTTGTGGTAAAATAAACGACCATTTTTCTTGGTATCACAAGATGCCAACTGAATATTTTTATTATTTTGAGTCGTCGGAGGAATAGATGACAAGTTCTGCAAATAAACGTTCTATAATGACGCTATTTTCAAATAAAACAGATATTTATTGCCACCAAGTAAGAATCGTATTAGCAGAGAAAGGCGTAGCTTATGAAACGGAAATTGTAGATCCGCAAGCATTACCGGAAGATTTAATGGAACTCAATCCGTATGGTACTGTGCCAACATTGGTTGACCGTGATTTAGTATTATTTAATTCACGCATTATTATGGAATATTTAGATGAGCGTTTTCCTCATCCGCCATTAATGCCGGTTTATCCTGTGGCGCGTGGCAAAAGCCGTTTATTAATGTTACGCATTGAGCAAGATTGGTATCCTACTTTAGAGAAAGCACAAAATGATCTGTCTGACGCAGAACGTGCAAGTGCGTTAAAACAACTGAAAGAAGAGATTCTTGCGATCTCTCCAATTTTCAATCAACACACCTATTTTATGAGTGACGAATTTAGTCTTATCGACTGCTATGTCGCACCATTGTTGTGGCGTATGCAGGAATTAGGCGTGGAATTCAGCGGTGCCGGCAGTAAAGCAATCAAAGCTTATATGTCTCGTGTGTTTGAGCGCGATTCTTTCTTACAATCCGTGGGTGAATTAGCACCAAAAAATTTAATGGATGAGAAATAATAGGTCGACAAATGGAATATAAATCATCTCCGAAACGTCCTTATTTATTAAGAGCATATTACGATTGGTTGATTGATAATGACTTTACGCCGTATTTAGTGGTCGATGCTACTTATTGGGGCGTGAAGGTACCGGTTGAATATGTGAAAGACGGGCAAATCGTGTTGAATTTATCTGCCAGCGCCACGGGTAATTTGCAGCTCACCAATGATTTTATTCAATTTAATGCTCGTTTTCGTGGTGTGCCACAAGATATTTATATTCCTATGGGGGCAGCATTAGCTATTTATGCCCGCGAAAATGGCGACGGCGTGATGTTTGAACCGGAAGCTGTTTATGAACATCCGGAACAAGCTGAAGAGCAACCAACGAGTTTTGAGAATGTGGTTGATAAAACGGAAAAGCAAAAAAGTACAGAGAAAAAATCCTCTTCTCATTTACGTATTGTAAAATAGCCGTTCATCATCAAATAGAAAAAACACCGAAAAAAGATACCGCACATTGGTATCTTTTTTGTTGTTTGATATTTTAAAGTGCGGTGAGTTTTAAATATGTTTTTACCGTTATAAAAAAAATCCCCTTATTCATAGTTGAAAAGGGGATTTTTGTTTTTTTAAGTATTAGAAATTAGCATTGCGTGGCGCACGTGGGAACGGGATAACATCACGGATGTTTTGTAACCCTGTCACATATACGATTAGACGCTCAAAACCTAGACCAAAACCGGAATGCGGCACAGTACCGTAACGACGTAAATCACGATACCACCAATAATCTTCCGGGTTTAAGCCCATTTCTACCATACGTTTATCTAACATGTCTAAGCGTTCCTCACGTTGTGAACCGCCGATGATCTCACCGATTCCCGGTGCTAACACGTCCATTGCCGCAACGGTTTTTCCGTCATCGTTTAAACGCATATAGAAGGCTTTGATGTCTTTCGGATAGTTTTTCACCACAACAGGGGATTTGAAATATTCTTCTGCCAAATAGCGTTCATGTTCGGAAGAAAGATCGATACCCCAAGAAACCGGGAATTCAAAGGTTTTGCCGGATTTCAATAAAATCTCAATAGCATCGGTGTAATCTACTTGCGCAAAATCGGAATTAATGAAACGTTCCAAGCGATTAATGACATCACCGTCAACATGTTTAGCAAAGAATTCTAAATCATCGCGACGCTCAGCTAAAACTGCGCGGAAAACATATTTCAACATATCTTCGGCAAGTTTTGCGTTGTCGGCGAGTGTTGCGAAAGCCACTTCCGGTTCAATCATCCAGAATTCCGCTAAATGGCGCGTAGTATTTGAGTTTTCGGCGCGGAATGTTGGCCCCAAAGTATAGATTTTACTTAATGCGCAAGCATAAGTTTCACCGTTTAATTGGCCGGATACGGTTAAGAACGATTCTTTACCAAAAAAATCTTCGCTAAAATCCACCGCACCTTTGTCTGTGCGTGGCAAGTTTTCCAAGTCTAAGGTGGAAACTCGGAACATTTCACCTGCGCCTTCTGTATCAGAAGCGGTGATTAACGGGGTGGCAACCCAATAGAAACCTTGCTCGTGGAAGAAACGATGAATGGCTTGTGCTAAGCAGTGACGAACACGTGCAACGGCACCAATGATATTTGTGCGAGGACGCAAGTGTGCTACTTCGCGTAGATATTCGATAGAGTGGCGTTTGGCTGCCATCGGATAGGTTTCCGGGTCTTCCACCCAACCGGCAACTTCTACATTTTCCGCTTGTAACTCAACGGCTTGTCCTTCAGCCGGGGATTCAACCACTGTCCCTGTCACAATAACGGAACAGCCGGCGGTTAAACGTAACACTTCAGATTCATAATTGGTGATGTCATTATTTACGATAGCTTGAATTGGTGCGAAGCAAGAACCGTCATAAACGGCAAGAAAGGATAGGCCTGCTTTGGAATCGCGACGGGTGCGCACCCAACCGCGCACAGTCACTTTTTCGCCAATTGCAATTTTGCCTTGTAGTACATCTACAATTGATGCAATTTTCGTCATATATACCTCAAAATTAATGCATTTTCATAAACCGCGTTAGTTTACCTCAAGTTAGAATAATTGCCAAAGCGTATCGGAAGTTTTTATTTTTGTGATGTGAGACGCAGATTTAATGTAAAGCACTTGAGTAAAAAAAACGAACTGGTATAAATAATTTCAGTAAATTAATTATTATAACAATATGGAATTATTTGATGAGAAAGGAAGAAAAAACCCCATTACGTTTAATCCAATTAGGTAAAATTTACCGACTAATTGAACAATTTGAAGAAATTTCCCGCATTGAGTTATCAAAACTTTCCGGCTTGGCGCCGGCCTCCATCACTTCCTTAAGCCGAACCTTAATTGAAGAACGTTTAGTTATGGAAAAAACAGTGCGTACAACGGATGTACGCGGACGTCCTGCCATTGCACTATGTGTGTCTCCATTTTATTGGCAGGCTTTATGCGCCACCTTAATGGAAGATCGGTTTGAAATCATCCTAAGCGAACTAGACGGTGCGATTATCGAACAATACATTTTTCCTTTATTAAAAAACGACTTACAGCATTTAGATAAGTTTTTAGTGCGAAGTTTGAAACAATTTCTTGCAGAAAGTCATGCATTGGCGAGGCCCATTACTTTTTCTGTTACTGTCGGCGGTGAATTGGATAAGGAGGGTTGTTTAATTAAATTGGGCCATACGAAATTTGAACATTTGGATTTAAAAACCTTATTTAAACCTTATTTCAAAGTGCCGATTTTAATTACCGAATATTTTAAAACCTGGTTATTAGCCGAATCGACTTTAGGCAATGTCATTAATTGTGACGATGTGTTATTCATACAATTGGATGAGGAAATCAATCTTAGCGTATTGTCACAGGGTGAAGTTTTGTTTAATCGTGAACAGGAGCGGGTGAATATTGATCATTTGATCGTGCCAAGACTAAACGAACTACAGGCACTGATGAATCATGATCTGCCTGAAGTTAAACGCTATCAAGTGCAGCATCAAATTACACATCGCGCCATTGTGCAACTTGTGGACGCTTTATATCCGAATAATATATTCACCAATAATTCTGACAAAATAAAATTCTTATGTGAACAAATTAAACAAAACGAAAGAAATGCATTGCGCATTTTAGACCATATAACAGATTGTTTTGCTTATATTTTAATGAATTTGGTTAATATTTTCTCTGCACAAAGAGTTATGTTGAATTCCGGCTTATTGGTAGTTAAAGACATTTTTCTTGAACAACTAAATCACAAATTATCTGCCTATTTATCGAACAAAGAAGCTCCCGTGGAAGTGATTACCGGTAAATACGAATGGAATAGCCCGATTGTTGCTGGTGCCGCGATTAAACAAGGGATTTATGATGGGAGTTTGTTGACTTATTTGGTAAAAAACGAATAAAAATAAGAGAAATCTATCAATTTTTGTTTTAGCTCAATATTACTCATTGGAATTTCCCTTAGAATTCTGCCACTAGTATGAGAAAGAGGAAGACAATGAGTAGTTTTTTTGTTACGGGTACAGACACCAATGTCGGCAAAACCGTCGTTAGTCGCGCAATTATGCAGGCACTTCAAAAAGCTGGCGTACAAATTGTCGGTTATAAGCCCATTGCCTATGGGCAAGAAGATATCGTTTATCCCGATTACCAAAAACTCGCCACTGATGATTATGATGCCAAGGATAATTCCGACGTGCTCACCTTAATGCATAGCACCAAAGAAAATGTAAGCTATGAAGACATTAACAGCTATACCTTTTTACACTCTATGCCAATTCTGACGGAAAATTGTAAACGGGTACAAATTAGTAAATTAAATGCTGATTTGACACGTTTATCTTCATGTTATCAGTCTATTTTGGTGGAAGGGGCTTTTGGTTGGCTGACACCGATTAACAAAGATTATAGTTTCGCCGATTGGGTTGCCGAGCATAATATGCCTGTTGTTTTGGTTGTAGGTATTAAAGAAGGGTGTATCAATCACACATTGCTGACGGCAAAAGCAATTCTTGATTGCGGTTTGCCATTATTAGGTTGGGTTGCTAATCGCATTAACCCTTGTTTAGGTTATTACGCTGAAATTATTGAGACCTTAAAGCAAAAAATTGATGCACCGTTATTAGGTGAAGTGTCTTACATCCATAAACCGGAAGAACAAGATCTAAGCCGTTTTATCACTAATCTTGATCGCTTAACCTATATGCAAACAGAATTGGTGGCTTAGGAAATAAGGCAAAAGTGCGGTCATTTTTTGCAATGAATTTATACTTAGTCATTGCCTAATAAAAAATCGTAGAGATTTTGTCTCTACGATTTTTTTCGTTATGAATAGCCGGAATTATATACCGGGCGCTTTCCAAAGTGAGGTTGTTAACCCGCTATCAACCAGTTGTAGCTGTCTTTTATAAATATTGACCCATTGCTTTTTATGCACTTGGTATAAAGCATGATTTTCCGAATTTGGTTGATGTTGTCGCTCAAATTTCACTAATTTCTTACCGGCTTCGGCTAAAGAAGAGTAGAGTCCAACCCCAACGCCGGCCGCAATGGCGCAACCTAATGCAGTTGCTTCTTTGACAACTGGAATATTCACGATTAAGCCGGTGACATCCGCTAAAATTTGGCTCCATAACTTGCCTTTCGAACCGCCTCCGGCAAAGACGATAGAGGTTAGTTTAACTCCGGAAAATTTTTGAACCTGCTCCAAATTGCAAGAAGATACAATCGCGGCATTTTCTTCTAATGCACGGAATAAGACGGCTTTATTGCACTTATCTGGATCGATAGAGATGTTAATGAAAGACGGTGCGGCGTGATACCAAGATTTAAAATGCATCGCATCGGAGAAAATCGGAATGACATTATTAGCTCCAACTGGTACACGTTCTGCCATTTGTTCCAGTAAACTGTAAGCATCCACGCCTAAGCGCTCGGCCAATCTTTTTTCCTCTTCACAAAAGGCATCGCGGAACCAACGCATGGTTAATCCGGTGAAAAAACTAATAGATTCCGCTTGTACTAATGGAGGAATCACATGCGGATTGATGCGCACATTCATTTCGGGGTCGGTTACCGCTTGAGGGAGGTTAACCACTTGTTGCCAAAATGTACCGCCGATAACTGCTGTTTGAGCATGTTCGGTGACACCTAAACCGATGCAACCAAGTTGCACATCCCCCCCACCAACAACGACCGGTGTACCTTCCTGCAAGCCGGTTTGATTAGCAACTTGCGTCGTGACTTTACCCAATAAGGTTCCTGTTTCTTTAACAGGCGTTAGAATATTGGCATTGAGTCCCGCCATATCCAGTAACTCGGGAGACCATTGACGTGTTTTCAGGTTTAACATTCCTGTTGTGCCGGCATTGGAAGGTTCAACCGCGAGTTCACCACTTAACATAAATGCCAACCAATCGCTAATCATGGAGATGGCTTTTGTTTGACGATAAATATCCGGACGGTGATGGGCAAGCCAGAGTAAACGGGGAACGGCGCTAAGCGCTAGAGTTTGCCCGGATATCGAATAGAGTTGTTGCTCAAAAGTATAGTTATATAGGGTTTTTAATTCTTTTACTTCTTCCACCGCACGAGCATCAACGTTGCCACAAGCCCAAATCGGCGTTTTATGTTCGTCATAAAGCACAATGCCTTCACGCATGGAACAGGTGGATATTGCGGCGATTTGTTGCGGCTGAATTTGAGACTTGGTTAACGACTGTTGAATACACTCACAGGTTAGTTGCCAGTTATTGGCCAGGTCAAACTCCATTGAGCCGGGGATATTCGGATCAGAGAAATGCGTCCATTCCCGTTGTGCGGCGGTGATCTGGTTACCATTTAAATCAAAAATGACTGCACGAACACTGCCGGTACCTGCGTCCAATGCCATTAAATAAGTTGCTTGATGACTCATCATTTCCTCCTGTTATTTAGGAAGAAAATCGCTCTTATTCAAAACCTTTCGCTAAACTAACTGCGCTAACATCATCCGAGCCGTGTTTTCTTCCGTTACCAATGAATTAATATGTTTTCCATACAATGCACTTAAAATTGCTTCCACTTTGTCTTCACCTCCCGCAATCCCAATAACATTTGGAATTTTCTTGAGATTTTCCAACGGCACACTAATTAATTCCTCGTGTAAGGGCATATCGGGCTGTAAACAGCCGTCTTTGCGCATAAAATAGCCGAGAATATCACCGACTGCGCCTTGGCTACGGATAATCTGTTGTTTTTCTTCCGTAATATAGCCGGAACGCAGTAGTGTTGCCTGCCCCTTTTGGCGGGTGGCTCCGATACCGACAATTGCTGCATTGGCGCTACAGGCCGCCAACATAATATCCCGGACGCAAGATTCCCGTTTAAAAAGCCTTGCCGCTTCCGTTGATGAGGCCCGCAACGGTGCCGGAATAATACTGACGGAACAAGAACCGTCCAATTGACCGATACCTTTCATGTAGGGCCCAACGCCACCGGATAAGGTAATCAGTTTTATGGCATTGTGGGTAATAAATTCGTTGGCATATTTCAATGTTTTCATGATGGTATCGCCAAATCCGATTGCCAACATTTGATTCGGTTTGAGTAACGACATTAACATTTGCGCCGCGCCAACACCCAAGCGCTCATTAATTTCATGTTGTGGCAAGGCAGGCAAAATACGAATATGTTTCAGATTAAAATACTGTTGCAATGCCTCTTCCAACTCCAAACAACCGGTGAAACGGGAATTAATTTGCACTTTGATAATGCCGGATTGCCGACCTTTCTCCAGCAGTCTGGAGACTTTTAAACGCGGTAATTTTAATTTATCGCCAATTTCGCTTTGGGTTAGGTTGTCGTGATAGTAGAACCATGCGATTCTCGCCAACAGATCCTCTTCACTAATGGTTTGAATAAATTCTTGTTGATTTGATGTTAGTTCATTCATGTTTTTTTATTTTAATTTTTGTGGCTGATTGAGCATCATTATTCATTTGTTTTTACTTATTATCAATTGTTCCTTTCGCTTTTTTGTAAAAGCATGACGAAGATCACTTTTTTAGAAAAAAGTAACAATACTCTTGTCTTTCGATCCAAATTTGTGATCAGGCTCGCAGAAATTTTTAAAGATTACACATAACATTCTGAAAAAATGTTTTATATAAAATACATTTGTTCAATGTGTATGGTGGGTAAAATGCAAACTCAAGTTTCTGAACAGCCATGTTTAATTTCCGCCCGAAATATCAGTAAATCTTTTTCCGGTGTGGAAGTATTAAAAGCAATTGATTTTTCTTTATACGCAGGTGAAGTGCATGCCTTATTGGGCGGCAATGGTGCGGGCAAATCTACGCTGGTTAAAATCATTGCCGGTATTCAGCCACAAGATAGTGGTGAATTGCTCATTCATGGCACATTGCAACATAAGCTGTCGCCGAACAAAGCCCATCAGCTTGGCATTTATCTGGTGCCGCAAGAACCGTTGTTATTTCCAAATTTAACGGTGAAAGAAAATATTCTGTTCGGTTTGCCCCGCAACGAAAAAACATCGGAAAAACTGACCGCACTTTTGCGTGAATTAAATTCTCATCTGAAGTTAGAAATGCCTGCCGGTTTATTAGAAGTGGCAGATCAACAGCTGGTAGAGATTATGCGGGGACTCATGCGTAATGCATCCATTTTGATTTTAGATGAACCGACCGCTTCACTAACACCTATTGAAACGGAGAATTTATTTAAAAAAATCCAATCCTTACTGGATAAAGGCGTCGGGATTGTTTTCATCTCGCACAAATTGCCTGAAGTGTGGAAAATTTCTCATCGCATTAGTGTTATGCGTGACGGTTACATCGCCTTAAGCGGTAAAACCGCCGAATTAAATAAAGACGAAGTAATCACCGCGATTACCCCGAAAGCTAAAAATGCCCAACTCACCGAAAGCCAAAAATTGTGGCTGGAATTGCCCGGCCACCATCGAATAAAGCGTAATGATAAACCGATTCTGAAAGTCGTTAATCTGACAGGAGAGGGGTTTAAAAATATTTCCTTCGACATTTATCCCGGTGAAATTCTAGGCTTGGCAGGCGTGGTGGGAGCCGGGCGTACCGAACTTGCAGAAACCCTGTATGGCCTACGAAAACAAAAGTGCGGTCAGATTTTTTTTAATTTTCATGAGATCAGTGATTGCGATACCAAAGCACGGTTGGAGCAGGGCATTGTTTATTTGCCGGAAGACCGCCAAGCCTCAGGGTTATATTTGGACTCACCACTGACATGGAATGTGTGTGGATTGACCTATAACAACATGGGATTCTGGTTAGATACGAAAAAGGAAAGTGCCATTTTAGAACGTTATCATCGCGCGATTGGAATTAAATTCAGTGATAAGCAGCAAGCAGCCAGAACCTTATCCGGCGGGAATCAACAAAAAGTTTTGATTGCCAAATGTTTAGAGGCGGATCCTGCATTGTTAATCGTGGACGAACCGACTCGCGGAGTCGATGTAGGCGCGCGTGCCGATATTTATCAATTGATCAAGAATATTGCCAAGCAGAATGTCGCAATCTTGTTTATTTCTTCCGACTTAGAAGAAATTGAGAAAATGTCCCAACGGGTATTGGTGATGCATGACGGACAAATCAGTGATTCGTTAATCGGTGAGGCGATTAATACCAACCGCATTATGCAAATGGCGTTCGGCAGTTCACATACATAAGGAGAAGGGGATGTGGAAATTAATGTTGAAACTCATTCAAGATAACCGTGAACTGACCATTCTCATTGCTATTGGATTGTTATTTTTATTGTTGGGGTTTGTGGGCAACGGGTTTCATTTACAAACAATAACCATGGTTTTTAGCTCTGCCCAAATTGTGATTCTGTTGGCAATTGGGGCGACTTTTGTGATTTTAACCCGCAATATTGATGTTTCCGTGGGATCCACCATGGGACTGAGTGCGGTAATTGTCGGCAGCCTGTTAAACTCGGGTTATGACTTAACTTCTGCCTTTCTGCTTACCTTATGCTGCGGTTTGGCTGCAGGGCTGTTAAATGGCGTATTGGTCACAACGTTGCGTATCCCTGCCATTGTAGCGACTTTAGGGACATTGGGGTTATATAAAGGCATTATGCTGTTAATTACCAGCGGGAAATGGATTGAAGGTTTGCCACAACAGCTAAAAACCTTATCCGAACCCATTTTTTTACATATTTCCCCCATCGGTTGGGTACTGCTTATTCTGATTCTTACCGCCTATTACTTCTTAACCAAGTTACCTGCCGGACGTAATTTTTATGCGGTCGGCGATAATCTGCAAGGGGCAATGCAACTTGGAGTGCATATTGATTGGGTGAGAATTGTCGCTTTTTCCATAAATGGTATGACGGCAGCGCTAGCGGGTATTGTTTTTGCCTCACAAATCGGTTTTGTGCCGAATTCCACCGGTAATGGCTTAGAAATGAAAGCTATTGCCGCTTGCGTGTTAGGCGGTATCAGTTTGCTTGGTGGGGCAGGTAATCTAATCGGTGCGGTGCTTGGCGCTTATTTCTTAATTCAAATCGATACGATTTTAGTACTGCTCAAAGTGCCGGCATATTGGAATAATTTTGTTGCAGGAATTGTGCTGTTGACAGTGTTGGTCTTCGATGGGCGCATTCGCGTGATGATCGCTAATAATTTGAAATTACAACGCTATGCCCGTTTCTTGAAAGAAGAAAATTCCGATGGCGTTGAAGTCAAAATGCGGTCGAAATAGGGAGAGAATGGTTATGTTGGCATTGAAAAAACACGGTTGGGAATTAGCGTTATTATGTTTGGCCATCATCGAAATTTTTGGGTTTGGCGCTTTTAACCCACGTATGCTGGATCTGAATGTCTTGTTATACAGCACCAGTGATTTTATTTATATCGGCATGCTTGCTTTGCCGTTGACCATGATTATCGTGAGCGGAGGTATGGACATCTCTTTCGGTTCCACCGTTGGCTTATGTGCTATTACTTTAGGCGTATTGTTTAAAGCAGATGTGCCGTTGATGTTGGCAATTCTACTGACCTTTACGGTCGGTGCGTTATGCGGTTTAATTAATGCCGGCTTGATTCTTTATACCAAAGTGAATCCGCTGGTGATTACGCTTGGTACCATGTATTTGTTCGGCGGAGGAGCGTTATTATTATCCGGTTTTGCCGGTGCCACAGGTTATGAAGGCATTGGCGGATTTCCTGATGTCTTGCTGGATTTTGCTAATCAAACCTTATTTGATATCCCAACACCAATTCTGTATTTTCTGTTAATGACACTGATGTTTTGGTTATTAATGCACAAAACGACCATTGGCAGAAGCACCTTCTTAATTGGGCAAAGTGAACGCACTTCCTGTTACAACGCTGTGCCTATTCGTCGCACTTTGTTTCTGATTTATTCCTTTATCGGCATTATTGCCGCTTTTGTTGCTGTGCTGTTGGTGTCTTATTTTGGTTCTGCCCGTTCCGATTTAGGGAGTTCGCTCTTAATGCCCGTATTAACGGCAGTGGTATTGGGTGGGGCAAATATTTATGGAGGTTCCGGCTCTATTATCGGCACGGCAATCGCCGCTATGCTTATCGGTTATTTGCAACAAGGTTTGCAGATGATTGGTATTTCCAATGAAATTTCCGGTGCGTTATCGGGCGCATTACTTATTATCGTGTTAATCGGCAAATCCATCAGTTTGCATTACGCTGCCATCATGCAATGGATCCGCCGACGGACCGAACGTCAGGCAGTAGTAGATTAATTATGGAAAACTCAACTGAGAGGAGAACGTCTTATGAAAACACGCGTAAAAATCACCGCACTTTCCGTGTTACTCGGCTTATCTGTGGTAGCAACCGCACAGGCCGCCGACCGTATCGCCTTTATCCCTAAATTGGTGGGAGTCGGTTTCTTTACCAGCGGCGGGCAAGGTGCTGCCGAAATGGGAAAAACCTTAGGCGTGAATGTCACTTATGATGGACCAACCGAGCCAAGCGTTTCCAACCAAGTGCAATTGATTAATAACTTCGTTAACCAAGGCTATAACGCCATTGTTGTGTCTGCGGTTTCTCCTGATGGGTTATGTTCCACCTTACAACGGGCTATGAAACGAGGCGTCAAAGTGCTGACTTGGGACTCCGACACCAAACCGGAATGTCGTAGTCATTACATTAACCAAGGGACACCGGAACAGTTAGGTTCTATGTTGGTGAATATGGTTGCTAATCAAATCAGTAAACCGAAAGCCAAAGTGGCATTTTTCTATTCCAGCCCGACCGTAACCGACCAAAACCAATGGGTGAAAGAAGCAAAAGCAAAAATTGCCAAAGATTATCCTGAATGGGAAATCGTAACAACCCAATTCGGTTACAACGATGCAATTAAATCCCTGCAAACCGCCGAAGGTATTTTAAAAGCCTATCCGGATTTAGATGCGATTATTGCACCAGACGCCAACGCCTTGCCGGCGGCTGCGCAAGCTGCAGAAAATCTGAAAGTGAATTCTGTAGTCATCGTTGGATTCAGTACACCGAATGTGATGCGCCCTTATGTGAAACGCGGTACGGTGAAACAATTTGGCTTATGGGATGTGGTGCAACAAGGCAAAATTTCTGTGGCTGCCGCCAATGCGTTGCTTAAAGGTGAAAAATTAAATGTGGGCGATAAATTAAACGTACAAGGTATCGGCACTATTGAAGTATCACCGAATAAAGTGCAAGGCTATGAATATGAAGCGGATGGCAACGGCATTATTTTATTGCCTGAACGTGTCGTGTTTACCAAGGACAATATCGATAATTACAATTTTTAGTGAGGAGAGTATTCAATGGCAGATTTAGATGATATCAGAGATGGCAAAGACTTTGGTTTGGATAGACCACAAACCAATCAGGCCTTTTATTTAAAAGGCGCGGGGGCGTTGGATTGGGGAATGCAATCCCGCTTAGCTAATATTTTTAATCCGAAAACCGGCAGAACTATTATGCTGGCATTCGATCATGGGTATTTTCAAGGGCCGACGACAGGGTTGGAACGTATTGATCTGCATATTGCACCGCTCTTTGAATATACCGATGTGTTGATGTGTACCCGCGGAATTTTGCGCAGCGTTGTGCCGCCGGCAACCCGAAAACCGGTTGTGCTTCGTGCTTCTGGGGCAAATTCTATTCTCACCGAATTATCTAACGAAGCGGTAGCGGTGTGTGTGGAAGATGCTTTACGCTTAAATGTTTCCGCTATGACGGCGCAGGTATATATTGGTTCGCAATATGAACACCAATCCATCAAAAATATTATCCAATTGGTCGATCAAGGTACTCGTTATGGTATGCCAACCATGGCGGTGACGGGAGTCGGTAAGGATATGGCACGCGATCAGCGTTATTTCTCCTTAGCAAGCCGTATCGCAGCAGAAATGGGCGCACATATTATCAAAACCTATTATGTCGATACCGGTTTTGAGCGTGTTACTGCAGGCTGTCCGGTGCCAATAGTAATTGCCGGTGGCAAAAAATTGCCGGAGCAAGAGGCTTTGGATATGTGTTATAAAGCCATTGACCAAGGCGCATCCGGCGTGGATATGGGACGTAATATCTTCCAATCCGAAGCACCGATTGCCATGTTAAAAGCGGTTCATGCCATTGTTCATGGCGGAGAAAATACAGAAAAGGCCTATCAGCTGTATCTGCACGAAAAAAACGCATAGTTTAATCAGATTCCTCCCTATTCGGAGGGAGGACATCTTTTACTTTTCATTCTTTTGCAATTAAGGAGTTTATTATGTTTGCAATGTTGGTGGAAATTAATATTAAGGAAGGAAAAGAACAGGAGTTTTTAGAAGTATTTAAACGAAATCATCTGGGAACGCGACAAGAACCAGGGAATTTGCGTTTTGACGTATTGCGTGATCCCGATGTAAGAACCCGTTTTTACGCTTATGAAGTGTATATGAACGAAGCAGCATTGGAAGAACACCGCAAAACAGTTCATTATCATCGTTGTGTTACCGAACTTGAACCGTTGATGACCGCTAATCGAAGTAAAAAAA